>NZ_CAMCVG010000064.1 GCF_945881795.1 Rhodoferax sp. OV413
TCCTCCGCCGCTACCCAATAACAACGAAGTCAAAGTCCAAAGAACACACCATGAAAACAGACAGTCAACGCCAACAAGACGTGCTCGCCGAACTGAACTGGGAGCCCGCCGTGCAGGCTGAGCACATCGGCGTCGAGGTGGCCGACGGCATCGTCACCCTAGCCGGCCACGTCACCTCCTACCTCGAGAAATACCATGCCGCACGGGCAGCCGCGCGCGTCAATGGCGTGCGTGCCCTCGCGATAGAAATCGACGTGAAACTGCCCTACAGCGGGCTGCGCAGCGACGGGGATATTGCAGCCTCGGCCCAAAATGCCTTGCAGTGGATGTCTGCTCCCTTGGGCAAAAAAGTCAAAGTCAGCGTCGAAAAAGGCTGGGTGACTTTGAGCGGCGAGACCGAGTGGAAGTTCCAGAAGCTGGCAGCGGCGGTGGCCGTGCGCTACCTGATGGGGGTGAATGGGGTCTCCAACCTGATCGTTCTGAACCCGGTGACCCAGATGTCCTCCGCCAAGTCCGACATCGAAGCCGCCCTAGAACGCCGCGCCCACTCTGACGCCGCAGAGATCCATGTCGATATTGACGGCAGCATCCTCACCCTCTCCGGTCATGTCAGCAGCTGGACCGAACGCGACACCGCCAAGGAAGCCGCCTGGGGAACCCCCGGCGTGACCTGCGTGGTCGACAAAATGACCATGCACTATTAAATCAGGAGCTGCCGGCGCAATACAGACGGGCGCTAGCGCCCGTTTTGACATTAAACCGGCGCTGGCTCGCGGGCGATAGCCATCACCTCGCGGGCACTCAGGTGCTTGAGGCGATGGTCGGTCCAGACCTGGCGCCAGCGCCGCGCACCGGGCTGGCCATGGCGCAGGCCCAGCATGTGGCGGGCGACGCTGTACCAGTGGGTGCCGTGCGCTGCCTCGCGCTCCATGTAGTCCACCATCTGCGCCTCAACGCTGTCGCGGGTCATGACCGGTTCACCCGTACCCGAACCTTGACCTGTGCCCTCACCTGCTTCGCGGTCACCAAAGAAGGCGCTGTCCCACTGCGCCAACCACCAGGGGTTGTAGTACGCCTCGCGGCCCAGCATCACGCCGTCCACCTGTTCCAGATGGGCCAGCACCTCAGCCGTTTGAGTAATTCCGCCATTGATGGCAATGGTGAGCTGCGGAAAGTCTTTTTTCAGCTGGTAGACCAACTCGTAGCGCAGGGGCGGAATCTCGCGGTTTTCTTTGGGGCTCAGGCCCTGCAGCCAGGCATTGCGGGCGTGCACGATGAACACATCGCACCCCGCCCCGGCCACCGTGCCCACGAAATCGCGCACAAAGGCGTAGCTCTCCTGCCGGTCGATGCCGATGCGGTGCTTCACCGTCACCGGGATGTCTACCGCGTCCACCATGGCCTTCACGCAGTCAGCCACCAGCGGCGCCTCACTCATCAGGCAGGCGCCAAACGCGCCGCGCTGCACCCGCTCGGACGGGCATCCGCAGTTGATGTTGATTTCGTCGTAGCCCCAGTCCTGCCCCAGTTTGGCGCAGCGCGCCAGATCGGCCGGCTCGCTGCCGCCGAGTTGCAGGGCCAGCGGATGCTCTTCGGCGTTAAAGCGCAAATGGCGCGGCACATCGCCATGAATGAGGGCGCCCGTGGTCACCATTTCGGTGTACAGCAGCGCATGGCGGGAGAGCAGACGGTGAAAGTACCGGCAATGCCGGTCCGTCCAGTCCATCATGGGGGCTACGGATATTCGGTGCATGACCGTGGCCGGAATGGAACGCATATCGCGCTTGCGAAAGAGGAGAGAAAGCAGCCCGGCAGGGCCGCTAGAACAGCCCCACCGCGCACAAAAAGCTTAGAAGAACTCCAGTTCGCCCGCGGATTCTTGTGCCTCGGCAACCACGTCGTTCTGGTAGAAGTCTTCGGGGTTCCAGCTCAGGTTGAAGACAAACTTCTGGAACACCGTGATGGACGCGGTGCCGTCCGCGCTGGACAAGTTGTGCTTGAAGCACAGCTGCGGGTTATTGGCACCAAATGAGATGTGGTGGTGGTTGGGGTTGATGACCAGCGGCACTTGTGACAAGTTCTGGCTGGTCATATTGAGCTGCAGGTAGCGGTTCTTGAAGGAGCCCCAGAGCAAGTTGGTCAGCTCGTTCACCACGCCGTTGAGGTTGCGGAAGTCTTCGGCGTGGGCGGCCCGCACGTGGGTGCGATGGTTGTTCACCAGGTTGGCGAGCTCGGTCTCGTCCACTTGCAGCATCATGTAGCCGCGGCACCAGCCGGTCTCGATGGGCACCAGGGTAAAAATCTCACCCATGATGTGCTTGTCCAGCACCACATAGGGCTCCTCGGTGACCACGTCCATGCCGATGAACTGGCTCTCCAAGGCCGTCTTGGCCATGTCGATCAAGCCGCTCACCAGCACTGCGGGGTAGCTGAAGCTGAAGATGCGCTCAGCAACCACCAGGCGCAGGCCGTCCAGGGAGTCCAGCGAATAGCGGCAGGCGAAATAACCTTCGGATTCGGGGCTCAGTGTCCGGGCCGCAGGGTCCGCACAACGCAAAAACACAGGCAGCTCGGGGCGAATGCGGCTCACCAGCTCACCAATGGCCAGAAAGTCAAACTCACTGTCACCGGTGGACTCCGAGAGAAAGATGCCGGCCAAATCGACGTTCTCCTGCAGCGTCGCAACAAAGCTGTCGAATCGCGCGGTAAGAGGCAGCAGGTTGCTGCTGTCGCAAAACGCCTTGATACGACCCAAACTCGCCGCGTCGTTCTCTAGAACCAGTACTTTCGCAAAAACAGTCGCTGAATCGCTCACTTTTTATCCCCCGCCGTTGATTAACCCCAAAGATTGTGCTACTTATTTGATGTCACATCATTCTGCATATACCCCCGAATCACTCAGCTATTCTGAGCCTAGGGAGCGCCGACTGCGATTCATCAAACTAGGTAAATAGTTTATATCGTTTATTAGGCACAATCAAGTAGAGTTTTTCACTACCGCACAGACCACGACCCGCCCGCTCCCCAGACTGCTTGACTTACATCAAGGAGATTCACTATGCGCTCTACGATAATTGACTTGCATCAGGGGAACACCATGTTCGTACACGCAGCAAACAACGCCGCACCGCATGAGGCGCATCCGTCCATCGGGGTGCCGGTCGAAGAGGCATTGAATGCCCGCCCCATCAAGATTGCCTGCTCCAACTGCAACCTGCGCGAGCTCTGCATGCCGCTGGGGCTAAGCGCGATTGAGATCGACAAGCTCGACGGCGTGGTGGCCAGCCGGCGCAAGATCAAGCGCGGCGGCGTCCTGTTCCGCGATGGCGAAAAGTTCACCAGCCTATACGCCATCCGCATCGGATTCTTCAAAACCTGCGTGGCGTCCGAAGACGGGCGCGACCAGGTCACCGGCTTTCAGATGGCGGGCGAAATCGTCGGGCTCGACGGCATCGTCAACGATGTACACACCTGCGACGCAGTCGCCCTCGAAGACGCCGAGGTGTGCGTCCTGCCCTTCGACCGGATTGAAGAGCTCGCGCGCGAGGTGAGCGCTCTGCAGCGCCATGTCCACAAGATCATGAGCCGCGAAATCGTGCGCGAAAACGGCGTCATGCTGCTGCTGGGCAGCATGCGCGCCGAAGAACGGTTGGCCGCCTTTCTGCTCAATCTGGTGCAGCGACTGCATGCGCGGGGCTTCTCGCAATCAGAACTGGTGCTGCGCATGACCCGCGAAGAAATCGGCAGCTATCTCGGCCTCAAGCTCGAAACCGTGAGCCGCACCTTCTCGAAATTTGCAGACGATGGCATCGTCGAAGTCAAACAACGCCATGTGCGCATTGTGCGAACCGATGCGCTGCGGGATCTTGTCAATCCCAAGGTCTGCCACTAGTTCAGGGATTGACCTCATCCGCGCTCGACCCCAGGAGCGCGGTGAGCGCGCTGGAGGCCAGCGTCACGCCCCAGAACACAAAAAATGCAAGGGTATAGACGCCCTGCGCCGAAAGCCCCAGAGGCGCGCCCTGCCACTGGATGCTGCGCGGGTCGATCAGCGCAAACACCACCACCTCCAAAACAGACGCCGCCAAAAAGGCGGGCCACACAATCGCCATCCACTTAGCTGCCCACATTGCGTTGTCTCCTCGGTCGCTTCAGCGGTTTTTGGCCGGTGGCACCAGACCGGTGGCCGCGTGGTTGCGGGCCTGCAGGGCGGGGGCAAGGCTCTCGGGCTGCATGGCCAGCGTTTTATTGATCTCCAGGCCCGCCTGGTAGTAGTTTTCATCGACCAACGGGTCCATGGCGCAGCCCGCGCAGTGCATGCCTTCGATGAGCACATTGGATTCCCACTCGCCGGCGGTACCGGTCTTGCGGCTGAAGGCGCCCCACTCTGCCGGGCTGTCAACGACTGACAAGGCATCAAGTGCCCCATCACCAAGCGCCGACGGGGGCGAAAGAGGGGATTGCAGGGGCGCAGTGTGCATGCCGGAAATTCTGCGGCGCACGCCGGACAAAAAGCTTGATGTAGATCAACCAGCGCCGCATTGGCCGGCGTAACCTGACATGCCACAACACAGAAGGAGCCTCAGATGTACCAACGCATTCTTGTGACTACCGATGGCAGCAAGCTGTCGCAAAAGGCGGTGAATTCGGCCATCGCTTTGGCGGCTTTGTGCGAGGCCGAGCTGGTCGCGCTCAAGGTGGTGCCGCGCTACCCGCAAACCTATTTTGAGGGCGGCATAGCGCTGGCGGCGGAAGATATGCGCCGCGTGGAAAAGGCCTGGAGCGATGCGGCACAAAAAATTGTTGATGCGGTCAAGAAGTCCGCCCAGAGCAAGGGCGTGACCACCAAGGCGGTGGTAGTGCGATCGGATGTGGTGTCAGACGCGGTGATTGCCACCATCAAGAAGCAAGGCTGCGACCTGGTGGTCATGGCCTCGCACGGGCGAAGCGGCATCAAGCGCCTGCTGCTGGGAAGCGAAACCCAGCATGTGCTGACCCATGCGGGTGTGCCGGTGCTGGTGTTGAAGTAAAGCCTGCGGGAATCAGTCTTCTTCCTGGTAGCGGTCGCGGATGTCGAGCACCTCATCAAAGCCTTCCAGGAAGGCCTGCACGCAGTTCGGGTCGAAGTGGGAGCCGGATCCGGCGTTCAGGAAGTCGATCGCCTGCTCCAGCGACCAGGCCTTCTTGTAGGGTCGCTCGGAGGTGAGCGCGTCGAACACATCCGCCACCGCCACGATGCGGCTCAGCAGCGGGATTTCCTCGCCCTTGAGGCCTTGCGGGTAGCCGCTTCCGTCGAACTTCTCATGGTGGCCCAGCGCGATCTCGGCGCCCGCCTGCAGCACCAAAGAGTTGCTGTCCTTGAGCAGCTCGTAGCCGAAGCTGGCGTGCTGCTTCATGATCTCGAATTCTTCGGGCGTCAGCCGGCCCGGCTTTAACAGGATGTTGTCGCTGATGCCGACCTTGCCGATGTCATGCATGGGCGCGGCCTCCAGTAGCAGGTCTTGCTCTTCCTGTGTCATGCCCAGATTCTTGGCAATCAGCTGCGAGTAGTGGGCCATGCGCAGGATGTGGGCACCGGTCTCGGGGTCGCGGTACTCGGCGGCCTTGCACAGGCGGAACACCGTGTCGCGCTCGCGCTGCAGCAGCACTTCGGTTGCCTTACGTACCTCGGAGGTCAGCCATTGCGCCTGATCGGCCAGCCGGCTGCGCGCCGCACTCAGGCTGAGCATGTTTTTGGCCCGGGCGAGGAATTCCACGTTGTCCACCGGCTTGCCCAGAAAATCGTTGGCCCCGGCGTCCAGTGCGCGATAGCGCACTTCCTTGAGATCGTTGGCGGTGATCATCACCAGCGGAATGTCGCAGCAGCCCGGCAGTACGCGAAAGCGATGAATGAACTCAAGCCCGTCGATGTGGGGCATCATGTAATCCACGATGACCAGATCGGGCACCGTGCCGGCGGCCCACGCCAGCCCCTCCAACGGGCAGGGGAAGGCGTGAATCTCGCAGTCCTCCAGCTCCTCCAGCAGCGCGGTGTAGATGAGCAGGTTGACCCTAGTGTCGTCGACGACAAGAACTTTCTGCATGCCTACAGTATCGCCGTAGTCGGAGTAGGGTCAAGCCGCCGCGGGTGCGCTGTACTCTGCCCGCAACAGGTTTTTCTGCACTTTGCCCATAGCGTTGCGCGGCAATGCGTCCACCACGACGCAGCGCTTGGGGACTTTGAAGTTGGCCAGCCGGCCCTTAAGAGCGGCCACCAGATCCGGCCCGTGCAGGGCCTGCCCCGCTTTGGGAACCACGACAGCCACCCCCACCTCGCCGAAGTCGGCATCCGGAACGCCCACCACGGCGCTCTCTTCCACGCCGGGAAGGTTGTTGAGATAGCCCTCAATTTCGGCGGGATAGACGTTGTAGCCGCCGCTGATGATCAGGTCTTTGCTGCGGCCGACAATCGTCACATAGCCATTTGCATCGACGAAGCCCACGTCACCGGTCTTGAAAAAGCCGTCGTCGGTGAACTCCTGGGCGGTTTTTTCAGGCATCTGCCAGTAACCCAGAAACACGTTGGGCCCCCGCACCTCGATGCCGCCGGTCTGACCGGCGGGCAGAGTCTGCCCCGCCTCATCGCGCACACGCAGCTCGACCCCGGGCAGCGGCTGCCCGACCGTGCCCACCAGGCGGTCGCCGTCAGCGGTTTTGCAGGGGTTGGAGGTGAGCATCACCGTCTCCGACATGCCATAGCGCTCCAGAATGGTCTGGCCGGTGCGGGCTTGCCATTGGCGGTGGGTGTCCACCAGCATAGGCGCCGAGCCGGAAACAAAGAGCCGTATGGAGCGGGTGGCTTCGCGGGTGAGACCGGCCTCCGCCAGCAGCCGCACATACAGAGTGGGAACGCCCATAAAAACCGTGGCCCGCGCCATCAGCCGCAGGGCGGTTTGGGGATCAAACTTGGCGCACCACAGCATCGTGCTGCCATTGATCAGCGCGCCGTGGATGGCAACAAACAGCCCGTGCACATGAAAAATCGGCAGCGCATGAATCAACACATCGCCTTCTTGCCAGTCCCAATAGGTTTGCAAGACACGGGCGTTGCTGAGCAGATTGCCGTGGCTGAGCATGGCGCCCTTGCTGCGACCGGTGGTGCCGCTGGTGTAGATGATGGCGGCCAGATCGTCCGCCGCGCGCGGCACCGGGGTGTGGCTGCGCGGGAAGCGGGCGGCGCGCTCCAGAAGCGTTCCGGTGCGGTCGTCATTGAGCGAAAACACATGCTGGGTGCCCGCCAGAAAGGCCATCTTGCTCAGCCAGCCGAAGTTGCGCCCGGTACATACCAGCAAGGCGGGTTTGGCATCGCCCAGGAAATATTCCATCTCGCCGCTCTGGTAGGCGGTGTTGAGCGGCAGATACACCAGCCCGGCGCGCAGGGCGGCAAGGTACAGGACCAGTGCTTCGACCGACTTATCCACCTGGGCCGCCACACGGGCTCCGGGGGGCAAATCCAGAAAGGCCAACAGGTTGGCCACCATGGCGCTGGCCTCATCGAGGTCGCGCCACGAATAACGCAGTCCGCCATCGGTTTCGACTGCAACGGCCTCCCGGTCTGTCGGGAAGGCGGCAAGCAGCGCGGTGTAGAGGTTGTGGTCAGCGGCAGAACTGGAATCCACTGTGGAAGCAGATTTGGAAGCAGAGGTGGTGGTCATAACGGAGATTCAAACGTTCATGAAGACAGGAAAAAGGGTCAGAAAGATTCAGCAAGTGGCTGGCAAGGGTGAGTCAAGGGCAGGATGAGTTCCCGGCTAAAAAACCGGTGCCCGCTTGGCCAGAAAGGCGGTGATGCCCTCGCGGTGCTCGGCTGAGTCGGCGTAGGCATAGGCTTGGGCGTAGGTATGAGCGTAGGCGCTGCAATCCGCACCGGATGCGTCATTTGCTATTATTTCAGGAGCTGACTGCGCATACTGGGCGGGGGCTGAGGGCTTATTTAATGCCTGAAACGTACGAACTGCACGAAGTGTCCGCTTGTTGGCCCGGGCCGCCTGCGGCGCCAGACCGGCGATGCGCACGGCCACTTCGCGGCAGGCGTCTCCCAGGGTGCCAGGCGTGTGCACCCGGGTCAGGAAGCCATGGCCCAGCATGGCCGCGGCGTCAAACACCTCCGCGGCGAGCAGCATGGCGCGGGCCACGATGGGGCCGGCAGCCTCCCCCACGAGCGCCGCCTCCCAGGGGGCCATGGGAAAACCCAGGCGCGCAATCGGCGCACCGAAGCGGGCGCTGTCTGCGGCCAGGCGCAGGTCACAGCAGCTGGCGATTTCCATGCCCGCGCCCATGCAGTTGCCCTCCACGCGCACCACGATGGGCACATCGCAATCCAGCATCGCCTGAAGGCCGCCCCACACCTCCACCTCATGGAAGTGACGCAGCTTTGCCTCGTCAAACCGGAACGACGGGTACTCTGCGATGTCGCCACCCGCACAAAAGTGCCCCTGGTCACCCTGCAGCAGCACGCAGCGCGCCCCGGGGTCCTGCTGCACAGCGGTGAACACCTCCCGCAACTCGGCCCACATGCTGCGGGACATGGCGTTGAACTTGCCCGGGTGGGTCAAGGTCAGCAGCCAGATCCCCGTCTGACCAAAAGCGTCCCGCTCGATTGCGATACCACCCGCCATGCCGTTTCTTAATCCAGCTTGGCGCCGGAGGCCTTGACAACCGCCGCCCAGCGCTTGATTTCCGCACTGACAAAGGTGCCGAACTGGGCGGGCGTGAGTTTGCCGAATTCGGCGCCGTTGTTGGCCCAGGCGGTTTTGATTTCGTCCGCAGCGGCCAACCGGTTTACCTCTTCCACCACACGCGCCTGCACGTCGGCGGGCGTGCCTTTGGGCGCCCACAGACCGTACCAGGTGGTCACGGTGTAGTTGGGCAGGCCCAGCTCGCCAGCGCAGGGCACATCGGGGAAGGCGGGGTTGCGCTGGGGTCCCGACACCATTAGCGCCTTGATGCGCCCACCCTTGATGTGGCTGGCGGATGAACCCAGTCCGTCAAACATCATGTCCACACTGCCGGCCATCAGGTCCTGCAACGCAGGCCCGGCGCCGCGGTAGGGGATATGCGTGATGAAAGTGCCGGTTTGCTGCTTGAACAGCTCGCCCGCAAGGTGGTGCGACGTGCCGCCGCCGGCAGATCCGTAGTTCAGCTTGCCGGGCTTAGCCTTGACCTGCGCCAGCATCGCCTTGAAGTCGCCGGGCACATTTTTGGGGTTGACTACCAGCACCTGGGGCACGTTGGCCACCAGCGCAAGCGGGATGAAATCCTTTTCGATGTCGTAATCCAGCTTGGGGTACATGCTGGGCGCAATGGCATGGTGCACCGCACCCATGAACAGGGTGTACCCGTCCGGCTGCGCCCTGGATGCAATGCTGGCGCCCAGCGTGCCGCCGGCGCCACCGCGGTTGTCAATGACGAGTTGGGTACCGGTCAGTTTGGCAAACTGCGCAGACATCGGGCGCGCAAAGGCATCGGTGCCACCGCCTGCGGGGAAAGGTACCACCACCGTGACCGGCTTGGCGGGCCAACGGCTCTGCGCCCAGGCGCCCGCAGGCGCCAGTGCCCAAGCGGCCGCAGCCGCGGAACCCGCGCCCAGCAACCTGCGGCGGCTCAGCGCCGCATCGGCAGGAAATGAAAAAATCGTGTTGTCGTTTGTCATGTTTATCTCCTCGTTGTTTTGTTGAAAGAACCGCTCACACACTAAAAAAACAAATTGCTCACCGCGCTGGCCACCGGAATGCGGCCGGTTGCCAACCCTTCCCGGTGTTTGTCCAGCCGCTTGAGGTCGTACAGGTAATTCACCATCAGCCCGTAGGACTGTTTGACCCCCTTGGGAGAGGGGTCGCCCGCCCAGTTCAGCCGCTCTACCCGCGCGCCATTGCCGAGATGAAAACGCGCAACCGGGTCCAGCGGCTTGCCCTGGTGGGTCTCGCGGCCCAGGTACTGCGCCGCACATCGCATCAGCATGTGTTGTACCGCGGAGCCCGCCCTCAAGGACAGGGGAGCCTCCGCTGCAGCCAGAAAATGGGAGGCTGTTACCGGCTCGAACCCGCAAGCGCGGCCCAGCTCCTCGCGGGCCTTGTCGTCCAACTGATCCAACTGGGCGGCAGCGTTCTTTTGCAGCCAGCTGCGAAAACCCGGTATGGGCGAGAGAGTTGCAAAGGTCTTGAGGTGCGGGAACTCGGCCTTGAGGGTCTCAACCACCCGCTTGATCAAGGAGTCCCCGAAGCTCACACCCCGCAGCCCGTCCTGGGTGTTGCTGATGGAATAAAAAATGGCAGTGGTGGCTGCATGCAGGTCAGCCGCATCGGCGGACTCATCCAGAAGCGGCGTGATGCAGTCGGTGAGCGCATCCACCAGAGCCACTTCCACAAAAATGAGCGGTTCATCCGGCAACCGGGGGTGGAAGAATCCATAGCAACGGCGGTCCGAATCGAGGCGGTTTTTTACGTCGGCCCAGCTCTTGATGTCGTGCACCGCCTCGTACTTGATGAGCTTTTCCACCAGCGAGGCCGGGGAGTCCCAGCTGATGCGGCGCAGCTCCAGAAAGCCCACGTCAAACCAGGTGGAGAACATGTACTCCATCTCCACGTCCAGCGCCTGCAAGCGCTTGTCCGCTTTGACGGCAGACTGCATTTCCGCCCGCAGGTTCACCAGAAAACGGATGCCGGCGGCGTCCGCGCTGAAGCGCTGCAGCAAGCGCCGCCGTGGTGAGACGGTGGCGCGGCGGTAGTGCACCTCTGCGGCGGCTTCGTCGGCCGTGCCCAAGGCGGAGGCCAGCTTGGCATGGGCAGCCTGCGCCTTGACCGGGTCTGCGACAAACATCTCGCTCATCAGCAGCCACAGGTCCAGCCTCCGCGCCGGGGTTGCACCGGCGTACCAGGCCATCAGCGCGGCAGCCCGGCGCCCGCCTTCGACTTCACTGACCCGGTCGTCAATCACGGCCTGAAGCTCCTGCAGGATGCGGCGCAGCACACGGGGCGACAGCGCTTCGTCCGCATGGCGCAGGGTCCCGTGCAGCCGCTCGCGGGTGCTGCGTGCGCCGGTGCGTTTGGCTGCCGGTGCAGCGGCCTCACTTGCTACTTTTTTAGGAGCTAGCTGCGCAGTATTGGCGGGGCTTGAAGCCGTATTTACCTTAAAACTGCGCGGCATCAGGCGGGCTACATTGCGATTAATCCAAGAGTCCTGCTTCATGCGGTTAACCTGCTCTTGCCGTGACGGGCCAGTTCCAGCAAGGCATCGCACTGCCGCATCAGGTGGTTGCGCATGGCGGCTTCTGCGGCATCTGCATCGCCAACGCGAATGGCGGCAAACACAGCCATGTGCTCTGCCAGACTTTGCTCCAGCCGGCCCGGGGCGTGCAGCTGTTGCAGCCGGGCCAGCTTGAGGATCTTGCGCAAATCCGCTATCACTTGCGCCAGCCATCGGTTGTCGGCGAGGGTGATGATGGCCTCGTGAATGCTGTAGTTCACCGCGTAGTAATCGGTGATTCGGCGCGCTGCTGCGTGGGCCTGCAGGTTGTCGTGCAGCCGCTCAAGCGCCTGGACATCGGCGACAGAGGCCTTGCGGGTAGCCTCGAAGGCGCAGCGCCCTTCCAGCATCGCAATCACGGGGAAAATCTCGCCCAGGTCTTGCTCGGTCACCTCGCTCACAAAGCTGCCGCGGCGCGGTTCGTGGCGCACCAGGCCTTCGGCGGCCAAGACTTTGAGCGCCTCCCGCAGCGGGGTGCGGGAGATGGCCCATTCAGCGCACAAGGCGGCCTCATCGATAAAAGCGCCCGCCGGCAAGACCCCTTCAAAGATGCGGGCGCGAAGCCGGCCGGCAACGTCGTCGTGCAGTGACTGAGGAACGGCTCGCATGGGGTCGGTGGGGCTCCGTGTGGCTAAACAGCGTCGCGTAATTTTTCGTAATTACGTGTGATTATGTGAAATTACAGCAATGTTAAAGATTTGAACCGTTTTCTCACACGGTATTTACCCGCACGAGGGGACCCCGAAGTTGCAGAGTCTCAGGCCGCCCGGCGAGCCGCCCATGCCCACAACGCGGCTCCGCCGAGAATCATGGGCACGCACAGCCACTGGCCCATGCTCATGCCAAGGCTCAAGAGACCGAGGTGTGCGTCTGGCTCACGGAAAAACTCGGCGATAAAGCGAAACACGCCATAGCCGACTAAAAATGCCGCCGCCACCTGGCCCTGCTTGCGCGGCGTGCTGGCGTACCACCAGAGCAGCACAAACAACAGCAAGCCCTCCAGCAGAAACTGGTAAATCTGCGAGGGGTGGCGCGGCAGCGGCCCGCCGTCACGGAACAGCATCGCCCACGGCAGCTCGGGGTCTGCCACGCGGCCCCACAGCTCGCCGTTAATGAAGTTGCCCATGCGGCCCGAAGCCAGCCCTAGGGGCACGCAAGGCGCCACAAAATCCGCCACCTCCAGAAATGGCTTGTGGCGGCTGCGGGCGAACCAGACCATCGCCACTGTCACCCCCAGCATGCCGCCATGAAAACTCATGCCGCCCTGCCAGACATACAAAATCTCCAGCGGGTGGCTGGCGTAATAACCCAGCTTGTAGAACAGGCAGTAGCCCAGCCGACCACCCAGCACCACGCCGAGAACCCCCAGAAAGAGGAAGTCCTCTACATCCTTGAAGGCCCAGGCGCCCTGCCCTTGCGCGGCAGAAAACGGCCGCTGGCGCAGGCGCATTGCGCCCAGCG
>NZ_CAMCVG010000065.1 GCF_945881795.1 Rhodoferax sp. OV413
GAACTTGCGCAAAGGCGACGCCAGCAGAGCCAGGCTGGCGAAGGTAACCGTCCACAGCGCAACCCAGGCCGCGAGCATGTGGCCGTCGGCCCATGTGTCAATCAGCTGCTCTGCGACCACCAGCAATGCCGCCAGAACCGCCGCCAGCAACATGCCGGACAAGGTGCGTGATGCTTCGATCTTCTCGGCGCGGGCAGCGGGTTTGCGGGCCGGTGCGGCAGAGGCGCCGACATACGGGTTGCGGATAATTTGGCTCATGGTGGACTCCTTGAAAAGCGGAAGATCGGTGGCTCTGAGAAAGCCAATGGGCGAATAATAGGGTTTACCCTAGCGCTATTCAACTTTATGTTGGTAATGACATCCATTCACGACATTGATAATGAGCCATGCCCGCACCTCGCGTCCAACTCCGTACCTTCGACCTGAACCTGCTCAAGGTGTTTGACGCCGTCATGGCCGAGCGCAGCCTGACACGGGCCGCCGCCGAGCTGCGGCTGACCCAGCCGGCGGTGAGCAATGCTTTGCGCCGGTTGCGCGAGACGTTGGGCGACGAGCTGCTGGTGCGCCGCGGCCGCACGCTGGAGCCCACCGCACGCGGCCAGGAACTGTGGCCGGCGGTGCGCGAGGCCCTGCAAACCCTGCAAGGCTCGCTGTTGCCCACGGTGTTTGAGCCCGCGCAGGCCCGCGACACATTTGTGTTGACCCTGGCCGACGCCACGGCCGCCGAGCTGATGCCGGGGCTGGTGCGCGTGCTGGCAGAAGAGGCTCCGGGCGTGTCGCTGAGGGTGGTGCCGCTCACCACGCGCGACCCGCGGCGGGTTTTGGACGAAGGTGGCGCCGACCTTGCCATCGGCCACTTCCCGGCGGTGCTGGCCGACCTGACCGCGCGGGCTCAGGCCGGCGCACCGCCCACCTTTTTGCACCACCGGCTGTTTGTGAGCGACTATGTGTGCGTCATGCGCGGGGATCATCCGCTGGCGCAGGGAGACCTGACCATCGACCGCTTTTGCGAGGCAAACCACCTGCTGGTGAGTTTTTCCGGGCGGGCCTACGGGTTTATTGACGAGGCGCTGCAGGGTCTGCAGCGCAAGCGTCGGGTAGTGCTCACGGTGAATCAGTTTTTTACCGCCGGCAAGGTGGTCGTGCAGTCCGACCTGCTGACGGTGCTGCCGCGCCATTTTGTGAACGTGACCGGCTTTGCCGGGCAGCTGGTAATTCGCGAGCTGCCGTTTACTGTGGCGCCGATTCAGGTGGATGCGCTGTGGCATCAGCGGCTCGATGGCGCCAGCGGCCATGCCTGGCTGCGCAAGCAGGTCGCCGCGCTGGGGCGCAATGTGTTCCCGACATGAAGATTCAGCTGCTCTCCGACCTGCACCTGGAAGCGCACCCCGACTGGCAGGCCAACCCCCTGCCAGGCGCCGATGTGCTGGTGCTGGCCGGCGATATCGGGTCGTATCAGGCCGGCTCACAGTTGGGCGGAGACGACTTCGGGCTGGAACGCTTTTCCCCGCTGGGGGGCTGGCCGGTACCGGTGCTGTTTGTGCCGGGCAACCACGAGTACGACACGCTGGACTTTGACACCGCCCATGCCCGCCTGCGGGCCTGCTGCGAGCGGCTGGGCATTACCTGGCTGGAGCGCGAAAGCGTGGAGCTTGGCGGGGTGCGCTTTGTGGGCACCACGCTGTGGACCGACTTTGACGCTCTGGCCGCCCGGGAGCCCGCAGCAAAGCAGCTCAAGGCGCGCGACAAGGCCTTTCGGGCGGCTAATTACTACCTCAAGAAAACGCTCACCACCCGCCACGGCGCGCCGTGGCTGGCCGACGGCCTGCGCGAACAGGCCCTGCGCTGCCAGGACTGGCTGCGAGCCGCGCTAGCGCAGCCCCACGACGGCCCGACCGTGGTGGTGACCCACTTTGCGCCCAGCCTGCACAGCGCCGACCCGCGCTACGGCTTGGTACCCGGCACGGCAGGCTTCTGCAACGGGCTGGACGCGCTGCTGGCGCAGGCCGACCTCTGGCTGCACGGACACCTGCACTCGGCCAGCGACTACCGCCTGGGGCGCTGCCGGGTGGTGGCCAACCCGCTGGGCTACGCGCGCAAGAACGAGCAGGCCGCCTACCAGCCTCATTTATTGGTCGAAGTAGGCCCGGGCGCCCGTGAACTATGCGCAGGCAGCTCCTGAGTTTGTAGCAAAAGCTTGACCTGGATCAAGCCGGCGCCCAGGGGCGTGCCTAGACTGAAGGCTCACCAACGGAGACCGCCATGAAAATTTTGCTCGCCGTAGACGGAAGCAGTTACAGCAAAAAGATGCTCGCTTACCTCAGCACCCACGAGGCCCTGCTGGCGCCTGACAACGACTACACGGTGTTCCACGCCGAGCCTTCGCTGCCGGCGCGGGCGCGGGCGGCACTGGGCAAGAGCGTGGTGGAGGACTACTACCGGGAAGAATCCGGCAAGGTGCTCGCACCGGTGGACAAGTTCCTCAGGCGCCACGGCATTGCGGCTGAGCTGGAATGGAAAATGGGGCCGGCCGGCGAGCTGATCGGTAAACGGGCCGAGGCCGGCAAGTTTGATTTGCTGGTGATGGGCTCGCACGGCCACAGCGCCTTGGGCAACCTGGTGATGGGCTCGGTGGCCACCCAGGTGCTGGCCCACTGCAAAACTCCGGTGCTGCTGGTGCGCTAAGGCCGGGCTGCAGGTACGGCAAGCCGGGCAGCTGGTGCGGGGGGCGGTTTATCGGCTGTTGAGCCCGTCAAAGCAGGTGCCGAGCACCAGTTCGATGATCTCTGCGTCGCTGTGCTGCCCGCTCATGCGCAGGAACTCCAGCACCGGATCGCAGGCGCGGGCATATAGGGTGTAGAGCACCGCAATCGCCGGCAGCGCGGGGTTGATCAGCCCTTGCGCCTGCGCCGCTTCAATCCACTCGCCCAGCCGGTCGCTCACGTCCATCAGGCCGTCCATGTAGTCGGTGTGCTTGACCAGCGTAGCGCGCAGGGTGCTGTTCTGGCTGGGCAGCGAGGGCATTTCACCGGCCAGCTTCAGGGCCATGGTCCAGTGCACCACCGCGCGCAGGCGCTGCAGGGACGGCATGTCGCCGGGCAACGAGTCCAGAAACGCCCGCGCCTGCCCCATGAGGTGCGCCATCGCGGCCGCGGCCAAATCTTCTTTGCTGGGGAAGTGTTTGTACAGGCTGGCTTTGGCAATGCCGACGTTGGCAGCCACCTCGTCCACCGTCATCGCCTCGAAGCCTTTTTCGGCCAGCAGCAGGTTCACCGCGCGGATGATGGCGTCCTCGCGGGCCTGCAGCATCTGCTTCTTGAAGGACACCTTGGCGGGCGCAGCCGTGGCGGCAAGCGCGGCGCTGACAAGGGCATTTGAATCGGTCATAGCCGAATTTTAGCCGTCCGTGTCCGAATGTAGGCACACAGGCTTTTTTGTGACCGCGGAGTACGGGCTTTGACTTTCTCTGGGTTTGCCCCACACTTTGGCCATGAAAGTCATCATCCTGGGCGCCGGCACCATCGGCATATGCACCGCGTGGCACCTGCTCGAGCGCGGGCACGAGGTCACTGTGGTCGAGCGGCAGGACGCTGCGGCGCTGGAAACCAGCTTTGCCAACGGCGCCCAAATCTCGGTGAGCTACTGCGAGCCCTGGGCCAACCGGGCCGCGCCGCTCAAAGCCCTGAAGTGGATGTTGAGCAAAGAAGCGCCGCTGCTCTTCCGGCCGCAAGCGCCGTGGGGCGAGGGGCTGCACCAGTACCGCTGGGCGCTGCAGTTTCTGGCGCAGTGCAACGACGCCGCATTTGAGCGCAATGTGCAGCAGCTCGTGGCGCTGGGCGCCTACAGCCATGCCGCACTGAAAGAGATGGTGGCCGCCACCGGCATTGCATACCACCGGCTGGAGCGCGGCATTGCGCACTATTACTGCGACCAGCAGTCGCTGGACGCGGCAGGCGCCGCCGCCGGGCTGATGCGCCGCTTCGGGGTGAACCGTCAGGTGGTCAGCCGCGACGAGTTTTTGGAGCTGGAGCCCGCCTACCGCTCGTTTGCCCACCGAATTGTCGGCGGCACGTTCACGCCCAGCGACGAGTCGGGCGACTGCCGCGTATTCACCCAGGCGCTGGCCGATCGCTGCGCAGCCCGGGGCGCGGAAATGTTGTATGGACACCAAGTGCTGCAGCTCTCGGCGGGGCAAGGTGCTATGAAATCAGTAGCTGTTGGCGCAATATCGACGGGCGCGCAGGGCCAAAAGACCTCCAAAAACACAGTCTCGGGCATGCCCCCGGTCACCCGCACACTACAAGCCGACCATGTGGTGGTGGCCTGCGGCTCCTACAGCGCGCCGCTGTTGCGCAGCGTGGGGGTCGATCTGCCCATCTACCCCGGCAAGGGCTACAGCGCCACGCTCAAAATCCTGCATCCGGATCGGGCGCCGGTGGTTTCGGCCATCGACGACGCCCGCAAGATTGCGCTGAGCCGCCTGGGCGACGAGCTGCGGGTGGCCGGCACGATTGAGATTGGCGGCTACGACCTGCAGCTGAATACGCCGTTGGCCCGCGCGCGCTGCGAGATGCTCACCCGGCGGGTGGAAGAAGTATTGCCCGGCGTGTGCGACACCCGCAGCGAAGACCGGGGCGGAAGCCCCCGCTACTGGTGCGGTCTGCGCCCGGCCACACCCACCAACATCCCCTACATCGGCCAGAGCCCGGTTCGCGGCATCTGGGTGAACGCCGGACATGGCACGCTGGGCTGGACCCACGCCGCCGGCTCGGGCAAGGCGCTGGCCGCGCTGATGCACGGGGACAGGCCGGAGCTGGACTTCCGGTTTTACGGCGCACCCGCCTGAGGCTGGGCCGGCATACCGGACGCCCGAACCCGCGTGGCAGGGTGATCGTCAAGCCGGGGGCGCGTTAAACCGCATGAACCCGCTAAGCCGCGTGGGCATTCGCCAGGCAAGCCTGAAACGCCCGGGTGGCGCGGCTGGGCTGGGGCGATTTGCGGATGATGGCCAGGAACTCGCAGCTGTATTGCAGCAAATCGGGCCGCACCGCCTGCATCAGCCCGCGGCGTACAAAGCTCTCGGCGTAGTGGTCGGGCAAGAATCCCAAAAACTGCCCGCTGAGGATGAGCGTGGCAATCGACTCTTGGTCAAATCCGGTCGCGCTGCGGGAGAGGCGCAGGCGCTGGCTGAGCGCCATGTTGGGCGAGTGGTAGCCCAGCCCGGCAAAGGCGTGGTGGGCCAGGGTGTCCCAGTCCAGCGCGCGGTGGTCGGCGCCCCACAAGGGATGCTGCTGGCCGCAGTACAGCAACATGTGTTCGTCAAACAGGGGGGTGTAGTCCAGCACGTCCGAGGTGCGGTGGCCGGGGATGATGCCCACATGGAACTGCCCGTCCAGCACACCGCGCTCGATGGCGGTGAGGGTTGCCACATGCAGGTTCAGCTCGACATCGGGGGCATCGTGGTGAAAGTGAGCGATGGCTTCTGCAATATGGCTGGCGGGGTTGCTGGCGGTTTTGTCGAACACCGCCACCTGCAACTGCCCGCCCATGCGCTGGTGGATGTCGTCCACGCTGCTGCGAAAGGCGTCGGTCGCGGCCAGCAGGGCGGCGGTGTGGGCGTAGATTTTTTCGCCCTCGGCGGTGAGCGCAAAGCCTGCGCGGCCGCGGCGGCACAGGGTCAGGCCGAGGCGGGTTTCGAGGTCTTTGACGTGGCGGCTTACGGTGGAGGTGCCGATGTTGAGCTCGAGCTCGGCAGCTGCCATGCCGCCGCAGTCCACCACCGCCTTGAACACGCGCAGCAGCCGCAGGTCCATGTCGCTGATCTGGCCCAATACGGCATGGGCCTTGGTCTGCGGTGGCGCATTTACTTTCATAGTTTGCGAAGTAAGGTTTGATATTTGGTGATTGGCGAGAGTAACAGAGGCGCCCACAATGGGCCATCACCTCACCTTACAAGGAGACCGCGATGAAGCTCAATGACACCCAGGCCCCCGCCACCGCCGAAGCGGTGACCAGCACCTCGACCTTCCCGATGACCAGCGAGTGGATGGAGTCGCACTGGATGGCCTTCACCGGCAACCGCAACTTCAAGGCCAAGCCCCGCATGATGGTCAGCGCCCAGGGCGCCTACTACACCGACTCCAACGGCAAGAAGATTTTTGACGGCCTCTCGGGCCTGTGGTGCGCCGGCCTGGGCCATGGCCGCCCGGAAATCACCGCCGCGGTGAGCAAGCAGATTGCCACGCTGGACTTTTCGCCCGCGTTCCAGTTCGGCCACCCGCTCTCGTTTGAGCTGGCCAACAAGATTGTGGATCTCATGCCCACGGGCCTGGACCATGTGTTCTACACCGGCTCAGGCTCCGAGTCGGCCGACACCGCGCTCAAAATGGCCCGCGCCTACTGGCGCGCCAAGGGCATGGGCAGCAAAACCCGCCTCATCGGCCGCGAAAAGGGCTACCACGGCGTCAACTTCGGCGGCATCTCGGTGGGCGGCCTGCCGGCCAACCGCAAGACCTTCGGCCAGGGCATTGAGGCCGATCACCTGGCCCACACCCAGCTGGCCAGCAACGCCTTCAGCATGGGCCTGCCGGAGAAAGGCGCAGAGATGGCCGACGAGCTGCTGCGCATCATCAACCTGCACGACGCGTCCAACATTGCCGCCCTGATTGTGGAGCCCATGTCCGGCTCGGCCGGCATTGTGGTGCCGCCGGTGGGCTACTTGCAGCGCCTGCGCGAGATTTGCACCGCGCACAACATCCTGCTGATTTTCGATGAGGTCATCACCGGCTTCGGCCGCCTGGGCGCGTACACCGGCGCCGGCTATTTCGGCGTGACACCCGACATCCTGAACGCGGCCAAGCAAATCACCAACGGCGCGCAGCCGCTGGGCGTGGTGGTAGCCAAGAAAGAGATTTACGACACCTTCATGGCACAGGGCGGCCCCGAGTACATGCTCGAATTCCCCCACGGCTACACCTACTCGGCCCACCCGGTGCCCTGCGCGGCCGGCATTGCGGCGCTGGATGTTCTGGTCAAGGAAAACATGATCGACCGCGTGGCAGCACTTGCGCCCTACTTTGAAAAGGCCGTGCACGGACTGCGCGGCACCAAGCACATCACCGATATCCGCAACCTGGGACTGTCTGCCGGTTTCACGCTGGCGGCGGTGCCCGGGGAGCCGGCCAAACGGCCCTATGAGGTGGCCATGCGCTGCCTCGACAAGGGCTTTTACGTGCGCTACGCCGGCGACTGTATTGCGCTGGCGCCTCCCTTCATCAGCACCGAGGCCGAGATTGACCTCTTGGTCAGCGCGCTGGGTGAGGCCATCCACGAGACCGCCTGAAGCGCGCCCCCTCGACTACACTGTATTTTTCATAGCAGCCGGCGCACCGGCAAGTACGCCGGCTGCGTTTTTGCGGCAACTAGAGAAGCACCATGTCCCAACTCCCTACCGTCGGCCACCTGATTGGCGGCAAGATCATCACCACCGGCGAGCGCGCGCAAGACGTGTTCAACCCCGCCACCGGCCGCGCTGAAAAACGCGTGCTTCTGGCCTCCAAGACCACCGTCGAAGAAGCCATTGCCAACGCGCAGGCCGCCTTCCCCGCCTGGCGCAACACCCCGCCGCTCAAGCGTGCCCGCGTGATGAGCAACCTCAAGGTGCTGCTGGAAAAACACGCCGACGAAATCTGCGCCATGATCACCGCCGAGCACGGCAAGGTGCTGTCGGACGCGTTGGGCGAGCTGCAACGCGGCATTGAAAACGTCGAGTACGCTTCCTACGCGCCCGAGCTGCTCAAGGGCGAGCACAGCAAGAATGTGGGCCCCGCGATTGACAGCTGGTCCGAGTTCCAGGCGCTGGGCGTGACCGCCGGCATCACCCCGTTTAACTTCCCCGCCATGGTGCCCTTGTGGATGTGGCCCATGGCCGTGTCCTGCGGTAACACCTTCATCCTGAAGCCCTCCGAGCGCGACCCCACCAGCACCCTGCGCATTGCCGAGCTGGCGCTGGAAGCCGGCCTGCCACCGGGCGTACTCAACGTGGTCAACGGCGACAAGGAAGCCGTGGACACCCTGCTGACCGACCCGCGCGTCAAAGCAGTGAGCTTTGTGGGCTCCACCCCGATTGCCGAATACATCTACAGCACCGGCTGCGCACACGGCAAGCGCGTACAGGCCCTGGGCGGCGCCAAGAACCACGCCGTGGTCATGCCCGACGCCGACGTGCCCAACGCGGTGAACGCCCTGATGGGCGCGGCCTACGGCTCCTGCGGCGAGCGCTGCATGGCCATCCCGTTGGTTGTCGCCGTGGGTGATGCCACTGCGGACGCCGTCATTGAAGGCCTGAAGACTGAAATCGCCAAGATGAAGGTCGGCCCCGGCACCGCCCCGGGCATTGACATGGGCCCGCTGGTTACCAAGCCGCACTTTGAGAAGGTCAAGGGCTATGTGGACCAGGGCGTCAAAGAAGGCGCCACGCTGGTGGTGGATGGACGCGGCCTGAAGATCGAAGGCCATGAAGACGGCTACTACCTCGGCGCCTGCCTGTTTGACAACGTCAAGCCCGGCATGGTGATTTACCAGGAAGAAATCTTTGGCCCCGTGCTCGGCGTGGTGCGCGTGAAGACTCTGCAAGAAGCGATGGACCTGATCGACGCCCACGAATACGGCAACGGCACCTGCATCTTCACCCGCGACGGCGAAGCCGCCCGCTACTTCACCGACAACATCCTGGTCGGCATGGTCGGCGTGAACGTGCCCCTGCCGGTGCCGGTGGCCTACCACTCGTTTGGCGGCTGGAAGCGTTCGCTGTTCGGCGACCTGCACGCCTACGGCCCTGACGCGGTGCGCTTCTACACCAAGCGCAAAACCATCACCCAGCGCTGGCCCTCGGCCGGCGTGCGCGAAGGCACGGTGTTCAGCTTCCCGAGCAGCCGCTGAGCATGACCCGGCTTTCCATGCTCGACCTCGTCTCCGTACGGGAGGGAGGGACAGTGGGGGAAGCCCTGCAATGCGCCTTGAGAACAGCGCAGCACGCCGAGTCGCTCGGCTTTGTGCGCTACTGGCTGGCGGAGCACCACAACATGCCCGGCATCGCCAGCTCCGCCACCGCGGTGCTGGTGGGGCATGTGGCGGGCGGCACCCAATCGATTCGTGTGGGCTCGGGCGGCATCATGCTGCCCAACCACGCGCCGCTGGTGGTGGCTGAAGCCTTCGGCACGCTGGCGGAGCTCTACCCCGGCCGGATCGACCTGGGCCTGGGCCGCGCGCCCGGCACCGACCAGGCCACCATGCGGGCGCTGCGCCGCAACCACACCGAACACGAAGAAGACTTCCCCCGCGATGTGGCGGAGCTGCAGGCGCTGCTGGGGCCAACACGGCCCGGGCAAAAGCTGGTGGCCCTGCCCGGCGCGGGAACCCAAGTGCCCATCTGGTTGCTGGGCTCCAGCCTCTATTCGGCACAGCTGGCGGCCCACATGGGGCTTCCCTATGCATTTGCCTCGCACTTTGCGCCGCGCTACCTGCACCAGGCGCTGGCGATGTACCGCAGCCTGTACCAGCCCTCGGCCGAGTGGCCACGGCCCTACGTGATGGTGGGCGTGCCTCTGGTGGCCGCGCGCACCGATGAAGAGGCCGAGCTGCTGGCCAGCAGCCTGTACCAGCGGGTGCTCGGCTTTTTGACCGGCCAGCGCAAGGGGCTGCCGCCACCGGTCGACCGGTTTTTGCAACAGTGCCCGCCCGACGCCCGCGCTGCCATCCAAGACTTCCTGGGCGAAGCGGTTATCGGCGGGCCCGACACCGTGCGCTCCGGCCTGCAGGCTATGGGCTCTGCCACCCAGGCCAACGAACTTTTGCTCGTCTGCGACATCTACGACCCCACCCTGCGCCTGCGCGCTCTGGACATTGCCGCGCAGGCCATCCGCCAGGCGCAAGCTGAGGCTGCGAGGTTCGATGTTGCAGTAGCGTGATGTTTGAGTGCTTGCATGCTTGGGATCAAGCGATATCAAAAATGAAGACGATGTTCAGCCTCCCCAGCAGCCGCTGAGTCGCGGAGAAATCCCTCTCGAGTTGGCGGCTGTTTTCATGTAGCCGTCACTTCCATCTCTTTTACTCTGGGTTTTTTAGGAGTGAAGATGAAGAAGTTATCCATTCTGGCCCTGACCCTTGTGGCGGCTGCGATTTCAGCCGGTTGCGCTTTCAACGGTGCCAGTGAACCAACACCTGTCGGCATCACCCTCACCAAGATTGGTGGCTTCGGAAGCGGCGCGCTTGGCGCATCGGAGATCACCGCATATGACAGCAAGACCAAACGGCTATTCGTGGTGAACGGCACCAACGGCTCCTTGGATGTAATGGACCTTCGCAATCCGGCCAGCCCCGTCGCAATCAAAACCATTGCTACAGACACGTTAGGCGGTGGCGTTTTCAATAGCGTCGCCACCTTCGATGGCCTCATTGCCGTAGCACTTGAGGCGGATCCCAAGACCTCGCCGGGAAAGGTCGTCTTCTACGATGCTCAAACACTGTCCCAGTTGAGTGCCGTCAATGTGAGCGCCCAGCCCGACATGTTGACCTTCAGCCCCGACGGCAAGTATGTGGTCACCGCCAACGAAGGTGAACCCAATAGCTACAACAACGCGCCCATTCCTCCATCTAAGACGCCCTCTGTGTCCATCGACCCTGAAGGCTCGGTCAGCGTGATCACTGTGAACGGCGGACGCAATCCTTCCGTGGCAACCGCCGACTTCAAGGCCTACATAGGCCAAGAGACCAGCCTGCGCGCGCAAGGCATTCGCATCTTCGGGCCTGGCGCAAATGCTGCTCAAGACCTGGAGCCGGAATACGTCGCCGTGGCGCCCGACAGCAAGACAGCCTTCGTCACGCTGCAGGAAAACAACGCCATTGCCATCGTGGATCTGGCTTCTGCCAAGGTGACATCCATCAAGTCCCTCGGAACAAAAGACCACAGCCTGCCCGGCATGGGACTAGATGCCAGCGATAAAGACGGCGGCGTCAACACCAACAACGGCACGCCCGCAAAAAAAATCGCCAACTATCCGGTCAAAGGCATGTATCAGCCTGACGGCATTGCCGCCTATGAGGTGGGCGGACAAACGTATTTCATTACCGCCAATGAAGGCGAAGCCCGCGCCGACTGGCCCGGCTACACCGACGAAACCCGGGTACGGCAACACTGCGCAAACGGTCTGGACCCTGCGGTGTTTTCCGACGCTACCAACCTGATTCTGGACTCGAACCTTGGCCGCTTGCGCATCACGGCCACACCTTTTGGTGGCGGCACAACGGGCAAAAATGCCGCAGGCCAGTGCAATGAGCTTTACAGCTTTGGCGCACGCTCCTTCACCATCTGGAACAAAGACGTGGTTCGGGTCTTTGACTCGGGCGATCAGTTTGAACAGCGCACCCTCTCGCTGGACATCTTCAATTCGAGCCACGAAACCAACTCCATGGATGCCCGCAGCGCAACCAAAGGCCCTGAGCCCGAGGGCGTTACGGTTGGCAAGATTGGCGCAAAACACTTCGCGTTTATCGGCCTTGAGCGCATTGGCGGCGTGATGGTCTATGACGTCACCACCCCGACGGCTCCAAGCTTCGTGACCTACTTCAACAACCGCGGCACAGCCGCCGGGGCAGCACCCACCGGGGACCGCGGCCCCGAGGGTGTCCACTTCATCCCGGCTGCCAAGTCGCCCAATGGCAAGCCGCTGTTGATTCTCGGAAACGAAACCAGTGGCACGACCTCTATCTTGCAACTGAATCTGAGCTACTAATCGCCTCTGCATGCAAACAGCGCCTTTTAGGCGCTGTTTGCCTTTCTGCCGCCCGATGAAGCGCTGCAAAGGATAATTCGGGCCTTAATCGGAATTGCATGGCACTTATCACCTTACTTGACGCCCAGCTGGCATTTGGGCACGTTCCCCTGCTCGACCACGCTGATTTCGCACTGGAAACGCAGGAGCGCGTCG
>NZ_CAMCVG010000066.1 GCF_945881795.1 Rhodoferax sp. OV413
GTGAACAGCGGCGACAAGAGCGGCAAGCTGGTGTCCGAGATGGTGCATGTGAGCAAGACCTTTGGCGAGCGCGTCATCGTCAGGGACTTCAGCGCCACCATTTTGCGCGGCGACAAAATCGGCCTGCTCGGCCCCAACGGCGCGGGCAAGACCACGCTGCTCAAACTCATTTTGGGCGAGCACACGCCCGACCCGGCCCCCGCCAATGCGCCCAAGCCGGAGCCGGGCCACAGCCCCTGGGGCACGGTGCGACTGGGCGCCAATGTGACAGTGGCCTACTTCGACCAGATGCGCAACGCGCTGGACCTGGACGCCACGCTGGAAGACTTCATCAGCCCCGGCTCGGAGTGGATCGAAATCGGCAACCAGAAGAAGCACGTCAAGAGCTATCTGGGGGACTTTTTGTTCTCTCCCGCCCGCGCTACTTCCCCGGTGCGGTCTTTGAGCGGCGGCGAGCGCAACCGCCTGCTGCTGGCCCGCCTGTTTGCCCGCCCGGCCAACGTACTGGTGCTCGACGAGCCGACCAACGACCTCGACATCGACACCCTGGAGCTGCTCGAAGACCTGCTGCAGAGCTACGACGGCACGGTGTTTCTGGTCAGCCACGACCGCACCTTCCTGGACAACGTGGTCACCAGCACGATTGCCTACGAGGGCGATGCGAAATGGCGTGAATATGAAGGCGGCGTGAGCGACTGGCTGATTCAGACCCAGCGCGCCAACGATATTGCCGCAGCCCAAGGCAAAACCGCCGCCAAGCCCTTTAACTACGAGCGCGAGCAGCTACAAAAACAGAAGCAGGCGGTGGCCCAGGTGGATGCCACCGCGCAGGCGGCCCCAGCGCCGGCCAAGACCCGCAAGCTCAGCTACAAAGAGCAGCGCGAGCTCGACGGCCTGCCCGCCGCCATTGCCGCCCTGGAAGCCGAGCAGCAAGACATTGCCCGCGCGCTGTCGGATGGCAAACTCTTTGCCTCGGACAACGCCCGCGCCATGGGTTTGAGCGCGCGCAACGCCGAGATTGACGAAGCCCTGTTGGCGGCGCTGGAGCGCTGGGAAGCGCTGGGGAAGCCCTCCGGCAGCTAAACCACGCCGCGGGACTGCAGCGCAGCAATCGCCTCAGCGCTCAGCCCCAGCTCGGCCAGCACTTCGACCGTGTGCTGCCCCAATGCGGGCGGCGACATGCGCATCTGCACCGGCGAGGCCGATAAGCGCAGCGGGCTGGCCACCGTTGCCACAGTGGCCTCATTGGCGGGCGATAGGACTTTTTTGAGCACCAAATTGCGGGCCTGCACCTGCGGGTCGGCAAAGGCGCGGGCCAGGGTGTTGATGGGGCCGCAAGGCACCGCCTTGTCTTCAAGCAGGGCAATCCATTCCGCAGTGCTGCGGCTGCGGGTGACTTCCATCATCTGCCCGACCAGGAGCGCGCGGTGCTCCACCCGGTGGGTGTTGGTGGCAAAGCGGGCATCCTGGGCCCAAGCGGGCCGGCCGGCGGCCTCGCAGAAGCGCGCAAACTGCCCGTCGTTGCCAATAGCCAGCAGCATCGCGCCATCCGAGGTGGGAAAGTCCTGATAAGGCACCAGGCTGGGGTGGGCATTGCCCATGCGCTGGGGCTCGCGGCCGGTGTTGAGAAAGCCGGCGCCCTGGTTGGCCAGCACGGCCATACCCACATCGAGCAGGGCCATGTCGATGTGCTGGCCTTCGCCGGTTCGGTGGCGCATCTCGACCGCGGCGAGGATGGCGCTGCAGGCGTAGATGCCGGTGAACACATCGGTAATGGCCACACCCGCGCGCTGCGGGCCGGCGCCCGGCTCGCCGTCGGGGTGGCCGGTGATGCTCATCATGCCGCTCATGGCCTGAATCATCAGGTCGTAGCCGGCGCGCTCGGCGTAGGGGCCGGTCTGGCCGAAGCCGGTGATCGAGCAGTAAATCAGGCGCGGGTTCAGCGCGTGCAGGCTGGCGTAGTCCAGGCCGTAACGGGCCAAGCCGCCGACCTTGAAGTTCTCCACCAGGATGTCGCTGTGCTGCGCCATCTGCCGCACCAGCGCCTGGCCTTCCGCGTGGCCGATATCGATAGTGATGGAGCGCTTGTTGCGGTTGCAGGTGGTGAAGTAGGTGGCGTCTGCGCCGGGCTGCCCGTCGGGGCCGGGCATGAAGGGCGGGCCCCAGTGGCGGGTGTCGTCGCCCTCTTTCGGTCGCTCCACCTTGATGACGTCCGCCCCCAGATCGGCCAGCATCTGGGTGCACCACGGCCCGGCGAGCACACGGGTCAGGTCCAGCACCTTGAGATGGGAGAGCGCGCTCATCGCAGGGGGCCGGGCAATGTCATAGAGATGCCGGTGCCGCCTAGAGCGGCTTGGGCGGGGGTGTGACCGAGTCGAGTTGCAGGAAACGCTCTTCGATGAAGCCTTTTTCATCGGCGTGGCGCTTGAATTCGTTTTCCATTTGCTCGATCTTGGCCAGGAGCGCCTTTTCTCGCGAGGCCAGCACATCGATCTGGTCGCGCTGATCACGCACCAGGTCGGCCTGGTCTATTTTGGGGCGGGCAAACTTCTGGGCGTTGATCTGGGCGCGCAGCTCATCGATCTGGAAGGCGTTTTCTTCGGCGTGTTTTTCTGCCGCCTTGGCGCGCTCGCGGGCCTTTTTCAGGCGCGCTTCGAGCTCGCTCACGTGGTGCGTCATGTTGTCGAGCACGCTTTGCTTGATCTCGGAGTTGCTGCTGAGCTCTTCGCGCATGTCGTCGCTGCTGTTGGCAATGTCTTTGAGGCGCAGCTGGGTCTGCTCGATCTGCTCCTGCAGCTGGTGGTTCTTGGCGAGGGCGGTATTGAGCTCGGCCTGCAGCTTGGCGCGCAGGTCTTCGGCATCCTGCTCGCTCATCTCGTGCGAATGGCCATCGGCAGAGCGGGTACCTGATGTGGCATTGGCAGCGTTGCGGTTGACTTGATCGATCAGGTTTTTCACCTGAAAGGCGAGCTGCTGCACCGCTCGGCCGCTGGCGCTTTCGCGCACCACGTTGTTCTCGCCGATGCGGTCAATCTCATGCACCGCGCGCTTGGCGGCGTTCTGCAGCTGCTTGCCTGCGTCCATCGCCAGGCTCGCGGCTTTCAGCATTTCGGCGCGGGTTTGGGCAGAGGCATTCAAGATGCGCATCAGCACAAACAGCGACACCACCATGAACGCCAGATTGCTGACGAACAGGAAGCCATAGGCAATGTTGATCCAGTTCATACCGTCATGACAAAAAATGCCATCCGGCCTTCGCCGTAGCCGGGGATGGAGAGGCGGAAGTCCGAGCGCTGACCGGGCTTGGCCAACACTTCGGACAGCTTAGCGAAGGTGTTCTTGACGACGCTGGTTTTGGCCAAGGTAATGTTCATGCCCTCGACTGGCGCCGAGTCGGTCAGGCCTGCGGCTGCAGCGCGCAGGAACTCGTGGGCCTTGTCCATCATCAGGCCGTCAATCGTGCCGGTGCCCATGACGGCCCGCACATCCTGCGGCGACATGCGCGCCGCGCCGCCGCCCACCATGCAGACCGCGTTGGAGTCCATCACGGCAATCGCATAGACGCCCTTGCTGTCTTTGGCGGCGTACAGGCCCAGAAAGTTGTTGGTGGTGAGCTTGTCCATCGTCATGCGCTCGTTCGGAATCAGCCGGAAGGGCAGGTTGCCCAGGCGGTCAACGAGCAGCAGCTGCAGCGTGGTGTAGGGGATCGGGTCGTCGGTCTTTTTCGCCGTTTCGTCCTCGGGCGGCAGGGGCGCGGGGTCGGCCGTGGCAATGGCGCCGCCCGACTGAGTGACCAGGTCCTTGACCGCATTGCTCACCACGCTCACCAGTTCCGCGTCTTCGAAGGGCTTGTGCAAGATAAACAGCGCGCCATTGCTCATGGCTTCTTCGAGCAACGCCGGCGTGCGCTCGGTTGTCACAAAGCCCACCCGCACATGGCCGTGGCCCATCTGGCGCAGTGCCTGCACCATCTCCAGGCCGGAGACACGGGGCATGTGCCAGTCGGTGATGATCAGGTCGGGCTTGAAGGTCGGCACGATGTCGATGGCCTGCTCGCCGTCGAGCGCGGTTTCAATCTCAATAGGCGCATAGCCGCACCGCATGATGCCGCGCTTCACGATGGCCTGGATGGCCCGGCTATCGTCCACCACCAGAAAGCGAAGTGGTTTGGCAAGTTGCATGGGTTCTGTAGACATAGTTCAGCTCAATTCGACCGGTTAAAGGGGTTGTACACCATGACATGGCTGGCGGCGTCGGGGCTGACGCCCTGGTAGAGCGCGATGACCTCGCTGCTGTCGGAAATCTGCGCGTAGTCGGGCGCTGCGGCATGAAAGGGCAGGCCGATCTGCACATCGGAGACGCCGCCGATGTGCAGGGCAATGCTGTCGGAAAAGATATTGCAGACTTCGGCGCAGGCGTCCTGCAGTTCGGCGTCGCCCAGCTCCTGCGGTTCCAGGCCAAACATGTGCACCGCAATGGCCACCGCATCCGCCCGGTCAATCACCACCCCGATACCGCCTTGCTGGGGCGCACCGACCACCTGCAAGGGCATGAAATAGCTGTAATCAGAATACGGCACGGTCGTCTCCAAGTCCTGGGTGTGGATGAACGATCGTTCTGCCCCGGACAGGAAGGACCATGCCTTCGCCAAACCCGAAGCAATGGCCTGGAAATCCGGTGATGCGAGGTCTTCTGTCATCGATCAGCGACGATTGTGTTTCTGGAATATTTCCCGTGGGTGACATTTTGCACACGCATCATGACGGGTTACCCCCAGAGATCAGTTGGAAAACGCCGCAATACCAGTCTGCGCGCGCCCAAGAATCAGGGCGTGGATGTCGTGGGTGCCTTCATAGGTGTTGACCACCTCCAGGTTCACCAGGTGGCGCGCCACGCCGAACTCGTCGCTCATCCCGTTGCCGCCCATCATGTCGCGCGCCATGCGGGCGATGTCCAGCGCCTTGCCACAGGAGTTGCGCTTGAGGATGGAGGTGATTTCGACCGCGGCGCTGCCCTCGTCTTTCATGCGGCCCAGTCGCAGGCAGCCCTGCAGGCCCAGCGCAATCTCGGTTTGCATGTCGGCGAGTTTTTTCTGAATGAGCTGGTTGGCCGCCAGCGGACGGCCGAATTGCTGGCGGTCCAGGGTGTACTGGCGGGAGCGCAGCCAGCAGTCTTCGGCGGCGCCCAACGCGCCCCAGGCGATGCCGTAACGGGCGCTGTTGAGGCAGGTGAACGGGCCCTTGAGCCCGCGCACTTCGGGGAATGCGTTGTCTTCGGGGCAGAACACGCCTTCCATGACGATTTCGCCGGTGACGCTGGCGCGCAAGCCCACCTTACCGTGGATAGCGGGGGCGGAGAGGCCGGCCATGCCTTTGTCCAGCACAAATCCGCGGATAGGGCCGACTGCGCCGCCCTCGCTCACCTCTTTGGCCCACACCACAAACACATCGGCCAGGGGGCTGTTGCTGATCCACATCTTGCTGCCGGTCAGCCGGTAGCCGCCGCTCCCCTTGTGCGCGCGGGTAAGCATGCTTTGGGGGTCGGAGCCGTGGTCGGGCTCGGTGAGGCCGAAGCAGCCTATCCATTCGCCAGTGGCGAGTTTGGGCAGGTATTTCTGGCGCTGGGCTTCGGTGCCGAACTCGAGGATGGGCAGCATGACCAGAGAGCTTTGCACGCTCATCATGCTGCGGTATCCGCTGTCCACGCGCTCCACCTCGCGGGCAATCAGGCCATAGGCCACATAACTCAGGCCGGGGCCGCCATAGGTCTCTGGAATGGTGGGGCCCAGCAGACCCAGCGCACCCATTTCGCGAAAGATGGCGACATCGGTAGTGCCGTCCCGAAAAGCCTGGGTGACCCGGGGCTGCAACTTGTTTTGGCAATAGGCGGCTGCAGCATCGCGCACCATGCGCTCGTCGTCAGCGAGCTGGCGCTCGAGCAAAAAAGGGTCCTGCCAATTGAACGCTGTGCTTGTCATGCGGGGCTCCGTCTGGGATATCGCTACCGGAGTGTGCAGCGAAACCGCAAAGATATCAGGGCTGGCGCACCATGACCGGCTGCACATGAAACAGGTGCGGCGTGCCGGGCTCAACCCGCACCTTCACCCAGTGCAGATGCGGGCTGCCAAAGGTTTCGATGCGGGTGAAGTTGGGCAGCATTTTGTGGGGGCTGTAGAGGGGCTTGTCGATCTTGAAAGCATGGGTGTCGCCGTGCACAAACAGCACCTGACCACTGAACTGCTCGGTCTGTCGGACCACCGCCGCCATGAAGTTGCGGTAACCGCTGTACTGGGGCTGCAGGCTCTCGTCTTCGGCATAGGTTTCCGGGATGTCGAAGCCCGGGTCACCCTGTATCACCAGCACCACGCCCTCGGCCCGCGCGGCTTTGGCCTTGGCAAAGCTGGCCTGCAGCCACTCGATGTTGGCTGCGTCGCGCTCCAGGTATTCTGCGTTGGCAGCATCGCACTGTGCCGCTTTGCGCACGCTCTTGGTGCTGCATTCGCTGGCGCTCAGGACGACATTGTTATTGCTGCCCGGCACGTTCAGGCCCACAAACATCACCGCGCCCTTTTGGAAGCGGGTGTTTTCTGCAAACTTCTCGCCGGGCTTGCCTTGGTGTTCCAGCGGCATCGTGGTCTGACCGAGGCTCTCGAGCGTGGGGAACATCACACGTCGCAGATAGGCCAGGCGCTCCAGCGTGTCGTAGCCGCCGTTGTTGGTGCGGTGGCAATCGGTCCACTCGTTGTCTCCGGGCACATACACCAGCGGTTTTTTCATGCTGCCGAACATCGCGAGGGCAGTGCTGAAGCTCGCATCGGTGCACTCGGAGCTGCCGTCTTTGAAGTCGCCGTCGTAGATCGAGAACGCGATGTCGGACGCATTGAGGCTGTCGATCACCGCAGGCAGCTTGGCATAGTCGCCATTGCGCTGATACGGCATATCGCCCCAGAGTCCGAAGCTGTAGCTCGCTGGGGGGTCGGCGTCGCGCGCGCCGGAATACGAACCGGGCGCGGTGGCACAGGCAGTCAGGCTGGCAGCCAGGGCCAGAGCGGTGATGAGGCGGATGGGCATCTAGAGCTCCCTGAGGTTTTTGGTTAAACGTAGCGCCCACAGGTTCGTAGCGCAGGCTGGTGAATATCCCGCCTTGAGACGACACCGGGGTGACAAAGTCACAACGGGGCGCAGGCGACGAGCGGTGCCCTTTATGGTGCAAACCCCTAGTTACAGCGTGGCACGTCGATTGCTAGCATGCTGCTTATGACTTGACCAAACGGTCAGTTTCAAGGAGTTGCCAGCGTGTCACACCCCTCTTCGTCTTCACCGGACATCCGCAGCGGACGCCTCAGCCCCGCAGAATACGCGGCGCGTTTTGCCGATGCCACCCCCAGACTGAGCACCTCACAGGCCCTGCTGGAAGCGGAGCGATGCTTGTATTGCTATGACGCCCCCTGCGCCACCGCCTGCCCCACCAGCATCGATGTGCCGTCCTTTATCAAGCGCATTGCAGACGGCAACCTGCGGGGCAGCGCGCGCACCATTTTGGAAAGCAACCCCCTGGGCGGCATGTGTGCACGCGTCTGCCCGACCGAGAACCTGTGCGAGGCGGTGTGTGTGCGTAATACGCAGGAAGACCGGCCGGTGGCCATAGGCCGCCTGCAGCGCCATGCGGTCGACGCGCTGATGGAGAGCAGCCAACCGCACATCTTTACCCGCGCCCCTGCCACCGGAAAAAGGGTGGCAGTGGTGGGCGCCGGACCTGCCGGTCTGGCCTGCGCCCACGGACTCGCACGCCGGGGCCATGAAGTGGAAATACTCGACGCCCGACCCAAGCCCGGCGGGCTGAACGAATACGGCCTGGCCAGTTACAAGACCCCGGACAACTTCGCGCAGCGCGAAGTGCAGTGGCTGCTGGACATTGGCGGCATCACCATTCACTCCGGCTGGAAGTTGGAGACCGCAGAGCAATTGGCTGCTTTGCAGCGCGACTACGGGGCCGTTTTCCTGGGCATGGGCCTGGCCACCACCCAGGCACTGGGCGTAGCGGGTGAGAGCCTGCAAGGCGTGCAGGACGCGGTGGACTTCATTGCAGAGCTGCGCCAGACGGCCGACCTGTCCACCCTGCCGGTAGGCCGGCGCGTGGTTGTGATTGGCGGCGGCATGACAGCGGTGGACGCTGCGGTGCAAAGCAAGCTGCTGGGCGCCGAAGAGGTGCACATCGTTTACCGGCGCGGGCCCGAGAGCCTGTCCGCCTCGTTGGATGAGCAGCAATGGGCGCAAACCAACGGCGTCACCATCCACCACTGGCTGGCGCCGGTCGAAGTGCTGGGCGAGGGCGGCAGCGCAACCGGCGTTGTGTTTGCGCGGCAAGCCATGGTGAACGGTGCGCTCACCCCCACCGGTGAGACCACCACACTGGCTGCCGACATGGTGCTCAAGGCGATAGGCCAGAAGCTGGGCAACCCGGTGCTGGCGGACGCGGGGCTCGTGCTCTCGGGCGGCAAGATTGCCACCGACGCCGACGGCGCCACCAACCTTCCCGGCGTGTGGGCCGGCGGCGACTGCCGCGCAGGCGGCCAAGATCTCACCGTCGAGGCGGTGGAGCACGGCAAGCGCTCTGCCCAGGCCATCCACGCCTTCCTCAGCGCCTGAGCGCTGCCCCCATTCCCGGAGACACACATGGCCAATCTGGAAACCAACTTTGTCGGCATCAAGAGCCCCAACCCCTTCTGGCTGGCGTCAGCCCCGCCCACCGACAAGGCCTACAACGTCAACCGCGCCTTTGAGGCCGGCTGGGGCGGGGTAGTCTGGAAGACACTCGGCGAAGCGGGGCCGCCCATCGTCAACGTGAGCGGCCCGCGATACGGCGCGCTGCTCTCGGGCGACCGGCGGCTTTTGGGCTTGAACAACATCGAGCTCATCACCGACCGCGACCTGGAAGTCAACCTGCGCGAGATCGCCGAGGTCAAGCGCAACTGGGCCGACCGCGCGATGGTGGTGTCGCTCATGGTGCCCTGCCAGGAAGAGAGCTGGAAGGCCATCCTGCCGCGCGTGGAAGACACCGGCGCCGACGCCATCGAACTCAATTTCGGCTGCCCGCACGGCATGAGCGAGCGTGGCATGGGCGCAGCCGTGGGTCAGGTGCCGGAATACATCGAAATGGTCACCGCCTGGTGCAAGCAGTACAGCAAGATGCCGGTGATCGTGAAGCTCACCCCCAACATCACCGACATCCGCAAGCCCGCGCAGGCGGCCAAGCGCGGCGGTGCCGATGCGGTGTCCCTCATCAACACCATCAGCTCCATCATGGGCGTGGACCCCTACACCCTGACCATGTCGCCTTCCACCGGCGGCATGGGCAGCCACGGCGGCTACTGCGGCCCCGCCGTCAAGCCCATCGCGCTGAACATGGTGGCTGAAATCGCCCGCGACCCGGCCACTGCCGGTCTGCCCATCAGCGGCATCGGCGGCATCGGCACCTGGCGCGACGCGCTGGACTACATTGCGCTGGGCTCGGGCACGGTGCAGGTGTGTACCGCGGCCATGGTCTACGGCTTTAAGATCGTGCAAGAGATGGAGAGCGGCCTGTCCAACTACATGGACGAGATGGGCTTCAAACGCGTAAGCGATATCGTGGGCAAGGCGCTGCCCACCGTGACCGACTGGCGCTTTATCAACCTGAACCGCATCAGCAAGGCGGTGATCAACCAGGACAGCTGCATCCAGTGCGGGCGCTGCCACATTGCCTGCGAAGACACCAGCCACCAGGCCATCACATTCGAGAAAAATGGCAAGCGCCACTTTGAGGTCAAGGATGACGAGTGCGTGGGCTGCAACCTGTGCGTCAACGTGTGCCCGGTGGATGACTGCATCACCATGCGCGACCTGCCGGTGGGCGAGGTGGACGCGCGAACCGGCAGGACCGTGGTCCACACCCACGCCGACTGGACTACCCACCCCAACAACCCGATGCGGGCTGCCGCTTAAGGCACTGGGCGGAACGAGTTTTTTACGTCAAATCAGCCGCAAGCGCCCAATAAATATGCGCCAGCAGCTATCTATTTAGGAGCAAGCATGAGTACTCTCTTCATCCGTGGCGGCACCGTAGTCAACGCAGACCGCGCCTTTCTGGCAGATGTCATTACCCAGGACGGCAAGATCGTCGAGGTAGGCCAGAACCTTGCCGCTCCGGCCAGCGCCACGCTGGTGGATGCCGGCGGCCAGTATGTGATGCCCGGCGGTATCGACCCGCACACCCACATGCAGCTGCCGTTCATGGGCACGGTGACCATGGACGACTTCTTCACCGGCACCGCAGCCGGTCTGGCGGGCGGCAACACCACCATCATCGACTTCGTGATTCCCGACCCGCAGGAAAACATTCTGGACGCCTACAAGAAGTGGCGCGGCTGGGCCGAGAAATCAGCGTCTGATTACTCCTTCCACGTCGCCATCACTTGGTGGAGCGAGCAGGTGCGCAAAGACATGGGCACGCTGGTCAACGACGAAGGCGTCAACAGCTTCAAGCACTTCATGGCCTACAAAAACGCCATCATGTGCGACGACGAAACCCTGGTGAACAGCTTCAAGCGTTCCTTGGAACTGGGCGCCATGCCCACCGTGCACGCCGAGAACGGCGAACTGGTCTACCTGCTGCAAAAAACTGTTTCTGAGATGGGCATCAAAGGACCAGAAGGCCATCCGCTGTCCCGCCCACCCATGGTGGAGGCCGAAGCCGCCAATCGCGCGATTGCGATTGCCGACGTGCTGAACGTGCCCATTTACGTGGTGCACGTGAGCTGTGTGGAAGCGGCCGAAGCCATTGCCCGCGCCCGCGCGCGCGGGCAGCGGGTGTATGGCGAGGTCTTAGCCGGCCACTTGGTGCTGGACGACAGCGTCTACCGCCACCCGGACTTTGCCACCGCGGCAGCCCACGTGATGAGCCCGCCCTTCCGCCCCAAAGGCAATAGCGAGTTCCTGTGGCGCGGCCTGCAAAGCGGCAACCTGCACACCACCGCCACGGACCACTGCACCTTCTGCGCGGCGCAAAAGGCTGCAGGCAAAGACGACTTCACCAAAATCCCGAACGGCTGCGGCGGCGTGGAAGAGCGTTTGGCGGTCATCTGGGACGAAGGCGTGAACACCGGGCGCTTGACGCCTTCCGAGTTTGTGGCGGTCACGTCAGCCAACACCGCCAAACTGTTCAATATCTACCCGCAAAAGGGCAGCGTGAGTGTGGGCGCCGATGCCGATCTGGTGGTCTGGGACCCGGCAGGCTCCAAGACCTTGTCGGTCAAAACGCAGTTCAGCAAGGGTGACTTCAACATTTTTGAGGGCCGCACGGTCAAGGGCATCCCTAGCCACACCGTGAGCCAGGGCGAGCTGGTCTAGGTGCAAGGCGACCTGCGCGCAGTGCAGGGCAAGGGCCGCTACATCAAGCGTGCACCTTTCAGCTCCAACTTTGCCGCCAGCAAACTGCGCGCCGATACCTTGGCCCCCACCGCCGTCAAGCGCTAAAGGAAGCACCATGACTACCGACACCCACATCGACACCGTGCTCGACATCTCCAACATCCGCATCAACGGCGATCGCCTCTGGGCCTCGCTGATGGAGCTGGCACAAATCGGCGCCACACCCAAAGGCGGAGTTTGCCGCTTGACGCTGACCGACCTGGACAAACAAGGTCGCGACTTGGTCACCCGCTGGGCGCGCGAAGCCGGCATGACCGTCACCATTGACAAAATCGGCAACGGCTTCATGCGCCGGCCCGGGCGCAACAACAGCCTGCCGCCCATCATGACGGGCAGCCACATCGACACCCAGCCCACCGGCGGCAAGTTCGATGG
>NZ_CAMCVG010000067.1 GCF_945881795.1 Rhodoferax sp. OV413
CCTGACCGAGGCAGGCGCCCTGGCGCGGGCGGCGGGGGTTACCGTGGTGCCGCTGGTGCGCCTCTACCGCGACCGCGCGGACTACAGCAGCTGGTTTCGCGATCCGAGCATCGCAGCCATGGTGGACGCCGAATTGCAGCGCGGCACGGCGGCCGGCCCCTACCGCGGTCTGGGCGAGTTTCACCTCTACGACAGCGCCAATGCCGCCGGCCCCAATGCCATGCAGCTGATGGCCCGTGCCAAGCAGGAGGGACTGGTGGTGCTGGCGCATGTGGACGATGTCGCGGTAGACGGCCTGCTGCGTGCCACCCCCTCGGGCGGCGCCCGCAGCAAGCTGCTGTGGGCCCACACCGGCATCGGCGGCACCCCGGTCGAGCGGGTACGCGCCCTTTTGCGCCACTACCCGGGTCTGATGGGGGAGCTGTCGTACCGGCCGGGGCTGACCTGCTCTGCGGGCGGCGTGTTGACCCTGTGCCCCGAATGGCGGGCCCTGTTGCTCGAGTTTCCGGGGCGGTTTGTGATCGGCTCGGACACCTGGATCAACCAGCGCTGGCAGGACTATGAGTCCATCATGCAGGAGTACCGCAGCTGGCTGGGCGGCTTGCCGCCGGCGGTTGCCCGCAGCATCGCCTGGGGCAATGCCGCAGGGCTTTTCGGCCTGCCCGCCGAGCCGGCGCCCAGGCCCTGAGCGCTGGCCGGCCTAGCGCCCGCCCGCCACGTCCAGCAAGGCGCCGGTGGTGTAGCTGGCCTGCGGGCTGAGCAGCCAGAGAATGCTTACCGCCACCTCGTCGGCGCGGCCGGCGCGTTGCATCGGCACCTGCGGCCCGATGCGGCCTGCGCGGTCGGGCTGGCCGCCGGAGGCGTGGATTTCGGTGTCGATGATGCCCGGGCGCACCGCATTGACCCGCACCCCTTCGGCCGCTACTTCCCGGGCCAGGCCCAGGGTGAAGCTGTCGATGGCGCCTTTGCTGGCCGCGTAGTCCACATACTGCCCCGGGGAGCCCAGCGTGGAGGCCACACTCGAGAGGTTGACGATGCTGCCGCCCTCGCCGCCGTAGCGGGTGCTCATGCGGCGCACCGCCTCGCGGGCGCAGAGCATGCTGCCCAGCACGTTGGTGTCCAGCATGCGGCGCAGGCGCGCGAGGCTCATGTCGGCCACGCGGCAGGCCTGATCGACCACGCCGGCGCTGTTGACCAGCGCGCTGATGCGCCCGAGTTTGGCGTCCACCCTCTCAAACATGGCCAGCACCTGCGCCTCGTCGGCTACATCGGCCTGCAGGGCAATAGCGTTGCCGCCCCGGGCGCGGATGTGTCGCACCACCTCGTCGGCGGCGAGTGAGTTGCTTGCGTAATTGACCGCTACCGTGTAGCCAGCCTCTGCGGCTGCCAGCGCGGTGGCCGCGCCGATGCCGCGGGAGCCGCCGGTGATAAGAAGAACGGGTTGCATGGGTCCATGGTAACGGCGTGCGGCGCCGTGCTTGCGCGTCCGCTCAGCGCGTGCTTTGCGCCAGATAGCGCTTGCGCCAGAACACCAGCGACATCAGGCCGGCAATCAGCGCCATGCTGCCCAGCGCCCACCAGAAGCCGGTTTGTTTGTGCAGCAGGGGAATGAAGTCGAAATTCATTCCGAAGATGCCGGCAATCAGGTTCAGGGGCAAAAAGATGGCGGTGAGCACGGTGAGGGTGCGCATGATGTGGTTGGTGCGGTTGCTCTGCACGCTGAAGTGCATCTGCACCGCGGTCTCCACGCTGTGCTCGAGGCGGCGCACGTGGTGCACCACCCGCTCGATGTGCTCGAGCACGTCGCGGCTGCGCACCTGCAGCAGCTCCCGCTCGCGGTCCTCGGACGGGCTGTCCGGCTCGGGCCAGGTTTTGAGGGCTTCGGTCCAGTCCTGCATGCTGGCGCGCTGCTCTTCGCAGACGTCGTCGAGCTGGTGCAGCGTCTTGCGTGCCTCGAGCAGCGCGCTCCAGTTGTTAAAGCGGCTGCGAGGGCTGAGGAGCTCGCGTTGCCAGTGCTCGAGCTGATGGGTGAGTTCGCGGCGCAGGGCCAAGTAGCCGTCGACCATGGAGTTGACGATGCGCAGCATCAGGTCGGAGGAGCTGGTGGGCAGGCGCGCGCCCGCCGCGCGCGACTCGGCGGTGGCGGTTTGCAGGAGCTTGTCGGCATAGGCATCGCGCACGTGGCAGTCCTCGGGGTGCACGCTGAGCAGCACCTTGTCGAAGATCGCAAAGCCCACCGGGCTGGTGTCGATGCGGCGAAGGATGGGCGGGCCGCTCTGGCGCACCGGGGCCGAGGCGGCGCCCGGGGATGTCGGGGATGTCGGGGCGCTTCCCCGTGTAGCTGCCAGCCGGCGGAAGACCAGCACATCGTATTGCGAGGTGTAGTCGTAATGGGACGGCAGCTGGGTGTTGATCAGGTCGGTGACATGCAGGTCCACCAGCTGCGCGCCGCACAGGGTTTGCAGCGCGGTCTGCACCTTGCTGAGCCGGGCCTCAAATTCCGCGCGCCCGCAGGCGATCCAGAAGTAGGCCTGGGGCGTGTCACCCGCTGCCAGGCCCGCAAGGTCGGCAAGGTCAGCAACTTCCGCAATACGGCCGGGCTCAATGTGGAAGATGCGCATGCCTGGATTTTGGTCGAAATAGGCCGTTTGCGCTTATCCGATATGCGCAGACTGCTTCTTTTTTTATAGCGTCAGGCGCGCAACGCGCGTGCGGCATCCAGCGCGAAATAGGTCAGGATGCCGTCGGCCCCCGCCCGCTTGAAGGCCAGCAGGCTTTCCATCATCACGGCGTCGTGGTCCAGCCAGCCGTTCTGGGCGGCGGCTTTGAGCATGGCGTATTCGCCACTCACCTGGTAGGCAAAGGTGGGTACCCTGAAGGTGTCCTTCACCCGCCGCACCACGTCCAGGTAGGGCATGCCGGGTTTGACCATCACCATGTCGGCGCCTTCGGCAATGTCCATGGCGACCTCGCGCAGGGCTTCGTCGGTGTTGGCGGGGTCCATCTGGTAGACCTTTTTATTGCCCTTGCCCAGATTGCCTGCCGAGCCCACCGCGTCGCGGAAGGGGCCGTAAAAGGCCGATGCGTACTTGGCGCTGTAGGCCATGATGCGGGTGTGAATCAGTTGTTCGGCCTCCAGCGCGGTGCGGATGGCGCCGATGCGCCCGTCCATCATGTCGCTGGGCGCCACGATGTCCACCCCTGCGCGGGCCTGGGCCAGCGCCTGCTGCACCAGCTGCAAGGTGGTTTCTTCGTTGAGGATGTAGCCGTTTTCAGAGGGCCGGGTGTCGGGCAGGCCGTCCTGGCCGTGGGTGGTGTAGGGGTCCAGCGCCACATCGGTCATCACGCCGAGCTCGGGAAATTCTTTCTTCAGCGCCTGCACCACCCGGGGCACCAGACCGTTCGGGTTCAGGGCTTCGGCGCCGTCATAGGTCTTGAGGGACTGGTCCACCACCGGAAACAAGGCCATCACCGGGATGCCCAAGCGCACGCACTCTTCGGCCACGGGCAGCAGCAGGTCCAGGCTCAGCCGCTCGACCCCGGGCATGGACGCCACCGGTACCCGCTGCGATTGCCCTTCCACCACGAACACCGGATAAATCAGGTCGTGGGCGGTGAGGGTGTTTTCGCGCACCAGGTTGCGGGTGAAGGCGTCGCGGCGCAGCCGACGCGGGCGTCCGGCCGGAAATGGCGCAAAGGGGGCAATGGGAGCGTTGGAGGCGTTGGGGTGCTTGGGCGTGGTCATGCGCAAAATTGTGCCTTAAAGACCTGGCGCAGGCGCGCCGTGCCGGCAGGGCCCCTGTTATAAAAGTCGCACCGGGCAACAAGGAATTGCTGAAACAGGCTTGTCACCTCTGCGCAACATTGCTACATTTCGGGCCGGGTAGCTTGCTACCCCCCGCTTTTCCTCCCTGAGCGGGGCCTTGATGTGTGACAGCAAAAAAGGCTTGATACCCCAGCCCTCGTGCTGGGGTTTTTTTTGCCCTTTTCCCTTCGATGCTGCGCGGGGCCCGCCGCTACACTGTGTCCATGCTCTGGATCAAAGCCTTTCACATCATCTTCATCGCCAGCTGGTTCGCGGGTTTGTTTTACCTGCCCCGCATTTTTGTCAACCTCGCACTGGTGCCTTCCGGCTCGGATGCCGAGCGCGACCGGCTCCTGCTCATGGCCCGCAAGCTGCTGCGATTTACCACCCTGCTGGCGGTGCCGGCCCTGGCGCTGGGGCTTTACCTCTGGTGGGTGGTGGGCATCGGCCGCGGACCGGGTAACGGGTGGATGCATGCCAAGCTGGCGCTGGTGCTGCTGGCGATCGGCTACCACCACGGATGCGCCGTCATGCTGCGCAAGCTGGCCTCGGGGCAGACCCCGCGCAGCCATGTGTTCTACCGCTGGTTCAACGAAATCCCTGTGCTGCTGCTGACGGCCATCACGGTTCTGGTGGTGGTCAAGCCCTTCTGAGCAGGCCTGCGCCATGCACAAGTCCACCGCTTGGCCGCTGGCAGCTCTTTATGCAGCGCTGGTGGTCTACGCCAGCTTGTTTCCATTCTGGGAGTGGCGCGACCAGGGTGTCGCCACCTGGGAATATCTGCTGGCCCCCTCGCCGCGGTACTGGACGGGCTTTGATGTCGCCATCAACGTTATCGGCTACGTGCCCCTGGGCCTCCTGGTGGGCCTGGGCGCATTGCGCTCGGGCTGGCGGCGGCCCTCGGCCTGGTGGGGCCCGGTGGGGGTGATGCTGCTGTCCTTGCTGATGGAGGGGCTGCAGAGTTACCTGCCCTCGCGGGTGCCATCGCGGGAAGATTTCCTGCTCAACGCCCTGGGCGGCTGGAGCGGTGCCGCGCTGGCCTTTGTCCTGGAGCGCGCCGGCGCCATCGACCAGTGGAACGCGCTGCGCAGCCGTTGGTTCGTGCCGCACTCGCGCGGGGGCATCGTGCTTTTGTGCACCTGGCCGGTGGGCTTGCTTTTTCCGTCGGCCGTGCCGCTGGGGCAGGGGCAGGTGGTCGAGCGGCTGCAGGGCTTGCTGACGGTGGTGCTGGAAGACTCCCGCTTTGAGGCTTGGCTGCCCCAGCGGGCGACAGGTCCGCTGCCGCTCGCGCCCGGAACCGAAATGCTGTGCGTGGTGCTGGGACTTCTCATTCCTTGCCTGCTGGGCTTTTGCGTGGTGCGGGCGGCCTGGCGCCGTGCGGTGCTGGTGGGCGTCGCGCTGGCTTTTGCAGTGTTGGTCTCTGGCCTGTCGGCGGCGCTGAGCTGGGGGCCGGTCCATGCCTGGGCCTGGATGGACGGCCCCGCGCAAGCCGGCTTGTGGGTGGGCACGCTGCTGGCGCTGTTGTTGGTGGTGGCTCCGTGGCGGGCCAATGCGGCGCTGGCCTTGCTGGCCTTGGGGGTCTACCTGAGTCTGCTCAATCAGGCGCCCGAAGGCCCGTATTTTGCGCAGACGCTTCAGCTCTGGGAGCAGGGTCGCTTCATCCGCTTTAACGGGCTGGCCCAATGGGTGGGCTGGCTCTGGCCCTACGCGGCATTGGTCTACTTGCTGGGCTACATCGGCCGGCCTCCACTGAAAACCTAGAATCCCGCCATGAGCTCCATCCCCACCTCCGCCACCTCCCTGCCCACCGCCCCGGTTCCCCCCGCCGACGGCACAGCGCAAGCCGGCTACTACCAGCGCCACATCTTTTTTTGCTTGAACGAGCGAAAGAACGGCGAAGCCTGCTGCGCCCAGCACGACGCCTTTGCCGGATTTGACCGCTGCAAACAGCGCGTCAAGGAGGCTGGTCTGGCAGGGCCGGGGCAGGTGCGGGTCAACAAGGCGGGCTGCCTGGACCGCTGTGCGGCCGGCCCGGTGGCCGTGGTGTATCCGGAGGCGGTCTGGTACAGCTTTGTGGATGCGCAGGACATCGATGAGATTGTCGAGTCTCACCTGAAGAATGGCAAAGTGGTAGAGCGCCTGCTCACCCCGCCGCACTTGGGGCGCTGATCGGCTGCCTGGCGGGCGCTTGCCGGCGCCCTGCCGCAGCCGATAAATTTGCATCAAAATAGCTTCTATCGCCCGCCAGTTATGCGCGAGCAGCTACAAAAAAGATAGCGCCATGAATTCCTCCACCCAAAAGTTTGAAATCGCAGGCTCCGCCGGCGTTATCGAGGGGCTGATTGACGAGCCGGCGGATGTGCCCGCAGACCAATGGCGCGGCACGGCGGTGATTGCGCACCCGCACCCTCTGTTCGGCGGCACCATGGATAACAAAGTGGTGCAGACCATGGCGAGGGGGTTCGTGCAGACCGGTTGGCGCGCGGTGCGATTCAATTTCCGCGGGGTAGGGGGCAGCGCCGGCGTGCATGACAACGGGGCGGGCGAGCTGCAGGACATGCTGGCCGTGGTGGCTCATGCAGGCGGGAGCGGTCCGCTGGCGCTGGCAGGCTTTTCTTTTGGCGCTTTTGTGACCAGCCATGCGCTTGCGGCCTTGTCCGCGAGCGAGCCTGCCAAGGTGGTGCTGGTGGGTACTGCGGCGAGCCGATTTTCGGTGGCGCCGGTGGCACAGGCGTTCCACGACCGAACGCTGGTGCTGCATGGCGAGCAGGACGACACGGTTCCTCTGTCCGACGTGATGGATTGGGCGCGCCCGCAGAGCCTGCCGGTGACTGTCGTGCCCGGCGGCGGGCATTTTTTTCATGGACAATTGCCCTTGCTGCGCAGCCTGGTGGTGCGGCATTTGATGGCCTGAGACCGCTTCAGGCCAGCAAGGCCCCAAGCCCGCCCCTTCCCGCCCCGCGCTTTGCAGCGTTACAGAATCCCCTCTCGGACTGATCTATGAAATTCCTCTTTGCCGCAGTTTTGGCCGCCTCCGCTTTTGTAGCCTCTGCCGAAGCACCCCGAGCGCCGGAAGTCGCAGCGCGTGCCTATTTGCTGATGGATGTGACCGCCAACCAGGTGCTGGCGGCCAAAGATGCCGACATGCCCGTCGAGCCCGCGTCCCTGACCAAGCTGATGACGGCTTACCTGGTGTTTGATGCTTTGCGCGCCAAAAAAATCGACCTGAAGCAAACCTTTCCGGTCAGCGAACGCGCCTGGAAGATGCCCGGCTCGCGGATGTTCATCGACCCCAAGATGCAGGTGCCCGTGGAAGACCTGATCAAGGGCATGATCGTGCAAAGCGGCAACGACGCCACCATGGCGTTGGCAGAGGGCGTGGGCGGCTCGCTTGAGCACTTCGTGCAGATGATGAATGAGCAAGCCAAGGCGCTGGGCATGAAAAGCACCGGCTACAAAAACCCTGAAGGCCTTACCGAAGCGGGCCACACCACCACCGCCCGTGACCTGAGCATTCTCGCGACCCGCCTGATGAGCGATTTCCCCGATTACCTGCCCTACTACGCCATCAAGAAATACCGCTACCCGGGCACCCCCGCAGCCAACGACAACAACCGCAACCTCCTGCTCTTTCGCGACCCCACCGTCGACGGCCTGAAAACCGGCCACACCAGTGCCGCCGGTTACTGCCTGGTGGCCACTGCCCGGCGTGACTTTCCCGCGCTAGCCACTGCTGGAGCGGTTCCGGGCTCCCCCGCCGCCACCGGCAGCCGCCGCCTGCTCTCCATCGTTCTCGGCGCAGACAGCGAAAACTCCCGCGCCAATGAATCCCAGAAGCTGCTGAACTGGGGCTATACCGCGTTCGAGGCCGTCAAGCTCTATGACGCTGGCTTTGCCGTTGTGACGCCCAAGGTCTGGAAAGGGCGCTCGGGTGCGGTCAAAGTCGGGCGTGCCGACGGCGTCATCGTCGCGGTTCCTGTTGGAACGGCTTCGCAGCTCAAAACAGAAGTCGTGCGCCAGGAGCCCATCGTCGCGCCGGTTGCAAAAGGGCAGACCTTGGCCACCCTCAAGGTAAAAGCAGGCGAACAGGTGGTTGCAGAAGTGCCTCTGCAGGCGCTAGGCGGCGTGGAGCAGGCCGGTGTTTTCGGCCGCGCATGGGACGCAATCCGTCTCTGGATTCGATGATTTGCCAGTCGGAATTTGCCCTCTCTCAGAGGTTCTGATACATTAGAAGGCTTTTCGGAAATTCCGAGGGGATTCACGTTTTCGTAATATTCAAACGTTTAGGGACGTTTTTCAATGCCAACCATTAACCAGCTCGTGCGTCAAGGCCGTGAGGTCGAGACCATCAAGTCGAAGAGTCCTGCGATGCAGAACTCTCCGCAGCGTCGTGGCGTGTGCACTCGCGTGTACACCACAACGCCTAAAAAGCCTAACTCCGCTTTGCGTAAGGTCGCCAAGGTGCGCCTGACCAACGGTTTTGAGGTGATCTCTTACATCGGCGGTGAAGGCCACAACCTGCAGGAACACAGCGTGGTGCTGGTTCGTGGCGGTCGTGTTAAGGACTTGCCCGGTGTGCGTTACCACATCGTCCGCGGCTCGCTGGACTTGCAAGGTGTGAAAGACCGCAAGCAGTCCCGCTCCAAGTACGGTGCGAAGAAGCCGAAGGCCAAATAAGCCAGAACGGTTCGATTTTTTGGTGCTGTTCCCCCGCGTGGCGCGGAGAGGCAGCGTAGTGACCCGAAGCCCGGAATCGTCCGAGTGGGTCGAGTAAGTGAGGGTTTGATTGAACTCTCGCGGTGTCTGAAAAGACGCCAACTGAAGCAATATGAGGTGAAATATGCCACGTCGTCGCGAAGTCCCTAAACGTGAAATCCTGCCGGATCCTAAGTTCGGCAATGTCGAGCTGTCCAAATTCATGAACGTGATCATGGAAGGCGGCAAAAAAGCAGTTGCCGAGCGCATCATTTACGGAGCGCTGGAACTGATCGGTAAGAAGCATCCTGATAAAGACCCGTTGGAAGCCTTCACCGTTGCTATCAACAACGTCAAGCCCATGGTCGAAGTGAAGTCCCGTCGCGTCGGTGGTGCTAACTACCAAGTGCCCGTTGAAGTGCGCCCCGTCCGCCGCCTGGCTTTGTCCATGCGCTGGATCAAAGAGGCAGCCCGCAAGCGCGGTGAAAAGTCCATGGCCCAACGCCTTGCCAACGAAATGTTGGAAGCCACCGAAGGCCGTGGCGGCGCCATGAAAAAGCGTGACGAAGTGCACCGTATGGCAGAAGCCAACAAGGCTTTCTCTCACTTCCGTTTCTAAGCATCGGAAATCGCGTCTTTCAGAGCTTGGCGGTTGCGGCTGGCGCCATGACGGTGTCATGCCGGGCGGCCACACTCTGAGAGTCGTTATGTCTCGCCGCATCGGGCGGCAGACCCCCTCAAGAATTTGATCAACCAAGGATCCATCATGGCTCGCACTACCCCCATTGAGCGCTATCGCAATATTGGTATTTCTGCGCACATCGACGCCGGAAAAACCACCACGACCGAGCGTATTCTTTTCTATACCGGCGTGAACCACAAAATCGGCGAAGTGCACGATGGCGCGGCCACCATGGACTGGATGGAGCAAGAGCAAGAGCGCGGTATCACCATCACATCCGCAGCGACCACCTGCTTCTGGAAGGGCATGGACTCCTCCTTTGCCGAGCATCGCATCAACATCATCGACACCCCCGGACACGTGGACTTCACGATTGAAGTGGAGCGTTCCATGCGCGTGCTGGACGGCGCTTGCATGGTGTATTGCGCTGTGGGCGGCGTGCAACCTCAGTCTGAAACCGTGTGGCGTCAGGCAAATAAATACAAGGTGCCCCGCTTGGCATTTGTGAACAAGATGGACCGTACCGGTGCCAACTTCTTCAAGGTTGTGGAGCAGATGAAGTTGCGCCTGAAGGCCAGCCCCGTGCCGATCGTGATCCCTATCGGCGCTGAAGAAAACTTCACCGGCGTAGTGGACCTGCGCAAGATGAAGGCCATCATTTGGGATGAAGCTTCCCAAGGCATGAAGTTCAACTTCGAAGAAATCCCTGCGGACCTTTTGGAAACCGCCAAAGAGTGGCGCGAGAAGATGGTCGAGGCTGCTGCTGAGGCTTCCGAAGACCTGATGAACAAGTACCTGGAAGAAGGCGAGTTGACCGAAGAAGAAATCACCGCCGGTCTGCGCGCGCGCACCATCGCCGGCGAAATCCAGCCGATGTTGTGCGGTACTGCCTTCAAGAACAAAGGCGTGCAGCGCATGTTGGACGCTGTGATTGAACTGATGCCTTCCCCCTTGGACGTGAAGGCGATCAAGGGCTTCGACGAAGACGAGAAGGAGACCACCCGCAAGGCTGACGACGACGAGAAATTCGCCGCCTTGGCCTTCAAGCTGATGACCGACCCGTTCGTAGGCCAGCTGACCTTCGTGCGTGTTTATTCCGGCGTGCTGAAGAAAGGCGACACCGTCTACAACGCGGTGCGCGGCAAAAAAGAGCGTATTGGCCGCATCGTGCAAATGCATGCCAACAACCGTGAAGAAGTCGACGAAATCCGCGCCGGCGACATCGCTGCTTGCGTGGGCTTGAAAGATGTCACCACGGGCGAAACCTTGTGCGATCCCTCGGCTGTGATCACCCTGGAGCGTATGGTGTTCCCTGACTCGGTGATTCGCCAAGCCGTTGAGCCCAAGACCAAGGCCGACCAAGAAAAAATGGGTATTGCTTTGAGCCGTTTGGCCGCAGAAGACCCCTCTTTCCGCGTTCAAACAGACGAAGAGTCCGGGCAAACCATTATCGGTGGTCAGGGCGAGTTGCACTTGGAAATTATTGTGGACCGCATGAAGCGCGAGTTCGGCGTGGAAGCCAACGTGGGTAAGCCCCAAGTGGCCTACCGCGAAACTATCCGCAAGCAAGTGGTCGACGTCGAAGGCAAGTTTGTGCGCCAGTCCGGTGGTAAGGGTCAGTACGGTCACGTCGTGTTCACCGTCGAGCCCAACGAAGCCGGAAAGGGTTTCCAATTTGTCGATGCTATCAAGGGTGGTGTGGTTCCTCGCGAATACATTCCGGCTGTGGAAAAGGGTGTGATTGAAGCCCTGACCCAGGGTGTGATGGCGGGCTACCCCGTAGTGGACGTCAAGGTAACTTTGACCTTCGGCTCCTACCATGACGTTGACTCGAACGAAAACGCGTTCAAGATGGCTGCGATTTTCGGATTCAAGGAAGGGTGCCGCAAGGCTAACCCCGTGATTCTTGAGCCCATGATGGCCGTGGAAGTGGAAACACCCGAAGACTACGCCGGCAACGTGATGGGCGACTTGTCCTCACGCCGCGGAATGGTGCAGGGTATGGACGATATGGTCGGTGGCGGCAAGGCGATTAAAGCTGAGGTCCCTTTGTCCGAAATGTTCGGCTACTCCACTTCGCTGCGTTCTATGTCGCAAGGTCGCGCTACCTACACAATGGAATTCAAGCACTACTCTGAAGCTCCGCGTAACGTGTCCGAAGCCATCATGGCTGCCCGCGCTAAGTAACTTTTCCTTGTCTGCGACGGTGTGCCGCCCTGTTCCCGTGCGGGGCGAATCAGCAACATCGTGCAGACGTAAAACCACTACACGGGATTAGCTCTTTGGAGATTTGAAATATGGCAAAAGAAAAATTCACCCGTACCAAGCCCCACGTCAACGTGGGCACCATTGGCCACGTGGACCACGGCAAGACAACCCTGACAGCGGCGATCACCACCGTGCTGGCGGCCAAGTTTGGCGGCTCTGCCAAGGCCTACGACCAAAT
>NZ_CAMCVG010000068.1 GCF_945881795.1 Rhodoferax sp. OV413
CGGCCCGTGTGCGTTTTGTGACGGTGCTACCCAAAACGCGCAGCGGCAAGCTGCTGCGCCGCGCGATTCAGGCAGTGTGTGAAGGGCGCGACCCCGGCGATCTGACGACCATGGAAGATCCCGGCGCGCTCCAACAAATCCGCGATCTGTTGGCATAAACGAGCAGGAGTTTGTGCCGGCCGGGGCCGGCGCGTCGGGCGAGCCTGTCATGACGCGCTTTTTTCGGTGGCACAATCTGTTTTGCATTGCAGGCCCTTCCCATGCCACAGTCGCATCCGCCAACCGGTTCAGCCGTGTCGCGGAAGGTTAATAAACCAGCTTTAACCAGCTAATGTTCCCTGAAGGGGGACGGAGGTCAGCGAGATATGAGTGATTCCAGCTCCAATGGTTCGAACACGGGCTCGTCCGTGTACCAAACCTACCAAAACAACACCTACCTGTTCGGTGGCAATGCCCCGTACGTCGAAGAGATGTACGAGAACTACCTTGCCAACCCCGGTAGCGTTCCAGACACCTGGCGCGACTATTTCGATGCGCTGCAGCACGTGCCTGCCGCGGACGGAAGCATCTCCAAAGACGTGGCCCACCTTCCGGTCGTCAACGCCTTCGTCGATCTGGCCAAAAAGGGCGTCAAGCGCACCGTCCAAGCCACCGGCGCCGATTCTGAAATGGGCCGCAAGCGCACCGCCGTGCAACAGCTGATTGCCGCCTACCGGAACGTGGGCGCCCGCTGGGCCGACCTGGACCCCCTGAAGCGCGTGGAGCGCGACGACATTCCCGAGCTGGAGCCGTCTTTCTACGGCTTCAACGATGCGGACCAGGAAACTGTTTTCAACATCAGCAACACCTTCTTCGGCAAAGAGTCCATGAGTCTGCGCGACCTCATGAACGCCCTGCGCGAGACCTACTGCGGCACCATCGGCGTGGAGTACATGTACACCACCGACCAGAACCAGAAACGCTGGTGGCAGCAAAAACTGGAGGCCACCCGAAGCAAGCCCCGTTTTGATGCTGACAAGAAGAAGCACATCCTCGAGCGCCTGACCGCGGCCGAGGGCCTGGAGCGCTACCTGCACACCAAATACGTCGGCCAGAAGCGTTTCTCGCTGGAAGGTGGCGAGAGCTTTATTGCTGCCATGGATGAGCTGATCCAGCAAGCCGGTGCCAAGGGCATTCAGGAAATCGTGATTGGTATGGCCCACCGCGGCCGCTTGAACGTGCTGGTGAACACCCTGGGCAAGATGCCCGCCGATTTGTTCGCCGAGTTTGACCACACCGCCCCGGAAGAGCTGCCCGCTGGTGACGTGAAATACCACCAGGGCTTCAGCTCGGACATGTCGACCTCCGGCGGCCCGGTTCACCTGTCCCTCGCATTCAACCCCTCGCACCTGGAAATCGTGAACCCGGTGGTGGAGGGCTCGGTGCGCGCCCGCATGGACCGCCGCGACGACCCCAAGGGTCGCCAGGTGCTGCCCGTGCTGGTGCATGGCGATGCCGCCTTCGGTGGCCAAGGTGTGAACCAGGAAACCCTGGCGCTGGCCCAGACCCGTGGTTACACCACTGGCGGCACGGTGCACATCATCATCAATAACCAGATCGGCTTCACCACCTCCGACCCGCGTGACATGCGCTCCAGCGCGTTTTGCACCGACATCGTGAAGATGGTCGAGTCGCCGGTACTGCACGTGAACGGCGACGACCCCGAAGCCGTGGTGATGGCAACCCAGCTGGCCCTGGAGTTCCGTATGGAGTTCGGGCAGGACGTGGTGGTCGACATCACCTGCTTCCGCAAGCTGGGCCACAACGAACAGGACACCCCGGCGCTTACGCAGCCGCTGATGTACAAGAAAATCGCCTCCCACCCCGGCACCCGCAAGTTGTACGCCGACAAGCTTGCCGCGCAAGGCCTGGGCGCTGATTTGGGCGACACCATGGTCAAGGAATACCGCGCCGCGATGGACGCCGGCAAGCACACCGTCGACCCGGTGCTGACCAACTTTAAGAGCAAGTTCTCGGTGGACTGGTCGCCGTTCCTCGGCAAGAAGTGGACCGACGCCGGCGACACCGCCATTCCCATGACCGAGTGGAAGCGCCTGTCGGAAAAGCTCACGACGATTCCCGAGAACGTCACCCCGCACCAACTGGTGAAAAAGGTGTACGACGACCGCGCAGCCATGGGCCGCGGCGAAGTCAACGTGGACTGGGGCATGGGCGAGCACATGGCGTTCGCCTCGCTGGTGGCCAGCGGCTACCCGGTGCGCCTCTCCGGCGAAGACTGCGGACGCGGCACCTTCACCCACCGCCATGCGGTGATTCACGACCAGAAGCGTGAAAAGTGGGATGCCGGCACCTATGTGCCTTTGCAGAATGTGGCTGACAACCAGGCCCCGTTTGTTGTCATCGACTCCATCCTGTCCGAAGAAGCAGTGCTGGGCTTTGAGTACGGCTACGCATCCAACGATCCCAACACGCTGGTGATCTGGGAAGCGCAGTTTGGCGACTTTGCCAACGGCGCGCAGGTGGTGATTGACCAGTTCATCGCCTCCGGCGAAGTGAAGTGGGGCCGCGTGAACGGCATCACCCTGATGCTGCCGCACGGCTACGAAGGCCAAGGCCCTGAGCACAGCTCGGCCCGCCTGGAGCGCTTCATGCAACTGGCTGCCGACACCAACATGCAGATCGTGCAGCCCACCACAGCCAGCCAGATCTTCCATGTGTTGCGCCGCCAGATGGTGCGCAACCTGCGCAAGCCGCTGATCATCATGACGCCCAAGAGCCTTTTGCGTAACAAGGATGCGACTTCGCCGCTGTCCGAGTTCACCAAGGGCAGCTTCCAGACCGTCATTCCCGAGAATATGGAATTGAAGGCTGACAAGGTCAAGCGCGTGGTGGCCTGCTCCGGCAAGGTGTACTACGACCTGGTCAAGAAGCGCGAAGAAAAGGGACACGACGACGTGGCCATCATGCGGGTGGAGCAGCTGTACCCCTTCCCGCACAAGGTATTTGCCGCGGAACTGAAGAAGTACCCCAACGCGACCGAGGTGGTCTGGTGCCAGGACGAGCCCCAGAACCAGGGCGCCTGGTTCTTCGTGCAGCACTACATCCACGAAAACATGCTGGAGGGCCAGAAGCTGGGCTATTCGGGGCGCGCTGCGTCCGCGTCGCCGGCTGTGGGCTACGCCCATTTGCACCAGGAGCAGCAAAAGGCTCTGGTCGAAGGCGCATTCGGCAAGCTCAAGGGCTTTGTGCTGACCAAGTAAGGCAGCCACAGCACCGCACCCCCCTCTAACGAATTACTGAAAGATTTGATATGGCCATCGTAGAAGTCAAAGTCCCGCAGCTGTCTGAGTCTGTGGCGGAAGCAACCCTGTTGCAATGGAAGAAAAAAGTCGGCGAAGCCGTGTCGGTAGACGAGATCCTGATCGAAGTCGAAACCGACAAGGTCGTGATGGAAGTCCCGGCGCCCGCAGCAGGTGTGTTGGTTGAGCTGGTGGTCGCCGACGGCGCCACCGTCGCAGCCGAGCAGCTGATTGCACGCATCGACACCACCGCAGTGGCTGGCGCCTCGGCCCCTGCCGCTGCTCCGGCTGCTGCGGCGGCCGCCCAAGCACCTGCCGCAGCCGCACCGACTGCCAATAATTCCAAGGCCGGCGTGGCCATGCCCGCAGCCGCCAAGCTTTTGGCGGACAACGGCCTGTCGGCTGCCAATGTGGCGGGCACCGGCAAAGACGGTCGTATCACCAAGGGTGATGTGCTCTCCGCCGCCGCTGCTCCTAAAGTAGTAGCTGCCTCCGCAATCCCCACGGGCGTTCCGACCACTTCTTTGCCTCAAGTGGCAGCGCCCGCTGTTAACCTGGCCGACTCGCTGGCCGGCCGCCCTGAGCAGCGCGTGCCCATGAGCCGCCTGCGCGCCCGTGTGGCAGAACGCTTGTTGCAGTCGCAGGCCAGCAACGCCATCCTGACCACCTTCAACGAGATCAACATGGCCCCGGTCATGGAGATGCGCAAACGTATGCAGGAGCGTTTCGAGAAAGAGCACGGGGTGAAGCTGGGCTTCATGAGCTTCTTTGTGAAGGCCGCAGTGCATGCCCTCAAGAAGTTCCCTGTGCTGAACGCGTCGGTGGACGGCACCGATATCGTTTACCACGGCTACTTCGACATCGGTATCGCGGTGGGCTCGCCCCGCGGCCTGGTGGTGCCTATTCTGCGCAACGCCGATCAGATGAGCTTTGCCGACATCGAGAAGAAGATCGCCGAGTTCGGCCAAAAGGCCAAGGACGGTAAGCTGGGCATTGAAGACATGACCGGCGGTACCTTCTCGATTTCCAACGGCGGCACCTTCGGCTCGATGATGTCCACCCCCATCATCAACCCGCCCCAGAGCGCCATCCTGGGCGTGCACGCCACCAAAGACCGCGCCATGGTCGAAAACGGCCAGGTCGTGGTGCGCCCGATGAACTACTTCGCCATGTCCTACGACCACCGCATCATCGACGGCCGCGAAGCCGTGCTGGGCCTGGTGGCTATGAAGGAAGCGCTGGAAGATCCGGCCCGCCTGCTGTTTGACATCTAAGGAATAGCCACCATGAGCAAACAATTTGATGTGGTCGTCATCGGCGGCGGCCCCGGCGGCTATATCGCTGCCATCCGCGCAGCCCAGCTGGGCTTCAACGTCGCCTGTATCGACGAATGGAAGAACGCCGCCGGCGGCCCCGCCCCCGGCGGCACCTGCACCAACGTGGGTTGCATTCCGTCCAAGGCGCTGCTGCAGTCCTCGGAGCACTTCAACCACGCCAACCACCACTTTGCCGAGCACGGCATCGAGGTCAAGGGCGTGAGCATGGATGTGGCCAAGATGCTTGCCCGCAAAAACAACGTGGTCAAGCAAAACAACGAAGGCATCCTGTACCTGCTTAAGAAGAACAAGGTCGCCTTCTTCCACGGCCGTGGTTCCTTTGTCAAAGCCGGTGACGCCGGTTACGAAATTCAGGTGGCTGGCGCGGCTGACGAAGTCATCACCGGCAAGCAGATCATCATTGCCACCGGCTCCAACGCCCGCGCTTTGGCCGGCGCGCCGTTTGATGAAGTCAACATCCTCTCCAACGACGGCGCGCTCAATATCGGCGCTGTTCCCAAGAAACTGGGGCTGATAGGCTCCGGCGTCATTGGTCTGGAAATGGGTTCGGTTTGGAAGCGCCTGGGCGCCGAAGTCACCATCCTCGAAGGTCTGCCCGTGTTTTTGGGTGCGGTGGACGAAGGCGTTGCCAAAGAAGCCCTCAAGGCGTTCACCAAGCAGGGCCTGAAGATTGAGCTGGGCGTCAAAGTCGGCGAAATCAAGAACAGCAAAAAGGGCGTTTCGGTGGCCTACACCAATGCCAAGGGCGAAGCCCAGTCGCTGGATGTGGACAAACTCATCATCTCCATCGGCCGGGTGCCCAACACCATCGGCCTGAACGCCGAAGCCGTGGGCCTGGCGCTGGACGAGCGCGGAGCTATTGTGGTGGACGCTGACTGCAAGACCAACCTGCCCGGCGTCTGGGCGGTGGGCGATGTGGTGCGCGGGCCCATGCTGGCGCACAAGGCTGAAGAAGAAGGCGTTGCCGTGGCCGAGCGCATTGCCGGCCAGCACGGTCACGTGAACTTCAACACCATCCCCTGGGTCATCTACACCAGCCCCGAAATTGCCTGGGTAGGCCGCAATGAGCAGCAACTCAAGGCGGACGGCGTGGCCTACAAGGCCGGTCAGTTCCCTTTTCTGGCCAACGGCCGCGCACGCGCGCTGGGCGACACCACCGGTTTTGTGAAGTTCCTGGCGGATGCCACGACCGACGAAATCCTGGGTGTGCACATCGTGGGCCCGCAAGCCTCCGAGCTGATTTCCGAGGCCGTGGTGGCCATGGAGTTCAAGGCTAGCGCAGAAGACATCGCCCGCATCTGCCACGCCCACCCCTCGCTGAGCGAAGCAACAAAGGAAGCGGCGCTGGCGGTCGATAAGCGCACGCTGAACTTCTGATTTTTAGGGCTGAATAGGCTGCTAGCGCCCGTGGATATTGCGCTAGCAGCTTCTCTTTTTGTAGCAACCGGAGCCAAGCATTGAGCGTTAAAGAGGCCTACGAAGCCGAGCTGAAAGCGCGTGGCTACACCGCAGACCCCGCCCAACTGCGAGCGGTGGAGGCTCTTCAGCGATGCGCCGACGACTGGGCGGCCTACAAAGCCAAGCGCTCGAATGCGCTCAAGAAGTTGCTCAACCGGCCCGAGATTCCGCGTGGCGTCTACATGTTTGGCGGGGTAGGGCGGGGCAAGAGCTTCCTGATGGATTGCTTCTTCAACGCCGTCCCCATCAAGCGAAAGACCCGGCTGCACTTTCATGAGTTCATGCGTGAAGTGCATCGCGAACTGGTGGAGTTGCAGGGCACGGTCAATCCGCTCGATGAATTGGGCAAGCGCATGTCCAAGCGATACCGGCTGATTTGTTTCGATGAGTTCCATGTGGCCGACATCACCGACGCGATGATTCTTCACCGGCTGTTGAACGCCCTCTTCGACAACGGCGTGGGTTTTGTCACCACCTCGAACTTCAAACCTGACGACCTTTACCCGGGCGGCTTGCACCGCGACCGCATTCTCCCGGCCATTGCGCTGCTCAATGCCAAGCTCGAAGTGCTCAATGTAGACAACGGCACCGACTACCGCCGCCGCACTCTGCAAGACGCCAAGCTGTACCACATGCCCAACGGCCCGCAGGCTGAGGCCGCCATGACGGTGACCTTTAACGCACTGGCCGAGCAGCAGGACCAGGACCCGGTGCTGCACATCGAGGCGCGACAGATTCAGGCCCGCCGCAGGGCCGGTGGAGTGGTCTGGTTCGATTTCAAGCCCCTGTGCGGCGGCCCGCGGTCTCAAAACGACTACCTGGAGATTGCCTCAACGTTTCACACAGTGTTTCTCAGCGGCGTGCCGTACATGCCGGTGCGTATGGCCTCGGAGGCGAGGCGCTTCACCTGGCTGGTGGATGTGCTGTACGACCGTCGAGTCAAGCTGATTCTCTCGGCGGATGTGGCACCTGAGGCGCTGTACACCGAGGGGCCGATGTCACATGAGTTCCCGCGCACTGTTTCGCGCCTTACCGAAATGCAGTCGCAGGAGTTTCTCGACCTGGAACGGCGTACGGTGGACACCCGTCTGACATGAAAACCTTTGCGTGTGCCTGCTGGGTTGCGCTTGCGCTGACCTTGGCCACGCCGGCAGGGGCCCAGACACCTGCGGCCGACACCTTAGAGGCGGTAGAGGCAGAGCGTACCCAGCTGCAAAATGAGAGCGCCAGGGCTGAGGCAGCTTGTTATGAGCGCTTTGCTGTGAATGCCTGTCTGGCCGATGTGGCCGCCCAACGCCGCGCCCGGGCGGCCCTGCTGCGCAAGCGAGAAATCGTGATTCGTGATGTCCAGCGCGCCGAGCGCACGCGCGACCAGCTCCGTGTGCTGGATGAAAAAGCCGCTGAGCAGCAGCAACGTGCGCTGGAAGCAGGTCGCGCCGCGCCCGCGGAACCGGCCGCTGCCAAGTCGCCCCCCGCGCAGCAAAAGGCGGGCGCCTCCGGCACACGCGCCGACAAAGTCAAGACCATCACCCCCGAAGAGGCTGCAGCCAATCGCGCGGCGTTCGACGCCAAGCAGGAAGAAGCTGCGCGCTACAGGGCCGACCTGGAAAAGCGCCTGCAAGAGAAAAAAAACAGGGCGGACCCCCTGCCGGTGAGCCCTCAAGGATCCAGCGGCTCCACCTTGACGATGACCAGCGACAGGTTGTCGCCGCCCCCCCGGGCGCGGGAACGCGCCTTCTCAATCAGGAACTCCGAAGCCTCGCGCGGCGACAGCGCAGAGAGCACCGCGCTCAGCTCCGTCGAGGTGAAGTAGTGCCAGATACCGTCGCTGCAGGCCATCAACACATCGCCCGCGCGCAAGGCCGGAATGTAGTGAAAGTCCACCGGCGGCTCGTTCTCGGTGCCAAGGCAGCCAATCAGGATGTTGCCTTGGGGATGGGTCAGCGCCTGTTCTTCGCTAATCTCGCCGCGCTGGACCAGCGCTTGCACATAGGAGTGATCCAGTGTTCGGCGAATGAAGCGGTTTCCGTGAAACTGATACAACCGCGAGTCGCCGCTGTGAGCCCAGTGGCACTCGCCGCCGGGGTTGATGAGAAAAGCGGCCAATGTGCTGTGCGGCTCCTCCTCTGCAGAGATGGCCGTTAACTTGATGACCAGATGGGCCTCCTGCGCGATTTGCCGCAGGGTGGCCACAGGGTCATCGGTGGCAGGGTCGTAGCGTTCAAACAGCTGCCTGGCCGTGAGCATGACCTGGTCCGAGGCCTTGCGCCCGCCGCTTCGCCCGCCCATGCCGTCGGCCACGATGGCCAGAAGACAACCGTTGATGCGCGGATGCTTCAGGAGCGAAACCTGATCTTGCTGGTACTCGCGGTCACCCTTATGGATGCCAGTCGATGCGCTGAGGCGGTAGCCGGTGGGCATGGTGTGATTGCTGCGATTGGTACGAGTGGTGTGAACCGGCGGGGCGATTGTTGGTGCCTTGGCGCCAGTGCACCTTATTATCAGGCTCACCTATTTCAGCCCGCTTGGCTCCAGGCATCTTGTTGCTTCACGGCATTCGCACCTTGACCCACACCGCAAGCCCTCCCATTCCATCGCCGTTGAAACATGCCGTTTTAAGCACCCGGGGTTTTCGTGGGGTGTTTGTCTGATGGCAGATTTGGTAGAGCGCGTCGAGCAGGTGTTCGGGACTGGCGGTGTTCTGGAGGCGCTGGTTCCTGAGTACCTGCCACGCAGCGGGCAGCAGGACATGGCCCGCGCGGTGGCGCAGGCCCTGCAGGACAAGGAGGTGCTGGTGGTGGAGGCCGGAACCGGTGTCGGTAAGACCTATGCCTATCTGGTGCCCGCGCTCTTGAGCGGGGGACGGGTCCTGTTATCCACTGCCACCAAGGCGCTGCAGGACCAATTGTTCGCGCGTGATATTCCGGCTTTGTTGGCCCCCCTGCAAGTGCCGGTGCGCTTGGCCTTGCTCAAGGGGCGCAGCAGTTATCTGTGCCTGCACCGCCTGGGCGTGGCGCGCCACCATGGGCTGCTGCAAGCGCCGGGTGATTTGCGTTTACTGGGACGCGTCGAGGTGTGGGCCAGCGCGACTGAGAAGGGGGATGTGGCCGATGTGCCCGGTCTGGAAGAGTCTGCGCAGATGCTGTCCTTGGTCACCTCTACCCGCGAGAATTGCACTGCATCCCAGTGCCCCCGCTTTGCGGAATGTTTTGTCTACCGCGCGCGGCGGGAAGCCATGAGCGCGGACGTAGTGGTCATCAACCACCACCTGTTCTTTGCAGATGCCCACGTGCGCGAGTCCGGCGTTGCAGAACTGCTGCCCACGGTCAACGCTGTCATCTTCGACGAAGCCCACCGGTTAAATGACATCGGTGTGCAGTTTTTGGGGCGGCAGTGGTCCACCGGGCAGTTGCTTGCCTTGGGGCGTGATGTGGTGTTTGCCGGGCTGCAGTGGGCGCGGGGGCTGGCAGACTGGCAGCTGTTGGTCGAGCAGATGGAGATGGCCACCGTCGATTTGCAGGCCGTGTGCCCCGAGGCGGGCATGGCGGCCGGGCGACTGCCATGGCAAGACGAGGTGCCATCCGGCATCCCCGCCGGATTGTGGCAACGCAGGCTGCTGCGTGTGAGCGTCTCCCTTGAGGCATTGCGCGAAGCATTGGGTGGCGTGGTAGGTGCGCACCCGGCTTTGATGGCACTTGGAGAGCGTGCTGCAGACTTGGCTACCCACCTGGAAAAGGCGGCAGCCCCGGCTGAGGGCAGCCTAGTTCGTTGGATCGATAACGGAACCCGTCTGCGCATGGTGGAGAGCCCAATGGACATCTCTGAGGCTATGCGGGCCAAGGTGGGCCCGAATGGGGGAATGGCTGGAACCATGGCCTGGATATTCACCTCGGCAACGTTGGGGCCGGGCGGCAACTTCGACTGGTTTCTCGCCAGCACGGGCCTGCAGGGCGCAAAAACGTTGCGGGTGGGGAGCCCGTTTGACTACCAGCAGCAATCGGCGTTGTATGTGCCTCGGCCGTTTGCCGCGCCCTCAGACCCTGCGCATAGCGCCCAGCTGGCGCATTTGGCGGTCGAGGCCCTGCAGATTCTGGGTGGCCGCACCCTGATTTTGACCACCACCTTGCGGGCCATGCGCCTGATTGCCGACGGCATCCGCAATGGCTTACCCGGACATCTGGATGTGACGGTGCTCACCCAAGGCGAGCGGTCCAAGCGGGACCTGATGGATCAATTCTTGCGGCGCGAGGGCGCTGCTTGTGTTTTGGTCGCGTCCGCGTCGTTCTGGGAGGGGGTGGATATTCCCGGTCAGGCGCTGCAGTTGGTCATCATCGACAAAATTCCTTTTGCGCCGCCCGATGACCCTTTGCTGCAGGCGCGCTGCCAGAGTGTGGAAGCGGCGGGCGGTAGCGCCTTCAAAGATGTCCAGTTGCCGATGGCAGCAGTGGCGTTGCAACAGGGTGTGGGGCGTCTGATCCGCCGGGAGTCAGACCGCGGCGTGCTGGTGGTGTGCGATACGCGCCTGCGCGAAAAAGGCTATGGCCGCACCTTGATGGCTGCCTTGCCGTCGATGAGAGCACTGGCCGGGCCCGAGGAGTTTGAGGACGCGCTGCGTCAGCTCACCACAATTTCCACCACGGGTCCGTATTCTCTTTCCAGCCTCTAACCAGAAACTCGGACCCGGGGTAGGTTTTTTCAAGAATGCGCCTGGCGTCGTCGCGCAGCTTGTCCATGCCGAGCGCGTCGTAAGACTTGTAGAGAATGAAGAGCGCTTCTTCGGTGGCGGGCACATCGCGGTAGTCGGTCAGGCACTGCTGGGCGCGGTTGGCTGCGGCCAGGTAGGCGCCACGCTTGTAGTAATAGCGCGCCACATGGACTTCGTACTGGGCCAACGAACCAACGATGTAGTTCATCCGCTGGCGGGCATCGGGCGTGTACTTGGAATCGGGGAAGCGCACGCTGAGTTCTTTGAACGATTCAAACGATTCCTTGGCTGCCTTCTGGTCTCGCTCGGCAAGGTCCTGGCGGGTAATCGACGACAGCAAGCCCAGGTCGTCATTGAAGTTCACGATACCTTTGAGGTAGATCGCATAGTCCATCGCGGGGCTGGCGGGGTGCAGCTTCATAAAGCGCTCCAGCGTAGCCAGAGCCTGGGCCTGTTCGCCGGCTTTAAATTGCGCGTACGCCTTGTCGAGCTGTGCCTGTTGAGCCAAAGGCGTTCCGGCAGCGCGGGCCTCGAGCTTTTCCAGCAGAGGTACCGCTTTATCCCACTGCGACGAGCTCATTTCGGTTTTGGCTTCCGCATAGAGCTGGTTCGGGCTCATGCCAGCGGTTTTGTCGATTGGGGCCGTCGAGC
>NZ_CAMCVG010000069.1 GCF_945881795.1 Rhodoferax sp. OV413
TGGGGTTGATGTGCGGGATATGGGCCGGCGAAGCAATCACGCTGCCGGAGCCTTTGAGTACAACGGTGCAGCCCAAGCTGGAGGCTAATTGCCCTGCCGCGGCCAGCCGGTTGGCCTGCACGGCTTGCACGCTGCTGCCCAGCAGGCGCGCCGCTTCGAGCGGGTGCGGGGTGATGACGGTGGAGTCAGGCGCTCGCTGCTGCAGCAGGCCGCGGAGCGCCTCATCGGACGCTATTGCGTTTAACGCATCTGCGTCCAACACCAAGCGTCGCGATTGGGTAAGCCATCGCGGTAGAAGGGCTGCGATGTCAGCCCCACCGCCGCAGCCAACCACAGCAGTGAGATCGGATGGCGACAAGTCTTCAGCGCTGCGTTGCATCAGGTCAGCGGGAATGCCCATTCCCGCCGATGTGGCTGGCGGCTGGAGGCAAGCGATGTACACCCGTCCTGCGCCAGCCTGGAGTGCTGCTCGGGCTGCCAGGACGGCCGCGCCTTCCATGCCTGCGGCGCCACCCACAATCGCCACATCGCCAAAGTTGCCTTTGTGTGACGCGTGGGGGCGCTCTGCCGCCGAAGGTGCCGGATTCAGCCAGGCGGTAGGTTCTGCAGGCGCGTTGCAGCCCAAGGTGTTGAGCCAAACATTGCCGCACATGTCCCGCCCCTGGTGGGTGAACAATCCGGGCTTCAAGGTGATCATGCACAGGGTGTGAGTGGCTCGCACGCAGGGGCCCGGCGCTGCTCCGGTGTCCGCCAGCAGGCCACTCGGTAGGTCCGCTGCGATGATGGGGGAGCCGCTGGAGTTCATTCGCTCTATCCATGAGGCGCTCGTGCCCCGGGCGGCGTCTCGCAACCCAATTCCCAGCAGTGCGTCAATGCACACCTCCCAGCCTGATGGCGGCACGGAGTGAATGTTCAAGCCCGATAGCATCGCCCTACCAAGGGCCCGCGCTGAGTCTTCCGGCAGCGGCGAGTCGCCGTCGGGCATGCTGATGTAGACGGCTTTACCCCAGCGGTGCAAGTGACTGGCGGCTTCAAGACCATCGCCGCCATTGTTGCCCCGGCCGCAGGCAATCCAGAAATGCCGGGCATGGGGTGCCACGGCGAGGCTGAGTTGCGCCAAGGCAAGGCCCGCCTGTTGCATCAAGAAGCCCGGCGGACGCTGGCGGGCCAACGAAAGCTCTAGAGCGCGTGTTGCAGCGGTGTCGAGCAGCGGGTACCGGGCGCCGTTTCGGGGGCCTTTCGCGTCAACAATCCACTCAAAACTCATAGGTTTCACCCTCGCGAGCAAGGCGCACGTCCAAGCCGCAGGTGATGGCTGAATGGTCGGCGAGTGCCTGTGCGAAGGCGGCTTGCAATGCGTCGTCCCCGCGGGTGGGCTCGTGATGGGTGCAAAAAAGCACTTTGGCCCCGGCTGCATGCGCGCCCGCAATGCTGGAGCCAAAAGTGCCATGACCCCAGCCCTTCTTGGAGGCGTATTCAGCGTCGGTGTATGCCGAGTCTGCAATGTAGACATCCACGCCGCGGACCGCATCCAGAATGGCTTGCTGCTTGGCGTCCACCAGGGCCTGGTAGTCAGCGTACCCCTCGTCGCCTGGCTCGTAGATGTTGTAGGGCGGCTCGTGGTCTCCGGTGAAAAAGACCGACTTGCCATGGCAATCGATGCGGTAGCCCAGATTGACCACGGGATGGTTAAGAAGGCAGGGGGTCACCGTGGCGCTGCCGATGCGCACCGGCTGGCCGGGCATGAGGTTGACGTAGTCGATGCGGGCCTTCATCTCTTCTTCCCGGACCGGAAAGTAGCTGTACTGCAGCTGCACCGACATGACCTGCTCGATGCCTTTGCCGGATACAGGATCCACGCCGCCGAAGATGCGAAGCGTGTTGCCCGCAATGAAATTTGGCACAAAAAACGGAAGCCCCTGGATGTGATCCCAGTGTGAGTGGGTAATCAGCACATGCGCGGTGACCGGCATTTCGGCAAGCAGCGTCTGGGAGAGGGGGAAAATTCCCGTGCCGGCGTCCAGAATAATCAGTTCGTTATCGTCGGTACGGATTTCGATGCAGGTGGTGTTGCCACCAAAACGCACCGTGTGCGGTCCGGGCGAAGCGATGGAACCACGAACTCCCCAGAACCTGACTTTCATAACGCACCTTCATAGCCTTGCAAACACTGTAGCCTCATCGACGATACGGGTGATATCGCCCAGTGAGCTGGTTAGTTCGTCCAAATTTCCCCCGAGCCGCATTTGAGCATGTGAAGGTAGGGCAGCCACAAACTCGTTGCCAGCGCAAAGTCCCAGACGTTTGCTGATCTGGTTGGCAGCAAATACGCAGGCGGCCATGCCGGAGTCGGTCAATGAGTCGGGCTGCTGGTGGCGGATGACGTCTACAAAAGCAGGCGCAAAGCGCCATTTTTCCAGCAGCATGGCACCCACTTCGGCATGGTCGGCGCCGGCAAAGGCCTGCAGTGCGAGATGCAGCGAACTACCGTCGGCGGCGCTTGTCTCTAGAGCACGTTTGAACTCCTGCGGCAAGTACTGCGTAAAAACAATCTTGCCGAAGTCATGCAGCAAGCCCGCACTGAAGCAGTCCATCGGGTCAGCATCGGCAGTCTTGGCGGCCAGGCGTTTGGCAATTCCAGCGGTCACCAGCGAGTGCATAAAGTAAGCGTGGCTGTCAAAGCCGGCGTCGTTCTTGTCGGGCAACATTCCGATGGCTGCGATGCTCAAGGCGAGGTTCTTGATGGTGTTGAACCCCAAAAAAACCACGGCGTGTCCGATGGACGTAATCTGCTTGGGCAGGCTGTAATACGCTGAGTTCACGACCCTCAGGATCTTCACCGTCAATACGGGGTCCTTGCCGATCACGCCTACCAGGTCTTTGGGCGGGCTGTTGATGTCGCGGGTGAGCACCAAAATCTTTTGCACACTTTTCGGGAAGGCGGGCATGGCCTCTACAGCTGCGGTGATGCGGTCCGACATCGCCGCATTCATGGCTAGCCCTTGAAACGCAAGGGACTGATCAGCTCGCAGGGAACGCTGGTCGGTTTGCCCCCAAGCTGCTGGGACAGCAGCCGAGCGCTTGCCGTCGCCAGGGTCCAGCCATAAGCTCCGTGCGCCAAATTCAGCCATACGCCGGGCAAGCCCGAGGGGCCAACAACCGGTAGCCCATCGGTGGTGAACGTCCTGCTGCCGCGCCAGACCTGGGTTCCGCCGGCGTAGTTGGCAGCGCCGGGAAATCGCTGATCGAGCGTGCGAAAGAGTTTGCCAATCATCCGTTTGTCGTGCGCAGCGTTTGTCGGGCGATTGAGTTCGGCTCCACCGCAGGCCCGCAGGCGTTTGCCAATGCGGCTGATGGTGATGCCGGATGCGTGGTCCTGCACGGCGCTGCGCGGGGCATTCAAGGGCTCGCGGATGCCGACGCTGACCGCATAGCTGTCGATGCGAGCAAGCGGCAAGTTCAATCGCAGACGCAAAATATCTTGCGGCAGGGGCGCCTCCGTGCAGACAATGATCTGGTCAAACCCCAAAACATCGCCCCTCGCGGTGCGCAACAGCGGCCCGCTTTGTGACTCGATGGCAAGCACCTCGGTGTCGAAGTGAAATTCAACCCCGTCTTTCTGCGCCTCCTGCTTGGCCAATAAGGCGAATTGGCGGCAATTCATAATGCGGTCCCCAGGGATATGGATCGCCTTGTGTAACTTGTCGATCCCTTGCAACGAGGGCTCTAGACCTTGCAATTCAGCGCCGTCCAAAACGCGGAACGGTTGCTCCGACGCCTTCAGGAGTTCAAGTGCGAGTGAATAACGTTCCAGATCAGTTTCGCCCCCCAAGACAATGAGCTGCCCTGCACTTTGTTCCACTTCCCATTGCCCGCGGGAAATTAAGGCGTCCGTGATTTCCATTCCGAGTCGCGCCATTTGCTGGCCGTGCTGCAGGCATCGCTCGCCCCGCGCCGTCGAGCCAGCGCCGCTGTAAGCCCAGAGCCACCGCAAGTTGACCGGGCTGTACCAGTGCGCGGTGGACAAGCTGCGCGTGGCTTGAATCAATCGGGTGAGGTGATTACCGCGCAACGCAGCGATCGAAAGCGGAAGGGTGCAGCTATTGCTGTGGATGCCCGCATTCGCAAAGCTGGCCGCCTCGCCGGCCGCGCTGTTTTTCTCGAACACGGTAACGTCATTTCCCTGACCCGACAATTCATAGGCCGTGGCGATACCAACAACTCCCGCCCCCACGATGGCAATTTTCATTTCAGCTTTCTGTGACGCATGCAAACCGCGTTGCGCGCTATTTTTTCATAGCTTGGGCTGGTTTTTACCATTGTCGGGCGTCAATTGCCGTCGGGTAGTGGGTCTTGGCGAAGCCCAATCAGAGGGTCTCGGCGGGGAGCCCCGTGCTATACTCGACTGGCTTTGGCAGACGTACTGCCGGGCTAATCACAAACCACTCTCACAAGGTGTTTTCAGCAAAATTTTTGCTGAAGATGAGCGGAGTGGCTTTAAGACCTAACCTTTGGAGTAACTATGGCAGTAACAATGCGCGAAATGCTGGAAGCAGGCGTTCACTTTGGACATCAAACCCGTTTCTGGAACCCCAAGATGGCGCCGTTCATCTTCGGTCACCGCAACAAAATTCACATCATCAACTTGGAAAAGTCGCTTCCTATGTTTCAGGAAGCCGCCACTTTCGTGCGCCAGCTTTCGGCACGTCGCGGCAACATCTTGATGGTGGGTACCAAACGGCAAGCCCGCGAAATCGTGTCTGCAGAAGCACAGCGCGCTGGAGTTCCTTTTGTGGACCAGCGCTGGTTGGGCGGCATGTTGACGAACTTCAAGACTGTCAAGACGTCTATCAAGCGCCTGAAGGACATGAAAGTCCAGCAGGAAGCCGGCTTGGACAGCATGAGCAAGAAGGAGCAGCTCATGTTCGCCCGTGAGCTCGAAAAGCTGGAAAAAGATATCGGCGGCATCCAAGACATGGCAGCACTGCCTGATGCAATCTTTGTGATCGACGTGGGTTACCACAAGATTGCCATTGCAGAGGCACGCAAGCTGGGTATTCCTTTGATCGGTGTGGTGGACTCTAACCACTCCCCAGAAGGAATCGATTACGTGATCCCCGGTAACGATGACTCCTCCAAGGCCGTGACTTTGTATGCCCGTGGCATCGCGGACGCGATCCTGGAAGGTCGTTCCAATGCGGTGGACGACGTGGTCAAGGCGGTCGCGGCAGAAAGTAATGATGAGTTTGTTGAAGTGAGCGAAGCTGCTTAAGCACGTGCGCACCCGAAAAAGGGGGCTTCGTTGCCCCTTTTTTTTAGCCCTAATTTAAACTGTTGAAACTCGGAGAAAAGATATGGCAGCAATTACAGCGAGCATGGTGGCGGAACTGCGTGGCAAGACTGATGCCCCCATGATGGAATGCAAAAAAGCTCTGACTGAGGCCGATGGCGACATGGCCAAGGCAGAGGAAATCTTGCGCGTCAAGCTCGGCAGCAAGGCCGGTAAGGCCGCAGCCCGCGTCACCGCCGAAGGCGTTGTGGCAAGCAGCATGGCCGGTGGCGCTGGAGCCCTGATTGAGGTGAACTGTGAAACCGACTTCGTGACCAAGAACGAAAGTTTCCTTGCTTTGGCCAATGCGGCCGCTGCCTTGGTTGCCGAGCACAATCCCGCAGACGTCGCCGCCTTGAGCGCGCTGGCCTATGCGCAAGATGGTTTTGGCCCCACATTGGAAGACGTCCGTAAGGGCCTGATTGGCAAGATCGGCGAGAACATGACTTTCCGCCGCTTCCAGCGTTTTGATGGTTCGACGAAGCTGGCCTCTTACCTGCACGGCACCCGCATCGGCGTGGTGGTCGAGTTTGAAGGTGACGAAGCCGCCGCGAAGGATGTTGCAATGCACGTTGCCGCTATGAAACCTGTCTCTTTGTCCTCGGAACAGGTGCCCGCGGAGCTGGTGGAGCGTGAGCGGTCGGTTGCGGCTGCCAAGGCAGCAGAAGACGCTGCTGTTGCTACCGCCGCCGGTAAGCCGGTGCAGTCTGCCGACATCGTGGCCAAACGCATTGAGGGCGGCGTGCAGAAATTCCTGAAAGAGGTCTCACTGTTCAACCAACCCTTCGTGAAAAACGACAAACAGACCGTGGAGCAGATGCTCAAGTCAGTGTCGACCACTGTGAAAGGCTTCACGCTCTACGTTGTCGGAGAAGGCATTGAGAAAAAGGTAGACGACTTTGCAGCGGAAGTTGCCGCGCAGGTTGCAGCAGCGCAGCAGTCCGCCTGATTCGCTAGTGGCTGTTTAACGAACGGGAGTCGTCCATGAGTGCATCCAAACCAGCGTACAAGAGAATTTTGCTCAAGCTGTCCGGCGAGGCCTTGATGGGCGATGACCAGTTCGGCATCAACCGTGACACCATTGTTCGCATGGTCGATGAGGTCGCTGAGGTCACCCGTCTGGGGGTGGAGGTGGCTGTAGTTATCGGTGGCGGTAACATTTTTCGCGGGGTCGCCGGAGGCTCTGTCGGCATGGACCGCGCGACCGCCGATTACATGGGTATGTTGGCGACGGTCATGAATGCGTTGGCTTTGGGTGACACCATGAACAAGGCAGGTCTCACCGCACGCGTCATGTCCGCCATCGGTATCGAGCAGGTGGTAGAGCCTTACGTCCGGCCCAAAGCATTGCAGTACCTCGAAGAAGGTAAGGTGGTGATTTTTGCAGCAGGCACGGGCAATCCGTTCTTTACGACCGACACAGCAGCAGCTCTGCGCGGTGCGGAAATCGGGGCGGAGATCGTGCTCAAGGCCACCAAGGTGGATGGCGTCTACAGTGCCGACCCGAAGAAAGACCCCACTGCAACCCGATACTCCAAGATCAGCTTCAACGATGCCATGAGCCAAAATTTGGGAATCATGGATGCCGCTGCGTTTGCGCTGTGCCGGGACCAGAAGTTGCCAATCAAAGTCTTCTCAATATTCAAGCACGGCGCGCTAAAGCGCGTCGTCATGGGCGACGACGAGGGCACTTTGGTGCACGTGTAATCCGCACCAGAGCCCTCTCGGATTAAGTACGAGGAAACTATGTCTGTTGAAGAAATCAAAAAGACGCTGGAAGGCAAAATGGATCAGTCCATTGCGTCACTGAAGAACAACCTGACCAAAATCCGCACCGGTCGGGCTAATCCGGCTTTGCTGGATACGGTCCAAGTGGATTACTACGGTTCCATGGTTCCACTGAGCCAAGTAGCCAACCTCTCCCTGCTGGATGCGCGCACTATCAGCGTTCAGCCTTGGGAGAAAAACATGGCTCCTAAGATTGAAAAGGCTATCCGCGACAGTGACTTGGGGCTCAACCCTTCGAGCATGGGCGAGCTGATTCGCGTGCCCATGCCGGCCATGACAGAAGAGCGCCGTAAAGAGCTGACCAAAGTGGTCCGTGGCGAAGGTGAGGGCGCCAAGGTGGCAGTTCGTAACCTGCGACGCGACGCCAACGAAGCCGTGAAAAAACTGGTGAAAGACAAGCTGGCATCCGAGGATGACCAGAAGCGCTGCGAAGCGGACGTCCAGAAAGCCACTGACAAGCACATCACTGAGATCGACCGCCTCGTATCGTCCAAAGAACAAGACATCATGGCGGTGTGACCTCGCACTGATGTCGGACACGCAGACTCCACACCCAGCGCACATTGCCATCGTTATGGATGGCAACGGGCGTTGGGCATCCCAGCGGTTCCTGCCGCGTTTAGCCGGTCACAAGCAGGGTGTCGATGCGTTGATGCGTATCGTGCAGGCCTGTGGGTCCCGGAATATCTCCACCCTTACTGTCTTCGCTTTTTCGTCAGAAAACTGGAACCGTCCAACGGAGGAGGTTTCCGGTTTGATGGACCTTCTGGTGGGTTCTCTGGGACGAGAGCTTGATCGACTGAAAAAGGAGGGCGTTCGACTCCGATTCATCGGCACCCGGGCAGGGCTGACGGAAAAAGTGAGCGCTCGTCTGCTGCAGGCCGAGCTGGAAACTGCAAGTAACAGAGCCCTGACGCTCAACGTATGCTTCAACTATGGCGGTCGTTGGGATATTGTTCAGGCGGCCAACGCTTTAAGGGAACGAGGCGAGCCGATTACTGAACAGTCTCTGGACGCAGCCTTGGCGCTTTCGCCTTCTTCGGATCCGGATTTATTCATCCGCACCGGTGGCGAATATCGCATCAGTAATTTCCTGCTCTGGCAGGCGGCCTATGCGGAGTTGTTTTTCAGTCCCCGGCTTTGGCCTGATTTCACCGAGCAGGATTTGGACGAGGCGATCGCGGAGTTTCAGAAGCGCGAGCGACGCTTCGGCAAAACGTCCGAACAACTGAGCTGAACGCACATGGGTTCATTCATAAAGGGTTCCTTATGCTGCGCTTGCGTGTCCTGACTGCCATCGCCTTGCTGGCGGTGTTAATTCCAGCGGTTTTCTACCCCGACCCCCTGGCCTTTGCTTGCGTCGCGGGCATCTTGATGACCTGTGGTACCTGGGAGTGGCTGCGCCTCAATGGCGCGCAGCCCCAGGCGGCTGTTGGTGGGGCATTGCTATGCGCATTGGTTTGCGCAGGCTTATGGAGCGTCGAAGTCCAGCCCTTTGAGATGCAGGCCATCTGGCTGTCTGCATCGTTGGCCTGGTTGCTGGGTGGTGGGTACTTGATTCGCAATGGCGTGCAGACCTGGTCTTCCTGGAGCCCTCGCTTTCGGCAGGTTGTGGGGTTCTTGCTGCTGTGTGTGGCATGGCTGGCTGTGGTGGCTGCGCGCAAGCAGGGCATTAATTTTCTGTTCTCGGTTATGGCGCTAGTGTGGATGGCTGACATTGCGGCTTACTTCGCCGGGCGTAAGTTTGGCGGCCGCTTGTTTGCGAAGAAACTCGCACCTGAAATCAGCCCCGGGAAGACGCGCGAGGGCGCCTTGGGGGGCTTGTTGGGCGTGTCTGTGCTGGCCCTGATCTGGTGGTTTGCCGACAGCGCAATGGTGGCAGACTCCCCCAGCATCTACACCATTCTGGCTTCCCGCTACGGAGCCTGGATGCTGCTGGCCGCTCTACTGTTGGGAGTTATGAGCATTGTCGGCGACCTTCTTGAGTCATTGATCAAACGTGCAGCGGGTGTCAAAGACAGCAGCCAGTTACTGCCCGGTCATGGAGGTGTGCTCGACCGGGTCGACGCTTTGCTGCCCGTGCTCCCGATTGCCATGCTCTTGCAGTCGCTGTGACAGATTGAATATGAAACGCGTCGCGGTGTTGGGTTCGACGGGCTCCATTGGGGTCAATACGCTGGATGTGCTGAGGCGCCATCCCGAGCAGTTCTCTGCTTTTGCGCTGACCGCGTCCACCAATGTGGACCTCTTGTACGCACAATGCCTCGAGTTCACACCACGTTATGCCGTCATGGTGAGCGCGGTAAGCGCGAGCGATTTGAAGAGCCGTTTAGCCCAAGCTGGATTGGCAACCGAGGTTCTGTCGGGCGCTAACGCATTGGACGAGATGTCCGCGCACCCCGACGCGGACATCGTGATGGCGGCGATTGTGGGCGCCGCAGGTTTGTCGTCCTGTCTATCTGCCGCGCTGGCTGGTAAGCGCCTTCTCTTGGCCAACAAAGAGGCGCTAGTGGTTGGCGGCGATGTGTTCATGGCGGCTGTACAGCGGGGCGGGGCGACCTTGCTGCCCATTGACAGTGAACACTCCGCCATCTTCCAGTCCTTGCCGGACGACAGGAGTACCTGGGCCAGCGGTATTGATAAGCTGATTTTGACGGCCTCCGGCGGCCCCTTCCGAAGCTGGAGTCCTGAGCAGATTCGTGCCGCCAGCCCCGAGCAGGCATGTGCGCACCCCAACTGGGTCATGGGTCGCAAAATTTCGGTTGACTCTGCCACCATGATGAACAAGGCCCTAGAAGTGATTGAGGCGAAGTATTTGTTTGGCGTGCAGCCCGAACAGATTGAAGTCGTCATTCACCCTCAGAGCGTGGTGCACTCCATGGTTCAGTACGTGGACCATTCTATTGTCGCGCAACTCGGAACGCCCGATATGCGCGGCCCGATAGCCTATGGTTTGTCCTGGCCGCAACGGGTGAGTTCGGGGTCCGCAGCGCTGGACTTTTCGACGATGTCTGCACTGACTTTCGAGCCCATTGACCGGGCCGACCACAAGGCACGATTCCCCGGACTGGCCCTTGCATGGGAAACCCTCCGAGGGCCATCGGGCGCCACCGTGGTGTTGAACGCTGCTAATGAGATTGCGGTGGCGGCCTTTCTGGACCGACAAATCCGCTTTGATCAGATCCACGCCGTTAACCGGGCAATCCTTGACCGCTTAAGCTTCGCAACTCCATCTGATCTGGCTGCATTGCTGGCCCTGGATGGCGAGGCTCGCAGCCTTGCCCGCCAGACTTGCAACGGCTTGGCGCCCTGATTTCTGCTGGTGATTCAACGATGCAAACGGTCCTCGCTTTTCTCGTTGCCATAGGTCTGCTGGTGGCAATACATGAGTGGGGCCATTTTTCTGTCGCCCGACTTTGCGGTGTCCGGGTCCTTCGCTTTTCTATCGGATTCGGACCGAGGGTTTGGGGCTGGACCTCATCGGTCACGGGTACTGAGTTTGTTCTGAGCGCGTTGCCTTTGGGGGGCTACGTCAAGATGCTGGACGGGCGTGACGGACCGGTGCCGGCGCATGAGAAGTCGATGGCTTTTGACACACAGACTTTGTCGAGGCGCGCCGCGATTGTGGCGGCCGGTCCTGCCGCGAACTTGCTATTGGCTGTAGCGCTCTACGCATGGGTAAATTGGCAGGTGGTGCCACAAGCAGCCCCTGTGCTTCCATCGCCGGTTGCCCAATCGTTGGCGGCGAAGGCTGGTTGGGTCGGGGGCGAGCGGGTGATCGAGATGGGTCCATCACCTGATGCGCTCGAGCCCATACAGACCTTTGAAGATGTGCGCTGGTGGCTGACACAGGCTGGCGTGGAGGGCAGCGTTACTTACCTGAAGGTAATCGATAGGGATGCAACATCAGTCGCGCGCGCGCAAGTACGCTCCCTGAATTTGGCACCTCTCGAAAACGTAGCGGTTGACGCATCGCTCTTTGCGGCCATCGGTTGGATATCGCCGTTTTCTGAACCCGTTCTGGGCGAAGTCATCGCGGGCGGACGCGGTGAGGAGGCAGGCCTGCTTCCCGGTGATCGTGTCCTGTCGGTGAACGACGCCTCTGTGCAAGATGCCTATGCGCTGCGCGCTGCGATTTCCCGGTCACCCGAACAGACCTTGCGCTGGCGGCTGATGCGGGATGGGCAGGAAAGGGTGGTTTTCGTGCGCCCCAAATCCGAGGTGCAGATAGAAGCCGCCAAACCTGTCGGACGTATTGGCGTGATGGTGGGCGGCAGACCCGAAATGGTCGATGTTCAAT
>NZ_CAMCVG010000070.1 GCF_945881795.1 Rhodoferax sp. OV413
AAGGCAAGGAAATGGTGATGCCTGGTGACAACGTCTCCATCACCGTGAAATTGATCAACCCCATCGCCATGGAAGAAGGCCTGCGTTTCGCTATTCGCGAAGGCGGCCGTACCGTGGGCGCTGGCGTGGTTGCCAAAATCATCGCGTAATTCAGATACTAAGGAATTACGATGGCATCCAAACAAAAAATTCGCATCCGCCTGAAGGCGTTTGACTACAAGTTAATCGATCAATCGGCGGCTGAAATCGTTGATACCGCCAAGCGCACCGGCGCGATCGTCAAAGGCCCCGTGCCGTTGCCGACACGCATGAAGCGCTTCGACATCTTGCGCTCCCCTCACGTCAACAAGGCCAGCCGTGACCAGTTCGAAATCCGGACCCACCAACGTCTTATGGACATCGTGGACCCCACTGACAAAACAGTGGACGCATTGATGAAGCTCGACCTGCCCGCAGGCGTGGACGTCGAAATCAAGTTGCAGTAATGCAACCAGCCCCCGGTGATTGCGGGGGCCACCCAAAGTGAGTGGGCAGAGGGCTTGCGTGATGCAAGCCCTCGCGCTATACTCGCTGGCTCTGCTTGATAGCCGCAAAGGCACTGGCGGGGTTTTATTAACAGTCTCCCGCGTAAAAACGTAGTAGCCAATTGAAGTTGCTACGGTGGGAGTTACGGAGAAAACAATGAGTCTTAGCAATCACTTAGGGTTGCTGGGTCGCAAGGTTGGCATGATGCGTCTGTTCACGGACGATGGGGATGCAGTTCCCGTCACCGTGGTCGACGTGTCTAACAATCGGGTGACGCAGGTCAAAACCCAAGAGAACGACGGCTACGTGGCCTTGCAGGTCACGTTTGGTGCGCGTAAAGCGTCGCGTATCACCAAGCCTGTCGCTGGCCATCTGGCCAAAGCTGGCGTCGAAGCCGGCGAAATCATTCAAGAATTCCGCGTGACTGCTGAATCTGCCGCGAAATACGCAGCAGGCGTAACCGTGCCTGTTGCTGATGTCTTCTCGGTTGGTCAAAAGGTCGATGTGCAGGGTACTTCGATTGGTAAAGGTTACGCCGGCACCATCAAGCGCCACAACATGTCGTCGCAGCGCGCGTCCCACGGTAACAGCCGGTCGCACAATGTGCCAGGCTCTATCGGTATGGCCCAGGATCCCGGTCGCGTTTTCCCCGGCAAGCGCATGACTGGCCACTTGGGTGATGCCACCGTGACAACGCAAAACCTCGACGTCATCCGTGTTGATGAAGCGCGCCAACTGTTGCTGATTAAGGGCGCTATTCCCGGATCTAAGGGCGGTTTTGTGACCGTGCGTCCGGCCGTCAAGGCCAAACCTGCGCAAGGAGCGAACTGATGCAAGTCGAACTCCTAAACGAACAAGGCCAGGCGACGTCGCAATACGATGCGCCAGAGTCTGTGTTTGGACGTGCTTACAACGAAGATCTGGTGCACCAGGTGGTTGTGGCCTTTCAAGCCAACGCCCGTCAAGGTACACGTGCTCAAAAAGACCGTGAACAAGTCAAGCACAGCACCAAGAAGCCTTTCAAGCAAAAGGGAACCGGTCGCGCTCGCGCAGGTATGACATCTTCCCCCCTGTGGCGTGGCGGCGGTCGTATTTTCCCGAACATGCCCGATGAAAACTTCGGTCAAAAGATCAACAAGAAGATGTATCGCGCAGGTATGGCGTCGATTCTCTCTCAGTTGGTGCGCGAAGGTCGTTTGGCTGTGGTGGACTCCCTCAAAGTGGAATCTCCTAAAACCAAGCTCTTGGCAGCCAAATTCAAAGCCATGAATCTGGAATCCGTGCTGGTGATTGCCGACGAAGTCGACGAAAACTTGTACCTGGCCTCCCGCAACCTGGTGAATGTTCTGGTGGTCGAGCCTCGCTATGCTGATCCGCTGTCGCTGGTTCACTACCGTAAGGTGCTGGTGACCAAGGCTGCCATGGACACACTCAAGGAGATGTTCGCATGAGCCACGGACCCAATCTGACCAAATTCGATGAAGGTCGTTTGATGCAAGTGCTTGTTGCTCCCATCGTGTCCGAAAAGGCCACTATGGTTGCCGAGAAAAGCAATGCTGTGACTTTCAAGGTGCTGCAGGACGCTACCAAGTTTGAAATCAAGGCCGCTGTGGAATTGATGTTCAAGGTAGAAGTGAATGGCGTCTCTGTGGTGAATACCAAGGGCAAGACCAAGCGTTTCGGTAAGTCTGTGGGCCGTCGCGACAATGTTCGCAAAGCCTATGTGACCCTGAAGCCCGGTCAAGAGCTGAACCTCGGCGGGGAGGCTGCGTAATCATGGCTGTTATCAAAATGAAACCAACTTCCCCAGGCCGTCGTGGCGTGGTGAAGATTTCGCGTGACCACCTGCACAAGGGTGCCCCTCACGCTGCACTGTTGGAGCCCCAATTCCAACAAGCCGGCCGTAACAACAATGGCCACATCACGACCCGTCACAAGGGTGGTGGCCATAAGCACCATTACCGCGTGGTGGACTTCGTCCGTAACAAGGACGGAATCCCTGCGAAAGTGGAGCGCATCGAGTACGACCCCAACCGTTCCGCACACATCGCATTGGTGTGCTACGCAGACGGTGAACGGAAGTACATCATTGCTCCCCGCGGTCTTGAGGTAGGTGCAACCATCCAAAATGGTTCCGAAGCCCCCATCCGTGTGGGTAACACATTGCCTATCCGCAATATCCCCGTGGGTTCCATCATCCACTGCGTGGAATTGCAAGTCGGCAAGGGTGCACAAATCATCCGCTCAGCCGGTACATCGGCGACCTTGCTGGCTCGTGAAGGCACCTACGCTCAAGTGCGTGTGCGCTCCGGTGAAGTCCGCAGGATTCATATCGACTGCCGCGCGACCATCGGTCAAGTGGCCAACGAAGAGCACAGCCTGCGCCAGTTGGGCAAGGCCGGTGTGAAGCGTTGGATGGGTATTCGCCCGACCGTTCGAGGTGTGGTGATGAACCCGGTTGATCACCCCCATGGCGGTGGTGAAGGTAAGACCGGTGAAGGCCGTCATGCAGTCGATCCTTGGGGTAATCTGACCAAGGGCTACCGTACCCGTAACAACAAGCGCACGCAGGTCATGATCGTGTCGCGTCGCAAGAAGTAAGGGGTAGGTAAATGACTCGTTCACTGAAAAAAGGTCCATTCGTCGACCACCACCTGATTGCCAAGACCGAAAAGGCCGTGGCAACCAAGGACAAGAAGCCGATTAAGACTTGGTCCCGTCGCTCCATGATCCTGCCCGAGTTCATCGGCTTGACCATCGCCGTGCACAACGGCAAGCAGCACGTGCCTGTCTATATCACCGATCAAATGGTTGGCCACAAGTTGGGTGAGTTCGCACTCACACGTACTTTCAAGGGCCATCCAGCGGACAAAAAAGTCCAAAAGAAATAAGGAGGTGACCATGGAAACTCGTGCAACCCTTCGTGGAGTCCGCTTGTCTGTTGACAAGGGTCGTCTGGTCGCGGATCTGATCCGTGGCAAGAAAGTAGATCAAGCTCTGAACATCTTGCAATTCACACAGAAAAAAGCTGCAGTGATTATCAAGAAGGTTCTGGAGTCTGCCATTGCTAACGCTGAGCACAATGATGGCGCCGACATCGATGAATTGAAGGTGAAAACCATCTTTGTCGAGCAAGGTGCTTCTCTGCGTCGTTTCACTGCCCGCGCCAAAGGCCGTGGCAACCAAATCCGCAAACCCACGTGCCATGTGTACGTGACGGTTGGAAACTAACAGAGGCCAGGAAGATATGGGACAAAAAATCCACCCAACCGGCTTTCGTTTGGCGATCAGCCGTAATTGGTCTTCTCGCTGGTACGCAAGCAACCGAGATTTCGCCGGCATGTTGTCGGAAGACATCAAGGTGCGTGAATACCTGAAGGCAAAGCTGAAGAACGCTTCGGTATCACGCATCCTGATTGAGCGCCCTGCCAAGAACGCGCGTATCACTATTTTCTCGGCACGTCCGGGCGTGGTGATCGGCAAGAAGGGCGAAGACATCGAGAACTTGAAGCGCGATCTCGGCAAGCAATTGGGCGTGCCAGTGGCAGTGAACATCGAAGAAGTGCGCAAGCCCGAAATCGATGCCAAGCTGATCGCTGACAGCATCACCCAGCAGCTCGAGAAGCGCATCATGTTCCGCCGTGCCATGAAGCGCGCCATGCAAAACGCTATGCGTTTGGGTGCCCTGGGCATCAAGATCATGTCCTCCGGTCGCTTGAACGGCATCGAAATTGCGCGTACCGAGTGGTACCGCGAAGGCCGCGTGCCTTTGCACACTCTGCGTGCAGACATCGATTACGGAACGTCCGAAGCCAAGACAACCTACGGGATCATCGGCGTGAAGGTGTGGGTCTACAAAGGCGACACCTTGGGCCGTAACGACCTCCCCGCGGCTGTTGAGCCCCGCTCTGAAGAAGAGCGCCGTCCACGCGGTCCCCGTCGTGACGACCGCGGAGGAGCGCGCCCACCCGCCGCTGCCCCCCGTGGCGCCCGTCGCCCCGCAGGAACCAATGCCGCTCCCGCCGATGGCAGCGACAAACCCGCAGAAGCACTTGGTGCTGATGCTAAACCCGCCGTTAAGCGCGTTCGCAAAGTCGCCGCGCCAGCTGCAGCAGCTGACGGTAAAGGAGAATAATCATGTTGCAACCCGCTCGCCGGAAATACCGCAAAGAGCAGAAGGGCCGTAACACCGGCATCGCGACCCGAGGCAGCTCGGTCGCATTCGGTGACTTCGGTCTGAAGTGCACTGACCGTGGCCGTCTAACGGCCCGCCAGATTGAATCTGCACGCCGTGCAATTTCCCGTCACGTTAAGCGTGGCGGCCGCATCTGGATCCGTGTGTTCCCTGATAAGCCGATTTCCCAAAAGCCTGCTGAAGTGCGTATGGGTAACGGTAAAGGGAACCCCGAGTACTACGTGGCTGAAATTCAGCCCGGCAAGATCGTGTTCGAAATCGTCGGTGTACCCGAAGAGCTCGCCCGCGAAGCTTTCCGCCTCGCTGCAGCCAAGCTGCCGTTGCGTACCACCTTTGTCAGCCGCATGATCGGCCAGTAATTCAGGAGATATCGATATGACGAAAGCTGCTGAACTGCGCCAAAAAGACGTTGCTGGCCTGCAAAACGAAGTCAAAGAGCTGCAAAAAGCCCACTTTGGCCTTCGTATGCAAAAAGCCACCCAACAAATCAACAACACCGCTTTGCTGCGCATTGCGCGCCGTGATATTGCTCGCGCCAAGACCATTCTTGTCGAGAAGCAAAGCGCTGAACCATCCGCCAAATAAGGAGCGATACATGACGGAAGCCAAAAGATCCCTCAAGCGCACCTTGATCGGCAAAGTAGTCAGCGACAAGCGTGCCAAGACCGTGACCGTGTTGATCGAGCGTCGTGTGAAGCACGAGCTCTACGGCAAGATCGTTGCTAAAACCAGCAAGTACCACGCCCATGATGAAAAGGGCGAGTACAAACTGGGTGATGTTATCGAGATCACTGAGAGCAAGCCCATTTCGAAGACCAAGAACTGGGTTGCAACCCGTTTGGTTGAAAAGGCAGTTGCGGTTTAAGTCTTTACGACCAACCCAACGCGGTTACAGTAAAGCGGCCCACAATTGTGGGCCGTTTTCATTGGCAAACCCAACCCATCTAAGGAGCAAGCATGATTCAAATTGGCGACACACTGCCCGCAACCACCCTCATGGAATATTCAGAAGTTGAGGGCGAAGGCTGCAGTATCGGGCCCAACGCTGTCGACGTCGCAAAAGAAACAGCCGGCAAAACCATTGCCCTGTTTGCGTTGCCCGGTGCCTTCACGCCTACTTGCTCGGTCAAGCATGTGCCTGGCTATGTGGAAAACGCAGAGGCTTTCAAAGCCGCTGGGGTAGATGAAATCTGGTGCGTCAGTGTGAACGACGCGTTTGTAATGGGCGCATGGGCGCGTGAGCAGAAGACAGGCACAAAAGTGCGCATGCTGGGTGACGGTAGCGCCGCCTTCGCCAGCGCCACCGGCTTGACGCTGGACCTGACCGCCCGGGGTATGGGCCTGCGCAGCAACCGCTACTCCATGCTGGTCAAAGACGGTAAGGTCGTGGCCTTGAATGTGGAAGAAGTTGGAAAGTTCGAGGTGAGCGACGCGGCCACCCTGTTGGCTCAAGCCAAAGCCTAAGCGACTTCGCGACAGTCTGCTGTAGTGGGATGTGCGCCTGGGAGGGCGCCGCCCGCTTACAGTGAAACCCTGAGGTAATGTGCACCCGCAATCGGGTTGAAGTAGTAGGGCGGCACTTCCTCAAAACCCAGCTCTTGGTACAGCGCCCTGGCACTCTCCATGTCGTCCAGCGTGTCAAGTAAAACACAGTCGTAAGCACGAACCCGGGCCGCCTCCAGAATGGCTTCTGTGAGCAATCGACCCACCCCCGCACGCCGGAAGCCCGGGCGCACATACAGCCTCTTCATTTCTGCCGCGTTGGGATAGTCCACCGAGTCCAAGGGGCGCAGCGCGCAACAGCCCGCCCATAAGCCGCCCACCTGTGCCAGCAACAAGCTCCCGCGGGACGCTTCGTAGATGCCGGGCAACTGTGCCAGTTCCTCGTCGAAATTCTGGAAGCCAAGGTCCACACTGACCCCGCCCGCGTATTCCCGAAACAATACTCGCGTGACTTCCAGCTCCAACCCAGAGGAAGCCTCAAGAATGCGGCTTGCAGCGGGACGCACGGAGGACATGGCAGGCAGACGAACGCGACTAAAGCGCTAGCTAGCGGCGAGCAACTTCTCGATCAAGCGGTGCAGCTCGGCAAAATCCGGCTGACCCACGTAGCGCTTGACGATGGTGCCGTTTTTGTCGACCAGGAAGCTGGTCGGCGTCAGCCTGACATCGCCCCAGGCCTGGGCTACAGCGCCAGTGTTGTCAATCGCCACATCAAACGGGAGCTTGCGGCTTTCGGCAAAATTCACGACATAGCTCGGCGGGTCGTAAGCCATGGCAACCGCCACCGTGAGGTAGCCGCGGCTCTTGTATTTCTCGAACGTCTCGACCATCTGCGGCATCTCGGCCACGCAGGTGGTGCAACTGGTAGCCCAGAAATTCACAAAGGTGACTTTGCCGCGCAAGTCAGCCGTCTGTTTCTGGCTACCATCGAGCAGGGTGAAGGTGGAGGCGGGCGCTTGCTGTGAGCTCCCCATCAGCAGCGCTGCAGCACCCAGAACGCAAGCCAAAACGATGGCGAACAGGCTTAGTTGTTTCTTCATAAACAGGAATTCCCAATGGACAGTCGCCAGTTTAGTGCTTTCCCAGCTGCAGCGCCCGGGCCCCAGCCGGTGCGCAAAACCCTCCTAAGCCCCGCCCCGCGCGCGCGTCGGCTGGGCGTTCTTGCCCTTGCGGCCAGCGTGATACTCATGGCTGCCTGCACACCTGCGCTCAATTGGCGACAGGTCCAGGTGCAGGAGTTGCGGGCGCAATTGCCCTGCAAGCCCGATCAAGCCACCCGCACTGTATCCCTGGCCGGGGAGGCGGTAAGCCTTGAAATGGCCGGATGCCAGGCGGACGGTGCGCTATTCGCGGTGAGCCGTGTAGAGACCAACAACGCCGCTGCGGCTGGCCGCGTGATGGCGGCCTGGAAAATCCAGGCCCTTGCCGCATTGAAGGCCACCGATGTGAAGCCCACCAGCATCCGGATACCGCCGTGGGCGAGCGCACATGCAACGCTACAGGCCAGCGGCAAAAATCCCGACGGCAAGCCGACGCAAGCGCAACTAACGTGGCTGGTGAGAGAGGGTCGGGTGTACCACCTCGCGGTCTATGCTGAACAATTGAACGACACCATGACACACCCCTTCCTCGAAGACCTCCAGATTCCATGAAACAACTCACGCGCAACGCGGCCATTGCGGTTTTTGCTGCCTTTGCGCTGGCGTACTTTCTCTCCGCCCTCATCCGCGCAATCACGGCGACCCTTGCACCCACTCTCGTGGCCGAGTTCGAGCTGAGCTCAGCCGATCTGGGTCTGCTGGCGGGCGGGTATTTCCTGGGCTTTGCCGCCATGCAGTTGCCGCTGGGCCGCTGGCTGGACGGCCACGGCCCCCGCAAAGTGGAACTGGCATTTCTGGTTGCTGCGCTGGCGGGCTGCCTGGCTTTCGCCAGCGCGGATGGCTTCACCGGCCTGCTGCTGGCCCGGATTCTGTGCGGTGTGGGCGTGTGCGCCTGCCTGATGGCGCCACTCACCGGCTACCGGCGCTGGTACGCCCCTGAGCAACTGATGCGGGCGAATTCATGGATGCTGATGGTGGGTGCATTCGGTATGGTCGCCTCGACCCTGCCGGTGCAGTGGCTCATGCCGGTTCTCGGGTGGCGCGGAATCTTTGTGCTGCTGGCCGCGCTGGTTGCTCTGAGCATGGTGGTGATTGCGTGGGTCGTGCCGGCATGGGAACGGCCGGCGATGCCTTCGGAGATGGCTACTCCTGCGCCGCCCGCCGGCTATGCGCAGGTTTTGCGCAACCCCTATTTCAGGGCGCTGGTGCCATTGGGATTTTTTAACTATGGCGGTCTGGTCGCCATGCAGACCTTGTGGGCCGGCCCGTGGATGACCAAGGTCGCCGGATACACGGCAGCGGAGGCGGCAAGCGGATTGTTCTGGCTGAATCTGGCGATGCTGGTGGCCTACTGGCTCTGGGGTATGGCCAACCCTTGGCTGGCCCGCAAGGGCTACGCCGCCGAGGCCATCATCCGCCACTGGATGCCACTGAGTTTTGTGCTGTTTGCTATGCTAATAGGAGCTGGTGACGCTTATCCTGCAAGCACTGCAGTGCTGTTTGCCTTATTTTCCGTGGCCTGCACGGTGGCGGCGCTGGCCCAGCCGGCGGTGGGCATGGCGTTTCCTGCGGAGCTGGCAGGCCGCGCCCTGTCGGCTTACAACCTGGTGATTTTTGCCGGCGTGTTTGCGGTGCAGTGGGGCATCGGCTTGCTGGTGGACGCCTTCCGTCTGGCGGGCTGGGCAGAGCCTGCCGCGCTGCAGGCGGCTTTCGGGATTTATGGCCTGACCTGCGTGGCCTCCTACCTCGCGGCCCGCAGAGCAAAGACGACATAATCAGCCGCGAACCTGTATGAACACCGGCATCCTCATCATCGCTCACGCACCCCTGGCCAGTGCCCTTCGCGATTGCGTGCTCCATGTGTTTCCGGATGCGGCGGACGGCTTGCTCGCGCTGGACGTACCGCCCGCCCAGGACCCCGAGCAAACACGGGCCGATGCCTTGTCGCTACTGAACAATCTCGATGCGCCGCAAGCGCTGGTGCTCACCGATGTGTTTGGCGCAACCCCCTGCAATGTGGCCCAAAAGGTGGTGGACGGCCAGCATTCGAAGTTGCTGGCGGGGGTGAACCTGCCTATGCTGTTGCGTATCGTCAATTACCGCAGTGAGTTGCTCGATGTTCTGGTGACCCGCGCCATGGCCGGCGGCACCCAGAGCATCATGCAAGTCGCAGTGACCGCGCCCCAAAACCAACACCGCAAAACCCATGATCAGCACCCGAGCGACCATAGTCAATAAACTGGGCCTGCACGCGCGGGCTTCGGCCAAACTCACCAAACTGGCGGGCAGCTTTCCCTGCGAGGTCTGGATGTCACGCGGCGAGCGCCGGGTGAATGCCAAGAGCATCATGGGCGTCATGATGCTGGCCGCCGGCATCGGGGCAGAGGTAACGCTGGAAACCGACGGCGCCCAAGAGCAGGAGGCGATGGACGCTCTGCTGGCTTTGATCAACGATAAATTCGGCGAGGGCCAATGACTTTTTCCATCCACGGTCTGGCGATCTCCCGCGGCGTTGCCATCGGGCGCGCAGTGCTGGTCGCCTCCAGCCGGGTGGATGTGGCCCACTACTTCATCAAGCCCGAGGCGGTAGACGATGAAATCGCCCGTGTGCGGGCCGGGCGCGATGCGGTGATTGAAGAAATACACCGGCTGCAGACCAGCATCAGCCGGATGGGGCCCAAAGAGGCGCCCGGCGAGCTTGCCGCCCTGCTCGATGTGCACCTGATGCTGCTGCAGGACGATGAGCTGGTGAGTGGCGTCAAGCACTGGATCACCGAGCGCCTGTACAACGCCGAATGGGCACTGACCACCCAGCTGGAGGTGATTGCCCGCCAATTCGACGAGATGGAAGACGCCTACTTGCGCGAGCGCAAGGCGGACTTGGAGCAGATCTGCGAACGCGTACTGCGCGCGATGAAGGGAAGCCAGTCACCGGTGGTCCCGCAGACCAAGCGCGGCGGGCGTAAGGCGGCGCAGCAGGATCTGCTGCTCGGCGACACGGTCGACGTGCCGCTAGTGCTGATTGCGCATGACCTCTCTCCTGCTGACATGCTGCAGTTCAAGCAGAGCGTGTTTGCCGGATTCATCACCGATGTGGGCGGCAAGACCTCGCACACCGCCATCGTGGCGCGCAGCATGGACATTCCTGCGGTGGTGGGCGCACGCACTTGCAGCCAACTGGTGCGCCAGGACGACTGGGTGATCATTGATGGCGATGCGGGGGTGGTCATCGTGGACCCCTCGCCCATCATCCTGGCTGAGTACGGATTCAAGCAGCGCCAGGGCGAGCTCGAGCGCGGCCGCCTGCAGCGCCTGTTGCACACGCCGGCCATCACCATGGACGACGAAAAAGTCCAACTGCTGGCCAATATCGAATTGCCCGAAGACGCCCATGCCGCCCTGCAGGCGGGCGCGCTGGGGGTGGGGCTGTTTCGCAGCGAGTTCCTGTTCATGGGTCGCCACGGCAAGCTCCCCGACGAAGAGGAGCAATACCAGGCCTACCGCAAGGCCGTCGAAGACATGAAGGGCCTGCCGGTCACCATCCGCACGGTCGATGTGGGCGCAGACAAGCCCCTGGATGAGTCGGTTCGCGACGATGCCCACCTCAACCCCGCGCTCGGCCTGCGCGCTATCCGATGGAGCCTGGCCGACCCCGCCATGTTTCTCACCCAGCTGCGTGCCATCCTGCGGGCCGCCGCCCACGGCAAGGTGCGATTACTCATTCCGATGCTGGCACACGCCAGCGAAATCCGCCAGACCCTATCCCATGTAGACCAGGCACGCGCCCAGCTCGACCGCCGAGGCGTGGCCTTTGGTTCGGTAGACATCGGCGCAATGATTGAAATTCCCGCCGCCGCCCTGAGCCTGCAGTTGTTTTTGAAGTACTTCGACTTTCTGTCGATTGGTACCAACGACCTGATCCAGTACACCCTGGCCATCGACCGCGCCGACGAGTCGGTGGCGCATTTGTACGACCCGCTGCACCCTGCCGTGCTGCGACTGGTGGCCGACACCATTG
>NZ_CAMCVG010000071.1 GCF_945881795.1 Rhodoferax sp. OV413
TCCAGGCGGCCAAGGTGCCCAGCTTGCTGCTGATCCAGTCCATGCCGGAGGCGAATTTCAAGAGTGCATTCACAAAAAGTCTCCATGTCGTCAACTGCGCACAGTGCGGCATTCACCGCATCTGCGCGACTCACCCGCATCGTGCACCAAAAGGCCTGCAAAAAGTCTCACGCAAACCCTTGGTAAGGCTGCCCAGTGTCCCGAAAATGGAACTGGCAGCAAGCGGAGTTTTTGGATATTTTAAGGCTTTTGAGCTCGTGTTTTATGCGCGGGCAGCTATAAAAAACGTAGCAGTCTTGATGCCGGCGATGGTCAGGGCCAGGGAGCCTATCAGATGCACCGCGGCGGTGGCCAGCGCCATCACATAGCGCTGCTGCCCCAGCATGGCCACCACTTCTGCCGAGAAGCTGGAGAAGGTGGTCAGCCCGCCCAGAAAGCCGGTGATCAGGGCCAGGCGCCACACCGGGTCGAGTTGCGGCAGCGCCTGGAAAACGGCCACCGCCACGCCCACCAGATAGCCGCCAATCAGGTTGGCAGCCAGCGTGCCGAATGGGAGTACGGCGCTGGCGCCAGGCAGTGGGTTAAGCCAGAGGCTCAGCTGCCAGCGGGCGAGCGCTCCGGCGCTGGCACCTAGGCAGATAGCGATGACAGCAAGCATTACCTGGCTTCCGGTGTAAACGGCTGGCCCTGCACCGTAGCGCCTTGCGCCGAGAGGCTGGCGGCAGTGGCCGGCTTGATGCCTTTGACCCGCGCCATCAGGTCACTCCAGCCGGTGAAGCTGCCCGCCGACCGGGCTTTCAGAATGCGCGCGGTGCTGCTGGGCCCCAGGCCGCGCAGCCCGTCGAGCTGAGCTTCGGTGGCGGTGTTGATTTCCAGCGCCATGGCGTGCCCGAAGACGCCCAGCGCCAGAACCACACCCCCTAGGGCCCGTGCGAGCCAGGTTACGGCAGGGTGGCGAGGGAATAGCGGGGGGCGCACCAATACCCTCCCTCAGGCCTTGCGGCGGGCGAGCCAGTCGATGTACTTGTCCACGCCGGTCTGAACGTCGGCAAACTGGTGATCGCAACCGGTAGCGCGCAGTGCGCTCAGATCGGCTTGGGTGTAGCACTGGTATTTGCCCCGCAGTGCGTCGGGGAAGGGGATGTACTCGACCAGCCCAAGGGCAGCGATGTCGGGCAGGCTCAAAGCAGGCTCTCCGCGCAGGCGACGCATGGCGTTGACCACCGAGCTGGCCACATCATTAAACGGCTGCGCGCGGCCGCTGCCGAGGTTGAAGATGCCGCATTGCGAGGGATGGTCAAAGAACCAGAGGTTGACTGCGACCACGTCGTCGATGAACACGAAGTCGCGCATCTGGCCGCCGGCGGGATAGCCGCCGTAGTCACCGAACAGCTTGACCTTCCCCTCAGCCTGGAACTGGTTGAACTGGTGGAACGCCACGCTCGCCATGCGGCCCTTGTGCTGTTCGCGTGCGCCGTACACATTGAAATACCGGAAACCCACCACCTGGTGGGTGCGGCCGGCCTTGGTGCGCTCGAACTGCGCTCCGCACTCGCGCCGCATGCGTTGGTCGAACAAAAGTTTGGAATACCCGTACACATTGAGCGGTGCCTCAAAGGCAGGCTCCTCGCGGAAGGTGTCTGAGCCGCCGTAGGTGGCGGCGCTGGAGGCGTACAACAACCGCGCTCCGCGCTTCTGGCAGGCCTGAAACAGGTGCCAGGACAGCGTGTAGTTGTTGGCCATCATGTATTTGCCGTCCTGCTCCATGGTGTCGCTGCAGGCGCCTTCGTGGAACACCGCCTCGATCTGGCCGTAGTGGCCGCCGGCGAAGTCGTCGTAGAAGCTGTCCATGTCCACATAGTCGGCAATCTTCAGGTCCACCAGATTGCGGAACTTGTCGCCCTGCTTGAGGTCGTCCACCGCGATGATGTCGTTCATGCCGCGGGCGTTGAGGCCCGCAATGATGTTGCTGCCGATAAAGCCGGCCGCGCCGGTGACCACAATGCGTGTCATGCAAAAAGTTCCTCGTAAGACACCGTGGCGGTGCCGAATTTACCCACCACAATGCCGCCGGCCCGGTTGGCCATAGGCACCGCATCGCGCAGCGTCATGCCGGCGCCCACCAGCGTTGCCATGGTGGCAATCACGGTGTCGCCCGCGCCGGTGACATCAAACACTTCTCGCGCCTGCGCGCTTACATGCAGATGGCCTTGCGCATCAAACAGGGTCATACCTTCCTCGCTGCGGGTCAGCAGCACGGCGTCGAGTGCCAGCTGTTCGCGCAGTGCTTGCACCTTGGCCTGCAAATCCGCCTCATGGACCCACGCACCTACCACCTGCTGCAACTCGGCGCGATTGGGCGTGATCACGGTGGCCTGCCGGTAGCGCGAATAGTCGCTGCCTTTGGGGTCGATGAAAATCGGCTTGCCGGCCGCGCGGGCGGCGGTGATCATGTCGCTCACGTGCGCCAGCCCGCCCTTGCCGTAGTCAGAGAACAGAATGGCGTCATGCACCGGCAGCAAGGTGCTGAAGGTGGCGGTTTGCGTGGCCAGCACCTCGCTGGGGGGCGTGTTTTCGAAGTCGAGCCGGATGAGCTGCTGCTGGCGCCCGATGATGCGCAGCTTGACGGTGGTCTTGAGTGCGGCATCCCGACCGAAGTGGGTGCGTATGCCGGTTGTGGCAACCAGCGCTTCCAGCTTGTGGCTGGCTTCGTCATCGCCCACCACCGTCAGCAGGGAGGCCTGCGCGCCGAGCGTGGCCGCATTCAGGGCAACGTTGGCAGCGCCGCCGCAGCGTTCTTCTTCGCGGGTAATGCGTACTACCGGTACCGGGGCCTCGGGGCTGATGCGGTCCACCGCGCCGTACCAGTAGCGGTCCAGCATCACGTCGCCCACGACGAGGACGCGGGACGCCGCAATGTGTGTTTTTGTCATGCTCAAAGGGTTTGTCATAGCTCTTCAACGCGGCGCGCGGGGTAGCTGTCCCAGGCCTGGCAACCCGGGCATTGCCAGAAATGCACCTTGGCCTCGAAGCCGCAGGCGGCGCAGCGGTAACGGGTCAGGGGCTTGACGGCATGGTCCAGCGCGCGCTGCACCTGGGGGTGAAAGGCCTCACGCTCAAGCTTCTCACCGGCAATCCATTTGCTCGCAGCGACCAGCGAGGGCTCTTTTTCAAGGTGGTGCGCGTACCAGTCGCGCGCGGTGGGGGTGAGTGCGCTGGAGCGGGCCTCGAGTTGCACGATGGCGTCCAGCACATCCAAAGATGGCTGGTCACGGTAATGCTGCTTGAGCAAATGAAGCGTCGAGGCCTCTTCGCCAGCGGCAATGGCGGCCAGCGCCAGCAGTGGGGCAATCAGGGGCACCGCCGTGGGGCATGCATGCATGGCCTCGGTGAGCACGCGAATGCTTTGCCCGTGGTCTGCGGCTGCAGTGAGCAGGGCCGCCATATCGATTCGCGGGCGCGGTGTCTGCGGAGCATTGTCCATGGCCTGTTGCAACAGGGCTTTTGCGGCATCGGCTTCGCCCGCGCTGTAGAGGGCGGCCGCCTGTTCGCACAGGTAGTGCGCCAGCCGCCCGCTGAAGCTGCCCTGGCCGGATGCTTCGAGCTTTCGGGCAACGCCAGCGGCGTGTTCCCAGTCGCGCGAGCGCTCATAGTTGGCCAGCAGGGCCAGCCGTGCCTGTGCTTCAAATCGGGTGCCCTCGAGCTTGAGCAGGGCCGCCTCGGCGCGGTCGAGCAGGCCGGCTTTGAGGTAGTCGAGCGCCAGCGCATGTTGTGCGCGGTGCCGGTCATCGTCACTCAGGTCGCCGCGCGAGAGCAGATGCTCGTGCACCCGCACGGCACGTTCGTATTCGCCGCGCCGGCGGAACAGGTTGCCCAGCGCGAAATGCAGCTCCGAGGTGTCTGGGTCGCTTTGTACTGCCTCTATGAATGCGTCAATCGCCTGGTCCTGCTGTTCGTTGAGCAAGAAGTTCAGGCCCTTGAAGTAGGCCTTAGGCGCCTGCCGGTTTTCGATGCGCAGCTGGCGTATGTCCAGGCGCGAGGCCAGCCAGCCAAGCACAAAGGCCAACAGCAGACTGATCAGCAAAAGCGATAAATCAAAGTCCATGCGGGGGAACCAGAGGCGCTGCGTTCGCTTCGGCGGTCAGGTTGGCGCGCGCCAGATCGGCATCGGTGCGGGCCCTGCGAGCCGCACTGCGGTGGCGCCACCAGCGAGGCACCATGCCCAGCACGCCGACCAGAAGCCCGGCCGCGAAGGCGCTCAGCACCACCAGCACCATGGGTGCAGTCCAGCGCGTACCAAAGAAAAAGTGCACCGTGACGTCGCCCTGATTGTTAAGTGCAAAGGCGAAGAGCGTAAAAAAAATGGCCGCTTTAAGTAGCCACTTAAAGAGCCATGCGATCTGTTTCATTGCTGTCCTCGGTGTCGAGGCATTCTACTCAAGGCTGTGCCTTGGATTCCAGCTCGGCAGTGCGTTGGTCCACGGCTTCGCGCAGTGCTTTGCCGGGCTTGAAATGGGGCACACGCTTCTCAGGAATGGCCACGCTCTCACCGCTGCGCGGGTTGCGTCCCATGCGGGGCGGGCGGTGGTTGATGGAGAAGCTGCCGAAGCCGCGGATTTCAATCCGGTGGCCGCGCACCAGTGCGTCGTTCATGGCATCCAGAATGGCCTTCACGGCGAACTCGGCGTCGCGATGGGTGAGCTGGCTGAATCGGTTGGCCAGTTCTTCAACGATGTCGGATCGGGTCATGGCAAGGGGCGAATTCGGGCGAAGAAAAAAACGACCGGCGCGGTGAAGCAGCCGGTCGTTCGATCAGGTCAACAACGAGGTCTTAGTTGTTGTCCAACTTGGCGCGCAGGAGTGCACCCAGGCTGGTGGTGCCGGCGTTGGTGTTGGTCTGATTCAGGGAAGCCATGGCTTCGTTCTGGTCAGCCATGTCCTTGGCCTTGATGGACAGCTGGATGTTGCGGGTCTTGCGATCCACGTTCACCACCACAGCGGTCACTTCGTCGCCTTCTTTCAGCACGTTGCGGGCGTCTTCCACGCGGTCACGGCTGATTTCGGAGGCGCGCAGGTAGCCGATGATGTCTTCGCCGAGGTCGATTTCAGCGCCCTTGGCGTCCACGGTCTTGACCTTGCCGGTCACCGATGCGCCCTTGTCATTGACGGAGACGAAGGTGGTGAACGGGTCGGAATCCAGCTGCTTGATACCCAAGGAGATGCGCTCGCGGTCCACGTCGACGGCCAGAACCAATGCTTCCACCTCCTGGCCCTTCTTGAATTCGCGCACGGCGGCTTCGCCGGACTCGTTCCAAGACAGGTCAGAGAGGTGAACCAGACCGTCGATGCCGGCAGCCAGACCCACAAACACGCCGAAGTCGGTGATGGACTTGATGGGGCCCTTCACGCGGTCACCGCGCTTGGTGTTTTGCGCAAATTCTTGCCAAGGGTTGGCCTTGCATTGCTTCATGCCCAGGGAGATACGACGCTTGTCTTCGTCGATTTCCAGCACCATAACTTCGACTTCGTCGCCCAGAGCCACGATCTTCGAAGGTGCAACGTTCTTGTTGGTCCAGTCCATTTCAGACACGTGCACCAGGCCTTCGATGCCGGGTTCGAGTTCCACAAACGCGCCGTAGTCGGCGATGTTGGTGATCTTGCCGAACATGCGGGTGCCTTGGGGGTAGCGGCGGTTGACGCCCATCCAAGGGTCGTCGCCCATTTGCTTCAGACCCAGAGACACGCGGTTCTTTTCGGTGTCGAACTTCAGGATCTTGGCAGTGATTTCCTGGCCGGCTGTCACCACTTCAGACGGGTGACGGACGCGGCGCCATGCCATGTCGGTGATGTGCAGCAGGCCGTCGATACCGCCCAGGTCCACGAACGCACCGTATTCGGTAATGTTCTTGACCACGCCTTGCACCACAGAGCCTTCTTTCAGGGTGGCCATCAGGTTGGCGCGCTCGGCGCCCATCGACGCTTCCACCACCGCACGGCGACTCAGCACGACGTTGTTGCGCTTACGGTCGAGCTTGATGACCTTGAATTCCAGGGTCTTGTTTTCGTAGGGAGACAGGTCCTTGGTAGGACGGGTGTCCACCAGCGAGCCGGGCAGGAATGCGCGGATACCGTTGACCAGAACGGTCAGGCCGCCCTTGACCTTACCGGAGGTGGTGCCGGTCACGAATTCGCCGGACTCGAGGGCCTTTTCCAGGCTCATCCAGGAGGCCAGACGCTTGGCTTTGTCGCGGGAGAGGATGGTGTCGCCGTAGCCGTTTTCGACGGAGTCGATGGCCACCGACACGAAGTCGCCTACTTGGACTTCGAGTTCGCCCTTGTCGCTCTTGAATTCTTCGATTGGCACGTAGGCTTCAGACTTGAGGCCGGCGTTGACCACAACGAAACTGTGCTCGATACGGACGACTTCAGCGGTGATAACTTCACCGGTGCGCATTTCCGAGCGTTGTAGCGATTCTTCAAATAGGGCTGCGAAAGATTCAGACATGAGTTAGTGCGGCTGGACCGCAGGGTTTTTTGCGTGTGAACGCGGGTTCGTTGTTGAACCCCATTGCTCTTGGTGTGAACCGGTGCGCTGACGCGCGAGAGGAGCCGTGGGGGCCAGTGTGCTTTTCAGCCTTCGCTGTGAGGCTCCGGCTGAAAAGGCTGCTTGCTTTGCCACCAGTTCAATACGGTTTCGACAGACGCATCGACTGTCAAATCCGAGTTGTCCAGCAACAAGGCGTCTTGTGCGGGCTTCAAGGGAGCGACAGGCCGGGACGTGTCCCGCAAGTCGCGCGCCTCAAGGTCTGCGCGAAGAGCGTCGAGTGTAGCGGAAATGCCCTTTGACATCAATTGCTTATGGCGGCGCTCGGCGCGTCGGGAGGCGCTGGCGGTCAGGTAGACCTTCAGGGGAGCTTCGGGGAAGATGGTGGTGCCCATGTCCCGCCCGTCTGCCACCAGGCCGGGCAGTTGGCGGAAATTGCGCTGCACACCCACCAGAGCCTCCCGCACGGCTGGGAATGCCGATACCTTGGATGCGTTCATGCCTGCCTCCTCGGTGCGGATGGCCTCGCTCACGTCTTCGTCGGCCAGCCAGATGTGGCTTCCTTCGAAGTGGATGGGCAGGCTCTGCAGGAGAGCGACGATGGCTAGCTCATGGGCCGCTTCCAGCGCAATGCCGGCGCGCGTGGCTGCCAGGCCGGTAATGCGGTAGAGCGAGCCGGAGTCCAGAAAGTGGTAGCCCAGCTGTTCGGCCAGCAATGCAGCCAGCGTCCCCTTGCCTGAGGCAGTGGGGCCGTCCACGCAAATGACGGGAATCACTGTCGGCGCCACACGGGCCACCGAGAACAGGGCTTCAAAGTAATCGGGAAAGGTCTTGGCGACGCACTTGGGGTCTTCAATCCGCACCGGCACACCGGCGGGGTTGAAGGCTGCCAGCGAAAAGCACATGGCAACGCGGTGGTCGTCGTAGGTGTGGATGCTGGCGGCACGCCAGTCTGACGGTGCTGCGGGCGGCGTGACCTGAATGTAGTCGGCCCCTTCGACAACGGTGGCCCCGAGCTTGCGCAACTCGTTGGCCATGGCAGCAATACGGTCGGTCTCTTTGACGCGCCAGCTGGCGATGTTGCGAAGGGTGGTGGTGCCGTCGGCGTAGAGCGCCATCACGGCCAGCGTCATGGCGGCGTCGGGAATGTGGTTGCAGTCCAGCTCGATGGCTTTGAGCGGCCAGGCCCCGCGCTGCACCTGCAGCCAGTTGGGGCCGCTGGTGATGCTGGCGCCCATAGCTTCCGCTGCCTCGATGAAGCGGATGTCGCCTTGGATCGAGTCCGCGCCCAAGCCTTGAATTTTGATGCCATTTGGGCCATTTACGACCGTGGATATTGCGCCAAGTGCTATGAAATAGCTAGCGCTGGACGCGTCCGCTTCGACGTGAATGTCTCCCGGCGAGCGCAGCTTGGCCCCGCCCGGAATGGTGAATCGCTGCCAGCCCTCGCGCTCCACCTGCACGCCAAAGCGCGCCAGCATGTTGAGCGTGATTTCAATATACGGGCGGGAGATCAGCTCGCCCACCACCTCGATGACGATGGGTTGTGCTGCTACCAGGGGCAGCGCCATCAGCAGGGCGGTCAGGAACTGGCTCGACACATCGCCGCGCACCCGAATGGGCGCGTTGAGCTGCAAGGCGGGTTGGCCGATCTTGAGCGGGGGGAAGCCCGGGTTGCCAAGGTAATCAATCGTGCAGCCGAGCTGGCGCAGCGCGTCCACCAGATCGCCAATCGGGCGCTCGTGCATCCGGGGCACGCCGCTGAGCTCAAAGTCGCCGCCCACCACCGCAAGCGCTGCGGTGAGCGGGCGCATGGCGGTGCCTGCATTTCCCATGAACAGCTGGGCAGACCCGCGAGGCAACTTGCCGCCCAGACCGGTGATTTGCACCGTGGTACCGGCTTGTTGCACCGTGCAGCCCAGCGCGCGCAGGGCCACCAACATGACGCGGGTGTCGTCCGAATCCAGCAGGTCGTGGATGGTGGTGGTGCCTTCGCTCATGGCCGAGAGCAGCAGGACGCGGTTGGAAATGCTTTTGGATCCGGGCAGGGTCACGGTGCCCGCGGCGTGCGCCAGGGGGGGGAGATCGAGGAAGGCGGTAGAGAACATCAGCTTGTGTGTTTGGTTGCCATGGTCCAGCCGGCGCGGGTAGTGCTGGCCTGTTTGATCAGGTCCTCAAGGGCTTCGCTGTTACCGGCAGAAATTACCCGCTCCAAGACCTGCAGCGAATGGGTAAAGCGTTGGCTTTGTGCCAACAGCTCGGCCCGGTTGGCCATCAGGATGTCGCGCCAGATGGTGGGGTCGCTGGCGGCGATGCGGGTGAAGTCGCGAAAGCCGGGCCCGGCGAGTGCCAGAAAGTCGTCGCCATCGGGTTGCGCGGTGATGCCGTTCATCATGGCAAAGGCCAACAAGTGGGGCAGGTGGCTCACCGCCGCAAAGGCAGCGTCGTGCCTCTCGGGCGACATGGTGCGCACGTGGCAGCCCAGAGCGTTCCACAGGTCGTGGGCCTGCTGCAGCTGGGGCGGGTGGGTTGCTCCGGTGGGGGTAAGGATGACTTGTTTGCCGGTGTAGAGGTCGGCATCGGAGTGATCTACGCCGGCGCATTCTTTGCCGGCAATCGGGTGGGCGGGCACGAAGCAGCCCACATGGTCGCGCAAGCCGCGCTGCGCTGCCTCTACCACGTCGCACTTGGTGGAGCCCACGTCCATGATGAGCATGGAGGGTGTGACCAGGTGCCTGATGGCTGCAAGGGAAGCCTCGGTGGCAGACACCGGCACCGCCAGTAACACCAGGTCTGAGCCCGCTACAGCCTCCAGCGCTGAGGGGGCTTCGATGTCGATGACCCCCATTTGCCGCGCCCGCGCGGTGGTCGATGGCGATTTGCTGTAACCCACTACCCGCCGGGTCAGCCCTGCACGCTTGAGCGCCAGCGCGAAGGAGCCGCCCATCAGGCCGCAACCTATCAATCCGAGTTGTTCAAACATGGCGGTGCTGCTGGGGGGGTGATCAATCAGCCAGGGGGTACGCGCCCAATACCTTGTAGTAGGCGCACAGGCCGGCCAGATCGGCCAAGGCGGCGGCCACATGCGGCTGGGACGGGTGGCCCTGCAGGTCGATGTAGAAGTAATACTCCCACTGGCCGCTCCGGGCGGGGCGGGATTCAAACCGTGTCATGGACACACCGTGTTGTTTCAGTGGCACCAGCAGGTCGTGCACCGCGCCGGGCCGGTTGGGCACCGACACCACCAGGCTGGTGCAGTCCTTGCCAGAGGCCTGCGGCGCCGGCAGCACGCCGGGCAGGCATACCACCACAAAGCGGGTGCGGTTAAAGGCCTCGTCCTGAATCGCGTGGGATGCGGTGTGCAGGCCGAATTCCGAGCCCGCCCGCTCGCTGGCAATGCCCGCCCATGCAGGGTTGGTGGCAGCCAGGCGCGCGCCCTCGGCGTTGCTGGATACCGCGCGCCGCTCTGCGTGCGGCAGGTGGGTGCTGAGCCAATGCTGGCACTGGGCCAGCGCCTGCGGATGTGCCAGCACGACTTCAATGCCTTCGAGCGACGCGGTGGTGCGCAACAGGTGGTGGCGCACCAGCAGGCTGATTTCGCCCACGATGTGCAGTGGCGAATTCAGCAGCAAATCGAGCGAACGGGTGACCACGCCTTCGGTGCTGTTTTCTACCGGCACCACGCCGAACTCCGCAGAGCCTGCGGTGGCGGCATGAAAAACTTCGTCAAAGTTGGAGCAGGGCACATGGGTGATGCTCGAGCCAAAAAAGCGCAGGGCGGCCTCTTCGCTGAACGTGCCCTTGGGGCCCAGGTAGGCCACGCGTTGCGGTGCCTCGAGGGCGCGGCAGGCAGACATGATTTCGCGCCAGATCAGCGCGACGCTGGCCTTTTTCAGCGGGCCCTGGTTGCCGTCTTGCAAGGTTTGGATGACCTGCGCCTCCCGCTCTGGGCGGAAGACAGGCGAGCCCTCCACCTTCTTGATTTCGCCGACCTCGCTGGCCAGCGCGGCGCGGCGGTTGAGCAGGGCAAGGAGCTCGAGGTCGAGCGCGTCAATCAGCACGCGCAGTTCGGGAAGTGTCTTGGCCATGGTGGGTTTATCCGTGGGTTTTTTCAAACGCCTGCAGGTAGGCAACCAGCGCCTGCACGCCCTCGAGCGGTATGGCGTTGTAGATGCTCGCCCGCATACCGCCGACCGACTTGTGCCCCTTGAGCTGCAGCAGCCCGGCTTCTTTGGCTTCCGCCAGAAACGCGTCGTTCAGGCGCTCGTCGCGCAAGAAAAACGGCACATTCATGCGCGAGCGTGCCGCCTTGGCAACGTGGTTGACATACAGGCCGGAGGCGTCGATCGCGCCATACAGCAGCTCGGCCTTGGCGATGTTGCGGGCCTCCATAGCGGCAATCCCTCCCTGGCGCTTGAGCCACTGGAACACCAGACCGGCGATGTAGATGGAGAACGTGGGCGGCGTGTTGAACATCGATTCGTTGTTTGCCACTGTCTGGTAGTCAAAGGCGCTCGGGCAGACCGTCTGGGCAAAACCCAGCAGGTCTTCGCGCACCACTACCAGCGTCAGCCCGGCAGGGCCCAGGTTTTTTTGTGCGCCGCCGAAGGCCAGCCCGACCTTGGACCAGTCCACGCTGCGCGAGGCCACGTGCGACGAGAAGTCGATCACCAGCTCAGCGCTCGAGCCCAGCGCCTTCAGGTCGGGCAGGGTAT
>NZ_CAMCVG010000072.1 GCF_945881795.1 Rhodoferax sp. OV413
TCCTTCGAATTTCCTGTGCCGCTCTGGCTTTGCTGGCCCAGAGTGCTTCCGCGCAAAACGCTGTAACCGCGGCTGCCGCCAAGGAGCAAGGCGCTGTCGTCACCTCCAGCGGGCTGGTGTACCGCAGCCTGAAAGAAGGTTCCGGACCCGGCCCCAAAGCCACCGACAAGGTCACGGTGCACTACCAAGGCACCTTCCCCGACGGTCGGGAATTCGACAGCTCCTACAAGCGCGGCCAGCCGATTGACTTTCCGCTCAACGGGGTGATCCCGTGCTGGACCGAAGGCGTGCAGCGCATGAAAACCGGCGGCAAGGCCAAGCTGACCTGCCCCCCTGAGATTGCTTACGGCGCACGGGGCGCCGGCGGTGTGATTCCACCCAATGCCACACTGGTGTTTGAGGTGGAGCTGTTGGGCATCAACGGCAAGTAAGCCGCCCGGCCTTCAGGCGCCTAAACAGACCACTGCAGCAAGGGCTGCAGGACGCTGGCGCCCAGCTTCTTGGAGCGATGGCCGCTCCAGCCGACTACCGGATCGGGCAGGTTGGCGTTGTCCTTGAAGGGCATTTCCACCGTGAGCGCCAGGCAGCCAAAGCGCTGGGCGATCCAGTTGGTGGCAAGCGCCAGGTTCGCCTGACCGGCGGCCACGCGGCCGTAGTTCAGGGTGTCCTGAAAGTCGGGGCAGGCGCGCATCCAGGCGGCTTTGAAGTCCTCCTCGAGTTCGGCAATGCGCGGGGTGTAGCGCGGCGTGCCTTCGGAGCCGGCCACAAAGTTACAGGGCAGCGCCTCGTCGCCATGCACGTCAAGGCACATGTCCAGGCCGGCGGCCTCCATCGCATCGCGCACCAAATAAACCTCGGGCGAGCGCTCCATGCTGGGCGCGGCCCACTCGCGGTTAAGGTTGGCGCCGGCGGCATTGGTGCGCAAATTGCCCAGCACCGCGCCGTCGGGGTTCATGTGGGGCACCACATAGAACTCGCAGCGCTGCAGCAGGGTCCGGCTGACCGAGTCGTCGGCATCCAGCAGGCGCTCCAGAAAACCCTCGATGAACCACTCTGCCATGGTCTCGCCGGGGTGCTGCCGGGCAATCACCCAGACCTTCTTCTTGTCTTCTGCGGCAAGCAGGCTCTGACGGTCGGCGATGTGCAGCAGGGTCATGTCGCGTCCCTGCACAGTGGCGCCCAGGCGCTGCACGGTGACCAGCGGCGAGGCCGCGGCGGAAGCCAGCAAATCCAGATGGTGTTCGTAGGAATACGGCTCGAAATAGGCGAAATACATGGCATTTCCCCGAGGCGTCACGCGGGCGGTGAGCACCGCGCCGTCGTAACTGGTGTCGATACGGCTCCAGTGGTGGCGGTCTTCGCTGGCGACCACCCGGTAGCCCTCCCAGCCCTTGGGGTAGGCGCACTCGGAGGCGTTCATGAAGCGCAGGGTCACGTCCTGCCCGGCGGCGCCATGCAGGCAAAAGTGAAACCACTGGGCGAACTCGGCCGCCGTGTCGGGGCGTATGCGCAGCTGAATGTCGTGCGCCGCATCAATCTGCAGCACCTCGATAGCGCCGGAATCGAAGGAGGTGGATATGGACAGGGATTTCATGGTGTTTTAGGGCTTTAACCCATACTGGATATGCGCGAGCAGCTATTGAAAATATAGCAAATTACTGCGGCACCACGACCTTGACCAGCTGCCCCCGCGCCGGCTCGCCGCCGCCGTAAAAGCCATTGATCAGGCGCAGCTGCTGCTCGGGCCGCGCGATCGGCGAGGTTCTGGCCAGTTCGGCAAATCCGCCTGCGGGGTAAGGCACGGTTTTGATGACCCAGGGCCTGGCGGCGGCACGGTCTGCGGCTGTGATCGCTCGAAAACTTCCCTCGGTCTCGCGCAGCGCCGTGCGGGCGCGGGCCATGGCGGAGGCATCCCTGGCGCTGCTTTGCAGCAGGTACACCTTGTCGCGCGGGCCGTTGATGACGGTGGCCTCCAGCGGCACCTGTGCGCCGCTGGAACTGGTGCGAAAGCCCACAAAGCGCGAAGCCTGCAGGCCGTTGATGGTGGTCGCTTCCAGGCGGCCCTGGGTGGGTTTGACCATCGCACGCACCACCTCAGCGGGGCTCTTGCCGACGTCGGCAGGTACCGCCCGCATGATCAGGGCCGCGTCGCCCGACGGGCTCACCACCGCAAGCTGCGCGGACTCGTTCTGCAGGTTCCAGCCCGCAGGCGCGGTCAGCGCCACACCCAGCGCCTCGTGGTAGAAGTTGCGCCCGCGCACCAGCCCTTGCTCAGGGTTGTCGCCGAAATGCAGGTTCTGCAGGGCCGTGAGGTAGCGCTGGCGGCCTTCATCGTTGTAGCGGTCTTTGCCTTGGTACTGCTCGGCCAGGCGGGTGATGGCGTCGAGCCGCTGGTCGTTGCTGGGGTGCGAGGCCAGCCAGTCGCCTTTGGCGGGCGCGGGGCGGCCATCGGCCTTGGCCTGCTCGGCGGCAAACAGTTCCTGATTCTTGAGTACCTTGATCACATCGACCATGTTTTGCGGGTCGTATCGGGTGCGGTAGAGGTATTCGGCACCCAGACCATCGGCCTGCAGCTCCTGCTCGCGCCCGTAGGACGCGATGTAGCCTGCGGCCACGGTTTGCGACACCTGCCCCGCCAGCTGGCCGGCGCCGCTGTAGCCCTGGCTCTCGAGCACCGCGCCCAGAATGTTGGCCGCCAGCACACCGAGGCCCGCGTTCTGCTGGCTGGTGGCACGCTGCGCGCCATGGCGGGCGGTCACGTGTCCGATCTCATGCCCGATGACGCCGGCCAGATCGGCCTCGCTTTCTAGATAAACCATGATGCCGCGCGTCACATACACATAGCCGCCCGGCAGGGCAAAGGCGTTGATCTCGGGGCTGTCCAGCACAGTGAAGTGCCATTTCAGCTGGGTGCGGTGGCTTTGCGCGGCAAGCTTTTGGCCCAGGGTGTTCACATAGCCCTGCAACGCCGCGTTCTTGACCACACCGTATTCCTTAAGCACCTCCCGGTGCCCCTTGACGCCCTCAGCCAGCTCCGCCTCTTCGCTCATCACCGAACGCTCGGCCTGGCCGCTCACCGGGTTGACAACCTGCGTGCCGCAGCTGGTCAGCAGCAGGGCGCCCAGGGCGTAGGGGATAGCGAGGGCGGTGAAGCGGTTTTTCATGGCGTGGACGGGTCTGGTTGCTTCTTCATTCTAGGCAGGGCGCGCGGTGGCGTGCTTTTATGTCGCTCTGACGACAAGTTGGCCCTGCCATTCGGCTGCAAACCCCTGTGACGCCTGGGTTCGTGGACCAAGGGCGCCGGGGTTTGAAATTTATTTCAGCATTTTTTGCATAAATAGCCGGGCGTTTGTAGTTGCCAAGGTGTCACTTCACGGGTTAACCCTGTTTCCGCGGGGGCCTAAGGTTCCTACATTGGACATGGTCCTCAGCACATTTCTGAAATTTGTTCGGGGCAACTGAGAACTGTTGTCAAACCATAAAAGGAGATTCCGTGAAACTCGTCAAACTGACCTCAATGGCTGTGGCTATCGCAGCCTTAGGCTTCGCTTCTGCCCAAGCCGCAGACGCAAACCTGTCCACCCTGCAACGCATGGGTAACACCGCCACCAACATGGTGATTCCTACCGTTCCACAAGAAGGTAAGAATGCCGACGCTATCCGCGCCAACCTGAAAAAGATCAAGCTGCCCGAAGGCTTCAAGATCGACCTGTACGCCGTGGTGCCTGATGCCCGCTACATGGCCGTGGCTCCTTCCACCAACATGCTGTTCGTCGGCACCCGCAAGACCACCGTCTGGGCTGTGACCAACCGCAACAACGGCGACGCTGCCACTGAAGTCAAGCCTTTCGCTCCTTCCATCAAGTTCAGCAACCCCAACGGCGTGGCATTTACACGTGACGGCTTCCTGATCGTTGCCGAATCCAACCGTATCCTGCACTTCCCCGCAGCCGAGTACTTCTATGAAGGTCCGGACGTGGCAGTGGGCGTGGTCGTTCCTGAAGGCAAGCTGATCCCCGTGGAAGAACAATCGTTCAACCACACCGGTCGCGTTGTCAAGGTCGACAAAGACGGCAAGATCTACGTGACCCTGGGCCAGCCTTACAACGTGCAACCTGCTGACAAAGTCGCTCTGTATGACCAAGTCGGCATCGGCGGCATCGTGCGCTACAACGGCCTGGACGGCTCCGGACGCACCGTGTTCTCCAAGGGCATGCGTAACCCCGCCGGCCTGAGCATTGGGCCTAAGGGCGACATCTGGGCTACCGACAACCAAGTGGACGGTCTGGGCGATGACATTCCTCCAGGCGAGCTGAACAAAGTCTCCAAGCAAGGCGAACACTTTGGCTTCCCGTACTACAACGGCCGTTTCAAGGTTGCCGGCTCTGCTGCAGCGCCTGACCTGAAGGACATGAAAGAGCCCGCTGGCCACGTCTTTCCTCAAGTCGAGTTCCCTGCCCACCAAGCCCAACTGGGTCTGGCTCACTACACCGGCACAGCCTTCCCCAAGAAGTACCAAGGCGGCCTGTTTGTGGCTTCCCACGGTTCCTGGAACCGCACCACACCTAGCGGCTACCTGATTAACTTCGTGCCTGTGAAGGCCGATGGCACTGCAGGCGCCTCCGAAGTGTTTGCTGACGGCTTCCTGGACAAGGCTACCGGTCGCGCTCTGGCACGCCCTGTGGACGTGGCCAACCTGCCTGACGGCTCTATCCTGGTGTCCGATGACTACGCTGGCGCGATCTACCGCATCAGCTACACCGGCAACTGATAAAGCGGCACAGCACGGGCCCAGCGCCCGTTGCTGAGGTGTTTTTTGGGGCCCTCTCACCAGGGCCCCAATTTTTTGATTCACTCGTTTTCACCTGTCTGATATGAAGAAACTACTCATTGCATTGTTGGCCTGCAGCAGCCTCACCGCCTTTGCCGACGATGTGGCCGCAGGCCGGGCCAAGTCTGACGCCGCATGCGCCTTGTGCCACGGTGCAATTGGCATTGCCACCCTGCCCAACGCGCCTAGCCTGGCGGGCCAGTCCGCCATCTACGTCAGTGAGCAACTGAAGAACTACCGCAGCGGAAAGCGCCAGAACGCAGTGATGGGCGTGATTGCCATGCAACTCACGGACGCCGACATCAGCAACCTGGCGGCCTGGTTCAGCGTCATCAAGGTCACGGCCGAAGCGCCCTGAATTGTTGGTCTGACATTCGCGTCGTAGTGGCGCGGGCGACAGCGGGGCCGATAATCCCTGCATGTCCGCACTCCCCGCCCGCTTCGACGCGCTCCCGCTCGCACCCGCCACACTCGCCAACCTGCAGCAGCTCGGCTTTGAGGCGATGACGCCGATTCAGGCTGCCAGCCTGCCTGTGGCACTGGCCGGGCACGACCTGATCGCGCAGGCGCAAACCGGCAGCGGCAAGACTGCTGCATTTGCACTGCCCCTGCTGGCCAAACTCAATCCGCGCTGGTTTGCGGTGCAGGCCCTGGTGCTGTGCCCCACCCGTGAGTTGGCCGACCAGGTTACCGCCGAGATCCGCCGCCTGGCGCGCGCGCAAGACAACATCAAGGTCGTCACCCTGTGCGGCGGGGTGGCCTTACGGGGCCAAAAGGCGTCGCTCGAGCATGGCGCCCACATCGTGGTGGGCACGCCCGGCCGCATCATGGACCACCTCGAGCGGCAGACACTCACGCTCGAAGGCCTGAATACGCTGGTACTCGACGAAGCCGATCGCATGCTCGACATGGGCTTTTTGGAGGACATCGTGACCGTGGCTCGCCAATGCCCCGCAGAGCGGCAGACTTTGCTGTTCTCTGCCACCTACCCCGAGGGCATCGAAAAGCTCGCCCGCCAGTTCATGCGCGACCCGCAGCAAATCAAGGTAGACGCACCTGCCGCCGACAGCACGATTGAGCAGCGCTTTTATGAGGTGGACCGCGAGTCGCGCCTCGCGGCCGTCGGACAGCTCTTGCACAGCCTGCGCCCCACCAGCACCATTGCCTTTTGCAACACCAAGCAGCAATGCAACGCATTGGTAGACCTGTTGGTGCAGCAAGGTTTTGTGGCGCAGGCACTGTATGGCGACCTCGAGCAGCGCGAGCGTGACCAAGTGCTGGCCCAGTTTGCCAACCGCAGCTGCTCGGTGCTGGTGGCTACCGACGTGGCCTCCCGCGGGCTCGATGTGAAAGAGCTGGATCTCGTGATCAACGTGGACATCACCCCGGACCCAGAGGTCCATGTTCACCGCATCGGCCGCACCGGGCGCGCGGGCGAGAAAGGGCTGGCGGTCAGCCTGGCCAGCATGCGCGAGATGGGCGCGGTGGGCAAGATCGAGCAGTACCAGAATGCCCCATCGGTGTGGCACAAGCTCGACGAGCTCAACCCGGCACAAGAGGGCAAACCGCAGGCCCTGCAACCCTTGCTGCCGCCGATGGTGACGGTGCAAATTGCCGGCGGCCGCAAAGAAAAAATCCGCCCCGGCGACGTGCTGGGCGCGCTCACCAGCCCCGAGGGCGGCCCCGCCTTCACCCGCGAGCAAATCGGCAAGATTCAGGTCACCGAGTTCTGCACCTTTGTCGGCGTGGCACGCGACCAGGCCCAAGCCGCCTGCAACAAACTCAACGCCGGCCGCGTCAAGGGCAAGAGCGTGCGGGCGCGCTTGTTGTAAGGCTTTTTCCTACACGTTTTACAGCGTGTGTCTGACTCCACTTTTTGGGGTGCGTGGCTACAGTTCTCCCATGTGCCGAGGTCTCTTGACCAAGGACAAGCAACCACCGGAGGACACCCATGAAATCCACGACCCCTACGCTCAATCCGTTCAGCCTGATGATGGAACCAGAATTGGTTCTGCAGACCATGGAGCGCTCACAGCAACTGCGCGGCCTGCGCCGCCACAAGCTGCGCCCCCTGGACAAGCCGCTGATTCCGTACACCAAAGAAGCACTGGCAGCCCGCGCCGCCTTTGATGCCGCAATCGACGCCGAAGACTTCGAAGCGAACGCCGACAGCTACCTGCTGAACTGAGCGCCGCAGCTGCTTTCTGTGGCGGTGCAGCAGAAAGCGCGGGATGTAGGACCGATAATGAAATGGTCCAAGCATCTATAAGGAAGTCTGCAATGCACCTGTCCCGTTTTGCCCCTCTTCGACTGGCTTTGGCCGCCGCACTGGCTGCCTCCATAGGCAGCGCGTCAGCCCAATCGAGCGAGCCCGTTCGCGTCGGCTTGCTCAGCACATTGTCCGGTCCCGGCGCAGGCCTGGGGGTCGATATCCGCGATGGTTTTCAGCTCGCCATCAAGCTCAACGGCGGCAAACTCGGTGGTCGTGCTGCCGAAGTCATCGTGGCCGATGATCAGGCCAACCCCGAAGTCGGCCGGCAAACTGCGGATCGGCTGATCAAGCGGGACAAGGTCGACTTCATGACCGGCATCGTGTTCTCCAACGTCATGCTGGCAGTCGGACCACCCACCTTTCAGAGCAAAACTTTCTACATCAGCGCCAACGCCGGCCCCTCGCAGTACGCCGGCGAGCAGTGCAGCCCCTATTTCTTCAGTGCCTCGTACCAGAACGACAACATGCACGAAGCGGTGGGCAAAACGGTGACCGACAAGGGCTTCAAGCGCGTAGCGCTGATTGCGCCCAACTACCCCGCAGGCAAAGACGCACTCACCGGCTTCAAGCGCTTTTACAAGGGTGAAATCGCGTCTGAAACCTACACCGCGCTGAACCAGCTGGACTACGGCGCTGAACTCTCCAAGCTGCGCGCCACCAAGCCCGATGCGGTTTATATCTTCCTGCCCGGCGGCCTGGGCATCAACTTCATCAAGCAATTTGTGGGCGCCGGCCTGTCCAAAGACATCACGCTCTTCGGTCCCGGTTTCTCGGGCGATGAAGACGTGATCAAGGCCGTGGGCGATCCGATGCTGGGCATGTTCAACACCTCGCAGTGGGGCCACGACATGGACAACGCGGCCAACAAGAAGTTTGTGGCCGAGTTCGAGAAAGAATACGGCCGCCTGCCCACGCTGTACGCCGCCCAGGGCTATGACGCCGCCCGCCTGATGGACGCTGGCGTTCGCGACAGCAAGGGCAAGCTGGACGACAAGGCCGCGGTCAAGAAGGCCCTTGAAGCCGCCAAGTTTGACTCGGTGCGTGGCGCCTTCAAGTTCAACACCAACCACTTCCCCATCCAGGACTACTACCTGCGCGTCATCACCCGCGATGCCAAGGGCCGCGTCACCAACCGCACCCTGGGCGCGGTATTTAAAAACCACGCCGACGCCTACGCCGCCAGCTGCAAGATGCCCGGCCTCTAAGGCCTGAGGCGCGCGCATGAGCGGAATTCTGCTGCTGGAGCAGGCCCTGAATGGCCTGCAGCTCGGCCTGATGCTGTTTTTGCTGGCATCCGGGCTGACACTGGTGTTCGGCATCATGGACATGGTGAACCTGGCCCACGGCTCGCTCTACATGGTGGGCGCCTACCTGATTGCCACAGCCACACATGCCAGCGGCTCCTACTGGTGGGGCCTGGCTGCGGGTGTGGCGGGCACCGCCCTTTTCGGGGTGCTACTCGAGGTGTCGGTGCTGCGACAGCTCTACCGGCGCGACCACCTCACCCAGGTGCTGGGTACGTTTGCCATCCTGCTGATGTGCAACGAGGCGGTGCGCATGGTCTGGGGCTCCCAGCCTTTGTCCCTGAACCCGCCGGCCGCTCTTTCAGGCCCGGTGGAGTTGTTGCCGGGCTTTTTCTATCCGGCGTTCCGCCTGCTCATCATCCTGGTGGGTCTGGCTACCGCGGTGGCGCTCTACCTGCTGGTGACCCGCACGCGTGTAGGCATGCAGGTGCGAGCCGGCGCATCCAACCGCGACATGGCGCTGGCCATGGGCACCAACGTGCAGCGCCTGTTCACCGCGGTGTTCGGGCTGGGCGCTGCGTTGTGCGCGTTAGCGGGCGGCATGCTCGGACCACTGCTCTCGGTGCAGGTGGGCATGGGCGAAAGCATTTTGATTTTGGCCTTTGTGGTCATTGTGATCGGCGGCATTGGCTCCATCCGCGGAGCGCTGGTCGGCGCGCTGCTGGTGGGCATGGTTGACTCCGGCGGGCGCACCCTGCTGCCAATGGTGTTCGAGTCGCTCTTCGGGGCCGCGCTTGCGGCCGATGCGGCGCCGGCGGTGGCCTCCATACTCATTTACCTGTTGATGGCTGCGGTGCTCTTCTTCAAGCCGCGCGGCTTGTTCCCCGCCCATGGTTGATTCAGACAGCAAGCGCACCTCGCTACACCACACCCTGCACCTTCGGGCTGCTGTGCCAGTGCTGATCGTGCTGCTGGCCTTGCCACAGATCACCGCCGCGTTGCACGCCGAGTTCTACGTCACGCTGGCCACCCGGATTGCCATTTTTGCGCTGGCTGCCAGCAGCCTGAATTTGATCCTGGGCTTCGGCGGGCTGGTGAGCTTCGGGCATGCGGCCTTTGTGGGTGCCGGCGCCTACACCGTGGGCATCCTGATGCAGCACGGCACGGTACCAGCCCTTGTCGCCTGGCCCATTGCCATGCTGGTAAGCGCGGGCCTGGCCTGCTTCATCGGCTTCGTCAGCCTGCGCACCCAAGGCGTCTACTTCATCATGATCACGCTGGCTTTTGCGCAGATGCTCTACTACCTTGCGGTCTCCCTCAAAACCTATGGCGGCGACGACGGCCTGCCGCTGGCCGGGCGCAACACCTGGGCCGGCATCGCACCCGATGACACCGCGCTCTATTACCTCGCCCTCGGTGCGCTCACACTGTGCCTGTTGTTCACCCAGCGCCTGCTCAACGCCCGCTTTGGCCAGGTCCTGCAAGGCCTGAGAGAAAACCCGGTGCGTATGCAGGCGCTGGGCTTTCCCGTGCTGCGCACGCAGCTCACCGCCTTTACCCTGGCGGGCGCGATGGCGGGCCTGGCCGGCACACTCTTGGCCAATCAAGGCGGGTTTGTCAGCCCGTCCATGATGCAGTGGAGCCAAAGCGGCATGCTGATGGTGATGGTGATTCTGGGTGGCGTGGGCCACCTGTATGGCGGCGTGCTGGGTGCTGCCGCTTTCCTGCTGCTTGAAGAAGTGTTGGGCCACACCACCGAACACTGGCAGCTGGGTCTGGGTGCCATGTTGCTGGCGGTCGTGTTGCTGGCACCGCGTGGTTTGGCCAGCTTGCGCAGCGTGTGGACGCGGAGTCAGGCATGAACACCGGCGCAACCCCCTTGCTGCAGATCGACACACTGGTAAAGCGCTTCGGCGCCCTCTGCGCCACCGACCACGCCAGCCTGCAGGTGCACAAGGGCGAGGTGCACGCCCTGATTGGCCCCAATGGCGCTGGCAAGACCACGCTCATCCACCAGATTTCGGGCGCGCTACAGCCGGATTCCGGGCGCTTGCTACTCAACGGGGCAGACATCACCCGCCTGCCCATGCACGCCCGGGTAAAGCGCGGTCTGGCCCGCTCGTACCAGATCACCAACGTGTTTTTGCGCCTGAGCGTGCAGAACAACCTGGCCCTCGCCCTGCAGGCAGCGGCGGGCAGCAGCATGCGCTTCTGGCGCCCGGTGCACACCGAGACCCAGCGTATGCAGGCGGCAGCAGATGTGGCTGCGCGTGTAGGTTTGCAGGCCCAACTGCAACGCACGGCAGGCGCCTTGTCGCACGCCGAGCAACGGCAGTTAGAGGTGGGCTTGGCGTTGGCCAGCCGCCCGCAGTTGCTGGTGCTGGACGAACCATTGGCCGGCATGGGGCCGGACGAATCCCAGCGCATGGTGGCGCTCCTGCATTCTTTGCGCACCGACACCACCCTGCTGTTGGTGGAGCACGATATGGACGCTGTTTTTCAGCTGGCCGACACCATCTCGGTGCTGGTCGGCGGCCGAGTGATTGCCAGCGGCGCGCCAGAGGCCATCCGCCAGAGCGCCGAGGTGCAACGTGCCTACCTTGGCGACGAGACCCTTCAGCAGGCCCGCGCATGAGTTCTGACACCCTGCTCGACATCCAAGGCCTGGAGACGGCCTACGACAACAGCCAAGTGCTGTTCGGGCTGGATTTGCAGCTCCAGTCGGGCGCCACATCTACCCTGCTGGGCCGTAATGGCATGGGCAAAACCACCACGGTGCGCAGCATCCTCGGCCTGAC
>NZ_CAMCVG010000073.1 GCF_945881795.1 Rhodoferax sp. OV413
CAATCGAAGAGCCAGATTACCTGGTAGAGCAACAGAAATTGGTTCGCCAGTTGCTGGTTCATTTGGATCATCTTGCTTGGACCGATAGGCGCTGAAGGCCCAGCACCAGACGCTGCAGTCGATGTTCAGCCATATGCTGTGCCCGGGCTCAAAACGCAACTTCACGGCAAGAAAATCTGTACAGCCTGTGAGCAGGCTAACCAGCGCGAGGACTGCATATGCAGATTGCGGCTTGTTGCGGCTCTCTAGGTGCTTGACCAACTGTCTGGTCATCAATGAGAGATCGTCAGAGTCGATGTAGTCGCGCGTGACAAAGCCCAGCTTCTCGCTGAAACTGGTGTAGTCACTGCTTGCCAGGCGTGAGCCAATATCGGGCAGGAGGTCATCCCTTTTCTGTGGACTTTCTTCAGATGCCGGCACTGTCGCTGCATCGCTGTCAGTCGTTTCCTTGTCGTTTGGTTGACGCAGAAGGCCACTATCGATGCTGGATTTGTCCAGTGATGCACCTGTCACAACTTCCTGAATATGGCGATATGGACTGTAGATTGGGCTGCGCAGGACATGCAGGGCCGCTGAAAGAAACGAGAAGTGGACAGCTCGCGGGTCAATGGACTCGCAAAGGTGAGCTATACCTGTTCCATCCAGCAAGTCGAGCGTCAACAAGGTGTTCCAGGTGTGGGATCGCCGGCCTTTGCCACGCTGGGTGTTTCTAAGTATGTTTGCCCCTTCTATCAGGGCGGGACTTACTCGTGCATTTGTCGTCGCCGCCGCAGCAATCGTTCGACCAATTAGAATGCTCAGCTTCCGTTCAAGCTCGCCGGGCGATACGGAACGTCGCCAAGTTGCTAGGCGACTTTGTGCGGTGCCGTCCGTCGATGACGGTCGATACCAGCGCGCCGCGTCGGCAGAACCGGTTGCGGCTTGTTCGCTGAAGGCTGCGCGCAGGTCATCAGCGACTGATTTCCATTCAAAAAGATTCTGATCATAGAAGTGACTTGCGGCTAGATTCAGGCAGTCACTGGCCGCAGAGAGTGCGGATGCGATTCCGCTTAAATCTTCAGGGACGTGCAAAGCCACCCTGAGCGATTGCAGGGCAGAAATTAGACGTGGTTCAAGCGTCAGATTTTGGTCGGGCATGGCGCATCACGCGCATAGCTGCGCGTGCCTTGGAAAGGGTTTCGGATGTGTGCCGCACTTGGCGGTGAATCCGGGCGCAATTGCCCGCCCGACTGAGCGCTCTTAAAGAGCTGCCCAGTGGTGACCGATGCTGGTCAGGTATAGGCTGAACTTTGCTCTTGCGAGACAGGCCCGTTCAGCTGCCTTAATGCTAGTTTATATCAATTATTAATGAGAGGGCACCCAATGGTCGCAACGGCCTGCTGATGCATTTGCCGCATAGCTTGAGCGTGACAAAAATTTGCTGTTTAATGGGGGTTAAACGATTTTGGTCACGCTAGTTTTTCATTCTGTTCTCTTTATACTGAGGCCATGCCGCCGAACTAAACCAAACAAGCTACATGTTTGGTTTGTAGCCTCATAACCCAAAGGTCGGAGGTTCAAATCCTCCTCGCGCAACCAACAAGATGGCGGTATCCCGCTGCAGTAAACGCCCACCTTGTGTAGGCGTTTCTGTTTTGTGGACCACTTTGGAACGGTCTTAATAGTTCTGCCAGTGGATCAGATATCAGGCCAATAGGCCAAAAGACATACCATGAAAAGCGCTGAAAAAAATCAGGTGATGAATTGTTAATAATTGCCCCTTTTACAGCACGCAATACTCTCGACAAATTTAGCCCAAGCGCAGCTACTCGTAGTGTCTGCCGAGCACCATCAACTCCGGCGTACCTATCAGCTCGTTCAGTGCATTAAAGTCCAGCATGCTCTTCTTCCAACCCGTTGAAGTCTGGTACTGCTGGAGGTTGGAGTAGTAGCCTTGAAGGGTGTGCGCCACAGCGCGAACAGTGCCACCGGGAAAGATGACGATTCGAAAGCCTTGTTCCTGCAAGGCTGTGACGCTCTGCACGGGGGTCTTGCCACCTTCCACCATATTGGCAAGTAGTGGGATGCGCGCTCCAAAACGCGCGCAGGCGGCGTCCATTTCCTCGGGCGTACGCAGGGCTTCGATGAAGAGCGCGTCAACACCACAATCCAAGTAGGCTTCAGCACGGTCGAAGGCTGCCTCTAGCCCCTCAACTGCCAATGCGTCGGTGCGCGCGAGGATCAAGGTGTCTTCATTCGTGCGCGCGTCAAGAGCTGCCTTGAGTTTGCCCGTCATCTCCTTGGTAGTCACCACGGTCTTGCCATCAAGGTGACCACAGCGTTTGGGGAAGGTTTGGTCTTCTAACTGGATCATGGCCGCACCGGCACGCTCAAATTCGCGCACAGTGCGTCGGGTATTAAGTGCGTTGCCAAAGCCAGTGTCAGCGTCCACGATCACTGGAACGGGCACACGCTCGGTGATACGTGAAAGTGTAGCGGCCACTTCGCTGCAGGTGGTCAATCCCACGTCAGAGCGCCCCAGAAGCGTATAGGCGATCGATGCACCCGAGAGGTACAGCGCTTCAAAGCCCGATTGTGCAGCTACCAGCGCACTCAGTGCGTCATATACGCCGGGAGCGAGCAAAGCATGAGGTTGTGAGAGACGTTGTTTGAGCGTAATGGTCAATTCAAGATCTCCAGAAAAGTCTAGGCAGTAAGCTATAAAAGTTTAGGCAGTCGGCCGGAACAGGTATTGCCCGCGGGGTTTACCCAGCACTTCGCCACTTTCATAAATCTTCTCGCCACGGAGCCAGGTTGAGTGAACACTGGCCGAGAGCTCAAGACCTTCGAAAGGGGTGTAGCCTTGGGTGGAAGGCGAGTCCTTGGCGCGGATGGTCCATGTCTTGGCAGGGTTGACCAGAGCGATGTCGGCGTCAAAGCCTTCGGCAATGTCACCCTTGCTGTTCAATCCGTAGCGCTGCGCCGGGTTCCAGCTGAGGACACGCGCCATGTGGTTGTAATCCATACCGCGACGCGTACCCTCGCTCACGAGTGCGGGAAGCAAGTATTCGCTGCCACCGAAGCCGCTCTTAGCCATCCAAATGTTGCCGAAGTAGTGGCGCGGAATCTTCATTTCGTGGCGGCAGCAGGCATGATCGCTCACCACCCAGTCGAGCTCGCCGGCAAGCAGCGCATCCCACAAAAATTCAACGTCCTCGCGCGGGCGGATCGGTGGGTTGACCTTGGCTAGTTCAGCAGCCTTGCTGTTAATGTCCAGCATCAGGTGGCCAATCGTCACCTCACGCTTGAAGTCGATGTGCGGAAAGGTATCGGCCATCATCATCGCGGCCTGCACCGCCTTGCGTGAGGAAAGGTGCAGCAGGTTGATGTTGGGCAGCGCGGTTTCGTGCGCTAGGTAACTTGCGATGAACACGGCCAGCCCTTCGGAGTGCTGTGGCCGCGACGCGCTATAGGCAGCCAAGCCGCTGAGAGACTTGTCCTTTTCCACCAGCTTGGTGTAAGCCGTCATGACTTCGGCGGTCTCGCAGTGCAACGAGAGCGATATCTGCCGGGCCCGCTCTGGAAACTGCTCGCGCGCGGCCTGAATGGCGCGCATGATGAACTCAAAGTGAGCGTAGTCGTAACGCTCGCTCTCGCCGATCATCAAAAAGTCTTTTTGGGTGTTCGATGCGCCGTGCAGACCGTGCGATCCGTAAAACATGAAGATCTTGAAGCTGGAAACGCCATGCTTCTCGATAAGCTCAGGGATTTCCTTAATGTGGGTGCTGTCCATGGGCGCAAGGTGGAAACCGTAGTCCACATGAAACTTACCACGAGCGATCTTGAGAACCTCGGGGTAGAACTTCTTGTAGGGGCCGCCCTTGTTTAGGTAGTACTGCCCAGTGCGAAAGTAATTTAAGCTCGATGTAACGCCACCCATTGCAGCAGCCTTACTTTCTGTCACGGCGTCCTCGGCCAGCGGCGAGTAGATGCCGCTGTGCATATGCGCATCAACTACGCCTGGAAATGCCAGGTACCCCATGCCGTCCTGAACCTTCTTTGCCCGGGAAACGTCGATTCCAGGGGCCACCAGTGCAAACTTGCCTGCATTTACGGCAATATCGCTTTCATGCACCACGTTGCCATGGGGGCGAACCAGGCGTACGTTCTTGATTAGTAGGTCAAATTCGGGTTGAGTCATGCTAAGTCTTAAGTTAGATCATTCGACTGAAATGCGGCCGGCATTGATGATGGGCCCCCATTTTCGGCTCTCAGCCTGAATGAAGGCTAAATAGTCAGAGCCACCTAGAGGCAGCGGGGTCATACCCAGATCGGTCAGGCGGGTCTGCATATCGGGCGCATTGATGATGGACTGAATTTCGATCTGCAGCCGCCGCGCAATTTCTGCAGGCAGCCGAGCAGGTGCAGATATTCCGAACCAAGCGCTACCTGAGACGCCGGGCACTGTTTCATTAAGGGTGGGCACCTCAGGAAAAGAGCCGCTGCGCTTCTCGCCGCTGACTGAAAGCAGGCGCAACTTACCGCTGCGCACGTAGCCAGTGGCGGTGACCAAGCTTTCAAACATGCCGTCAAGTTGGCCGCCCATCAGGTCTGTGATGGCCGGTCCGGACCCCTTGTAAGGTACATGGACCATATCGATGCCAGCAGCCTGCTTGAGCAGTTCGCCCGTAAGGAAACCCGAACTGCCCAATCCTGCCGATGCATAGTTCATCGCACCAGGCTTGGCCTTCGCCATAGCAACAAATTCGGCCATAGTCCGAGCAGGGTGGTCCTGGCGCACCACAAAACCATTGGGAAAGGTGCCCAGTAAAACGATGTGGGTAAAGTCCTTTAGCGGGTCATAGGGCACGCTGTTTCGCATCAACGGGCCCGGCGCGATAGCAGGATTTGCCGCCACCACTAGGGTGTAGCCGTCGGGCGCTGCCTTGGCCACGCTGTTAGTGCCAAGTAAGGAGGCCACGCCAGGGCGGTTTTCGACCACCACCGAGGACTTGAGTGCATCGGACAGGCGCTGGCTCAAAAGTCGGGCGATAACGTCGGTCGATCCGCCGGGCGGGAATGGGACAACCAGCTTTATGGGCCGTTCTGGGTAGGCTTGTGCCCATAAAGCTGCCGGTAGCGCGATAGCGCTTGCAGCGGCTAAGCAGAGGGTTTGAGCCAATACTTGGCATACGCCGCGGCGTGTAGACTTATTTCTCATGACATATTCTCCTAAAGTGCTTGTGGCCGGTGCAGGCCCTGTTGGTCTTACGGCCGCCCTCGCTCTGGCCGATGCTGGTGTGCCGGTGCAGGTGATTGAATCCGCCAGCGGGATTGAAGACGACTTGAGAGCCTCGACCTTCCATCCCCCCACATTGGATATGTTGGACGCCTTTGGCATCACCCAGATCCTGCTGGAGCAGGGGCTTGTCTGCCCGGAATGGCAGGTTCGCTTGCACCCATTGGGTGAGTGCGCGCGCTTTAATCTGTCTGTGCTGTCCGATGTGACAGCTCATCCCTATCGTCTGCAATGCGAACAATACAAGCTTTCTCGTGCGCTGCTGGCCAAGCTGGCCGACTACCCGCATGCTGAGGTGCGTTTTGGCACCGCTGTGTCCGACGCCGCACAGGATGCCGACGGTGTACGGCTGGAACTGACGCATTGCGACGGCAGCGAAACACTGCGCGGCAGCTGGCTGATCGGCGCGGATGGCTCGCGAAGCTTGGTACGCAAGGCTCTGGGAGTGGCCTTCGAAGGCAAGACATACCCTGAAACCACAATCCTTGCCACCACCACTTTTGCTTTTGAAGATCACCTGACCGGACTGTCTAACGTGACCTACTGCTGGCAGGTGGGCGCGGGCAACTTCAGCCTGCTCAAGGTGCCTGGGCGATGGCGTGTTTCGATCTACCCTGACGAAAACCGGCCAATTGAAGACTCGCTCACGCCTGAAGCCATCGAGGCGGCTTTGCAGGCCATCGTGCCCAGCTCCCAGGCCTATCCCGTGATGGAAGTGCGCCCTTACCGTGTACACCAACGCATTGCCTCCTCCTACGGTGCGGGACGTATCTGGCTGGCTGGAGACGCCGCGCATCTCAACAGCCCGGCTGGCGGCATGGGAATGAATGGCGGCGTTCACGATGCGCTGAACCTGGCAGCTCGTTTGGTACGCGTGATGCGGGGTGAGTCGGTCGAACTGCTGTCTCAGTACGAACGCCAGCGACGACCGATAGCACTTGACCAGATCCTCAAACAGGCTGACGCCAATCGGGCTCGCATGCGCGAGCGTGATCCAGCCGCAAGGCGCGATGCCCTGCACAAACTCCAAGCGATTGCCGCAGACCCCGCTGAATTGCGTCAGCACCTGCTGCGCACCTCGATGATCGAAGGGTTGAGGCAAAGCGAGCAGATTGTCTGAATCAAGTATCGAAAACAAACTCATAAGTAGCCGCGCCATGGAGCTTCAACATCTAGTAAAGCGGCTAGCACATCAGATTCACTTTTCGGCGCATGCACTGCACACTGCAGGGCCCATGCAAGACAGAGGTTGGACGAAAGTACAGGTACCGGTAGCGACAGTTGTGCAATAAGGCGCAATGTGGGCATGCCGGTGCCGCTGAGAAGCACGGCATCACAGCCGCGCAGCTCTAGTTGGTCAAAGATCTCCAGTACCCGCGCAGTGCTCAACTTGTAAATATTGCGGGTATCCAAGAGGTCCTCCGGCAGGCTGGCAACTGAAAGCATTTCCAATCCACATTCCCTCCAGTAATCTTGGCCTGCCGCAGACAACCAGGCGGGGTATGGCGAGAGCAGCGCAATTCGGCGTGCGCCCAGGTTTTGCAGCGCCCGCGCAATGGCGTCTGCGGCTCCCAACACAGGGTAGCCTCGACCAGCCGATAGCACAGCGAGCCGTCGTTGGTCTTCTTGGCGGCCAACCAAGTAACTGGAGCCTGTGCAGGCAAAACCGGCCGCCTGTACAGGGGCCACGTCAAATCGATCCAGCGTTTGAGCAAGCGTATCGAAGTAATCCACAAGGCGGGCGCGCGAGTCCTGTAACGGACTTGTCATACGAGCTGCCAAAAGGCTATAGCAGGCGCTCATCAGTGCCTGCATTTCTGGCTCCACCGTAGTATTTGCCTGCGGTACGGAAATGGCGACCACCGGACCGTATTCTGGAGAAAGGGCTGCATTAACCATGGGCAATCCCTGCGGCGTCACGCTCACGGGCTAGGCGTTGCTTTAGGCTGGGCAAAAGACCGCCGGCGCGCGCCATTTGTAGCAGGAAATCCGGTACAGGCTCACAGTCAAGCCTTGCGCCGGATTGCAAAATAATTGCCGAGCCGCTTCCATCCAGTGCGAGACGCTCTTCTTTTTGGAGCCTTTCCGCTTGGGTACAGGTCAACAGCAACAGCCCAAGGTTGAATGCATTACGAAAAAAAAGGCCGCCATAAGATGGAGCGATGACTGCCGCAATACCTAGTTGCACCAGAGCCGCCGCCGCTTGCTCGCGTGAAGACCCGATGCCGAAGTTGGGGCCCGCCACGATCACGTCGCCTGGTCGCACTTCCCTGGCAAATGCCGGTAGCAGGTTTTCAAGGCTGTGTTGTGCAACCACGTCGATGCCATACTGCATCCATGCACCGGGCGCAAGCGCGTCGGTATCCACGTCAGCCCCAAGGTGCCAGATCCTGTGTGAAACGATCATTGCAACACCTCTCGTGGATCGGTGATGTAGCCCCGTAGCGCGGACGCTGCAACTGTGTAGGGTGAGCCAAGAAATACTTGGGTGCTGGCCGGCCCCATACGTCCTCGAAAATTACGAGCTGTGCTCGATATAACGGTCTGGTTCTCTGTAAAACTATCACCGTAGCCTGCGCAGGCACCGCAGGTACTGGGCAAAATGCTGGCCCCGGCATCGATGAGAGACTGCAGGGTGCCATCTGCTTCAGCATGAGCGCGGTCCTTGAGGCTTGCCGGCGCCACCATAAGATGCACGCTGGGTGCAATCTTGCGGCCACGCAACACTTCGGCGGCGAAATGCAGATCTTCCAGCTTGGCTCCGGTGCAGGCGCCTATGTAGGCCACGTCGATTCGCGTGCTGGAGTGCTCGGCCAGCGTCACGCCGCGAGCGGGGCTGTGTGGCGCTGCCAGCTGCGGACTTAGTGTGCTGGCGTCCAAGTCGTGTTGCTGGTCGGCGCTGCCCGGGTCGGACTGCAGCGTACCAAGGTCTATCGGAATCGCGGCACCTGCCTGCGTCAGCCACTCACGGGTGACAACGTCGGGCGCTACTAGGCCAGTCTGTGCTCCAAGTTCGGCGCTCATGTTGCACAGAGTCATCCGCTCCTGCATAGGCAAGGCCCGCACGGCACTGCCGGCGAATTCGACCGCCTGGTAGTTTGCGCCGTTGATGCCAAAACGGGCAATCATGGACAAGATCATGTCTTTGGCACAGACACCCGCGGCCAGCCGCCCCGACCAATTCATGGCGATGGTTTTAGGCACACTCAACCAAATTTCACCGGTTACCACCACGCCCAGCATCTCGGTGCTGCCGATACCGAACATGTAGGCCCCAAAGGCGCCCCCAGTTGGCGAATGCGAATCGCCCCCCACACAAAACATCCCAGGGGCAATGTGGCCATGCTCAGGCACCACTAAGTGGCATATACCCAGACCATCGTACACATAGGGTAGGGCCTGCTCATTTGCCCAGTCCCGCGCAATACGCACGATCTTGCGCGACTCCTCGTTGCGCTCGGGCAAGTAGTGATCCATGACCAGCACGACCCGAGACTTATCCCATATCTGAGCGCCCAGTTCCTCTAGCATTGGCTTGAGACGTCGCGGACCGGAGGAGTCGTGGAACATAGCGAGGTCCACGCGGCAATTGACAATCTCGCCCACGCGAACAGTGTCTCGACCAGCGGCACGGGCAATGATTTTCTGGGCAAGTGACTGGGGTTTGATCATTCGGGTTTTGCCCCGGAAAATTTCACTACTCGTCGCCAACGCGTGATCTCGGCCTGCACGAAGCGGCCGAATTCTTCGGGTGCGTTGCCTACCGGGTTATAGCCTTCTGTTTCGAACCGGCGCAGCACCTCGGGGGCGGCTACGGCCTGGCGAGTTGCATCCGATAGAACGCTGGTAAGAGCTGCGTCCATGCGTCCAGGCGCAAACAGACCAAACCAGGCGCTGGACTCATAGCCAGGCAGTACCTCGTTGATCGCGGGAACTTCCGGAAATGCCGGTAGACGTTTTGCACTGGTCACACCCAGCGCACGCAGTTTGCCTGCCCTGATGTGGGTATGCGCATTGCCTACAGCGGCAAACATGAGCTCGACTTGACCGGCAAGCACGTCTTGGATGGCGGGGGCTGTTCCTCGATAGGGAATATTGACAATGTAGACGCCCGACTGCATCTTAAAAGCGTCGCCCGCCAGATGTAAAGATGAGCCAATGGCACCAATTGCAAAGTTCAGGCGGCCGGGTTTGGCTCGGGCCAGCTCAATGAGTTCACGCACATCTCTAGCTGGCAGTGACGGGTGTGCCACTAGGACCGAAGGCGAAGTAGCTACGCAGGTTAAAGGTGTGAAGTCTCTTACCGGGTCGAACGGTAGATTGGAGTAGAGCGAGGCATTGATCGCATGGCTGGTGAAGCTCATGAGCAGGGTGTTGCCATCAGGGGCTGCCTTAGCCACCGCTTCTGCTGCAATGTTTCCCCCGGCGCCTGGCTTGTTCTCTACGATCACTCTGCGACCCAGTAGCCGGCTTAGCTCCTGCGCAAGTACCCTGGCTAAGGTGTCTGTGGAGCCGCCAGCTGGTGCTCCGACCAAAATACGTATTGGCGTTGGTGATTGAGCTTGCGCACCCATCAGAACAAAATCCAACGCAATACAAGCACTGGCGGCAAGTGCTATACGGCGATTCATACTAACCCTCTGCTCTCCGATAAGGACGAACATTTCTTTGACCGGTGGCCCTTAGACATGTGCATGAAAGCGACCATGTGTGAATGCTAGGGTGATGGCAATATCCAGTCAATAAGACTCTTAAACAAACATCACTAGCGTTTACCCTTGTCGTCTCGCAGCGAAGCTGAGCTTTTTTGCGAGATGCTGATGTGCATGTTGAGAATTAAGTGAAGATTCATTTCTCAAAGCCTCAACCTATGATGCATCTAACGCCCACCTTGTGTGAGCGTTTTTGTTTTGTTGACCAATGGTCCTCGGGACCAATTTAAACTCCAGCTGTGGTTACCCAACCTAAAACCATCCACGGACAAAATCAAAGCACATCAAAGCACATCAAAGGAGACTACTACATGAAAATCAAAACCACGTTTGTCACGCTGCTTGCCACTGCAGCACTTGTTCCAACGTTTGCTATGGCCCAGACCAGCGGCAAGCTGAAGGTGGGGCTAATGCTGCCCTACACGGGGACCTTTGCCTCTTTAGGCAACGCCATTGAAAACGGCTTTAAGTTGTATGTGGCAGAACAGGGCGGCAAGATTGCAGGGCGCGAGGTTGAGTTTGTCAAAGTGGACGACGAGTCCGACCCTTCTAAAGCAACCGACAACGTCAACAAGTTGGTCAAGCGTGACAACGTAGACGTGTTAATCGGCTCCGTGCATTCCGGTGTGGCCATGGCCATGGCTAAGGTGGCCAAAGACAGCGGAACCTTGCTGATCGTGCCCAACGCAGGAGCAGACGCGGTGACTGGCCCCATGTGCGCCACGAACATTTACCGGAGTTCGTTTTCAAACTGGCAGCCTGGTTACGCCATGGGCGAAGTGATGGCCAAAAAAGGCATTAAAAAAGTGGCCACCATCACATGGAAATACGCCGCAGGTGATGAATCGGTAAAGGGTTTTAAAGAAGCGTTTGAAAAAGGTGGCGGTACGGTGGTCAAAGAGTTGAGCCTACCATTTCCTAATGTGGAGTTTCAGGCCTTGTTGACAGACATTGCCGCAAGCAAGCCCGATGCAGTGTTCACCTTCTTTGCAGGCGGTGGTGCCGTGAAGTTTGTCAAAGATTACGCTGCCGCAGGCTTGAACAAAGCCATTCCACTTTATGGTTCAGGCTTTTTGACAGACGGCAACTTGGAAGCGCAGGGCGCAGA
>NZ_CAMCVG010000074.1 GCF_945881795.1 Rhodoferax sp. OV413
GCTGGTGTAAATCAGCACAGCGGGGTCGTCGGCCAGCGTGTCCACCAGAGCGAACTCGGCCGGTTGGGCCGCCAGGGCGGCCTCCCAGCGGGCGTCGTGCGGGCTGCAGAGCAGTGAGGCTGCATCGTTATCCCCCAACCCTAACCCCACCCCTAACCCGACAGCCAGCACCGCCGCCAGCTGAGGGCAGCTGCTGCGCACGCCCGCAAGCGCGGCCAGCGAGCCGGCGTCGCAAATGGCGACTACGGCTTCGCTGTCCTGCAGACGGAATTCCAGCGCCTCGGGCCCGAACAGCATCGAGAGCGGCATCGCCACCGCGCCCATTTGCAGCACCGCCATGTAAGCCACCGCCGTCTCAAAACACTGGGGCAGCACGATGCCGACCCGGTCGCCCCGCCGCACGCCCAGCCCTGCCAGCGCGTGCGAGAGCCGGTTGGCCTGCTCCTGCAGCTGAAAATAGGTATAAAACTCGGTCTCACCGCCCGTGGAATATGCGCACACTGCTATTCTTTTGGAAGCATCAGGGGCATCAGGATGAGCGGGAGTGGCGGGGGGAGTCGCTGGGGCAGCGGCCCAGCGGCGGCTGCATTCCTGCGCCATGTTGAAGTGCTGCGGCACCTGCCAGCGAAAGTTGCGGTGCAGCGCCTCGTAGCCGGCGGGCAGCCGGGACGCGGCGGTTTTGTCTCTGCCTTGACTGACGGCCATGCACGGTCTCCTTATGATTTCAGCAATGTACCAAGCCCAACGCCCTTTCCGCAGCGAGTTCGTTCCCATCCGCGACATGTCGTACCACGTGCTGGTCTGGGGCGAAGCGGCCCCGGGGAAGGTGCCGCTGGTCTTGCTGCACGGCTGGATGGATGTGGCGGCGAGCTTTCAGTTTGTGGTGGACGCGCTGCGACGGGACCACTTCATCATTGCCCCCGACTGGCGCGGTTTTGGCAAAACCGGCTACCGCGAAGGGGTCGGCTACCCCGGCGCCGACCACTATTGGTATGCCGACTATCTGGCCGACCTCGACTTCTTACTCGACCACTACGCCCCGGGAGAGGCGGTGAATCTGGTGGGCCACAGCATGGGCGGCAACATCGCCATGCTCTACGGCGGGGTGCGGCCCCAGCGGGTGCGCCGCCTGGTGAACCTGGAGGGCTTTGGCATGCCGGCCACCGTACCCGCCCAAGCCCCCACCCGGCTGGCCAACTGGATGGATCAGCTGAAATTGCTACGCGCCGGCGAGATCAACCTCAAACCTTACGACAGCCTGGACGGCGTGGCCCGCCGGCTGATCAAAACCAACCCGCGCCTGAGCCCCGACAAGGCCTCCTGGCTGGCACAGCACTGGGCAACTGAGGGTGCGGACGGCAGCTGGAGGGTGCTGGGCGCCCCGGCGCACAAGATCACCAGCGCGCAGCTCTACCGGGTCGAGGAGGTACTGGCAACCCACAAGCGCCTGAGCATGCCGGTGCTGGCGGTAGAAGCCACCGAGAGCAACATGGACGTATGGTGGAAGGGCACCTTCACCCCCGAGGAATACCGCGAACGCCTGAAGGTGGTGCCGCAGGTAGAGATTGCGCAGATTGACAACGCCGGTCACATGCTGCACCACGACCAGCCCGAGGAGCTGGCGGCATTGATGGAGCCATTTATCCATTAGCACGAAGGGGTCTCAACAGAGAATTACAATGAGAACGTTTCTCATTTGTATTTTGAACTGGACACCCCTTTATGAAAACCCTTTCTTCCATCGGCCTCACACTTGCCGCCGCCCTATCTTGCGCAGCGCCCTGGGCCCATGCGCAGGACAAAGTTATCAACATCTACTCTGCGCGCCACTACCCCGGCGACGTGCAGCTCTACGCCGCCTTCACACAAAGCACGGGCATCCAGATCAAGCGGGTGGACGCGGACGATGCCGGCATTCTTCAGCGCCTGAGGGCGGAGGGGGCGGCCTCCCCCGCAGACGTGATTTTGCTGGTGGACGCCTCGCGCCTGTGGAGAGCCGAGGTGGATGGCCTGTTTGCGCCGGTGAAATCCAAGGTGTTGGAGGATGCCATCCCGGTGCAACTGCGCGGCAAGACCAGCGCCGACGGAACGCCGTGGTTCGGCTTCAGCTCCCGGGCCCGCGTCATTGTGTACAACAAGGCCGGCGTGCCCAAAGGGCAGGTGGACACCTATGAAAAGCTCGCCGAACCGAAAAACAAGGGTTTGCTGTGCACCCGCTCGGGCTCTCATCCTTACAACCTGAGCCTCTTCGGGGCAATGAATGAACACCTCGGAAGTGCTGCCACCGAAGCCTGGCTCAAGGGCCTGGTGAGCAATATGGCCCGCAATCCGGTAGGCGGTGATACCGACCAGATCAAGGCCACTGCCTCCGGCGAATGCGGCGTGGCGCTGACCAACACCTACTACCTCGCGCGTCTGATGCGGAGCGACAAAGCCGAGGACCGCGCGGTCATGGACAAGGTCGGCGTGGTGTTCCCCAACCAAAGCAGCTGGGGTACGCATGTGAACATCGCCGGCGGCGCGGTCGCGAAAAACGCCAAGAACCCGGCCTATGCCCTGCAGTTCCTCGAGTTTCTGGCCAGCACGCAGGCTCAGGAGTACTTTGCGAACGGAAACAACGAGTGGCCCGTCGCCAAAGGCATCAAGATCAGCAACCCGGCGCTGGAGAGCATGAGCGGCGGCAGCTTCAAGGCAGAGACGATTCCGGTGAGCATCGTCGGCATGAATCAGGTGAAGGTGCAGCAGATGCTGGACCGCGTGGGCTACCGCTAAGCCCCCACACGCGCAGGGCCTTCGGCCTGAGTGCAGCAGACGGTCAGGCCGTTTTTCTGTTCAGGGTGCGGCTCAGGAAGATCACCGGTATGAGCCCCACCAGCACCAAGACCAGCGCGGGCAAGGCGGCCTCACCGAGCCGCTCGTCTTTGGCCAGCTGAAAGGTGACAACAGCCAGGGTGTCGTGATCGAAGGGCCGCAATATCAGCGTTGCGGGCAGCTCCTTCATCACATCCACGAAAACCAGCAAACCGGCAACCAGACTGCTGCGCAGCAGCAAGGGCCGGTGTATGCGCCACCACATCTGCCAACCCCGCACACCCAGCATGCGCGCGGTTTCATCAAAGGTCACCGGCATCTGGTTGTAGCCGCTTTGCACTGTGTGCAGGGCCACTGCGCTGAAGCGCACCAGATACGCCCAGATCACTCCCACTACGGTGCTGCTGATCCAGAAACCCACCTGCCAATCCGGCCGCGCAGCCTGCAGCCAGCCCAGGGGTATCAACAGGCCCACCACAATCACAGCGCCGGGAACGGCATAACCCATGCCGGAGAGGCTGACCACGAAGCGGGTGAGAGGGTTCGGCGCGGTCCGCGCCGCGAAAGCCAAGGTCAGCGCCAGGCCGGTGGCCAGCACCGCCGTGAAGGCCGCCAGCTTGAAGCTGTTGAGACTCCAGCCCCAAAAGCTATTCCAGGGCAGCGGGCTGTCGGCCAGGCCCCAGGCCTGCCACAAGGGCCGCAACATGAACAACACCGGCAGGACAAAGCCCAACAAGACCGGCACACCGCACACCAGTGTGGCCACCAGCGCACGACTCCGGGTCAAACGCACCGGCTGAGCCGGCGTCTTTGCGCCCTTGGCATTGGCATAGCGCATATTGCGTCGGGCATACAGCTCAAGGCGCAGCAGCAAGGCAGTCATCACCAGCAGCACCGTGGCAAGCTGGGCGGCGGCAATACGGCTGTCCAGCACCAGCCAGGCCTTGTAGATACCCGCGGTGAAAGTCTGAATGCCAAAGTAGCTGGACACCCCGTAGTCCGCCAAGGTCTCCATCAATGCCAGTGCCACGCCCGCCATGATGGCCGGGCGGGCCAGCGGAATCGCAACCGTCACAATGCGGCGGCCCAGCGAGGCGCCCATCATGCGGGCGGCGTCCATCAGGTGCGCGGCCCGCTCGAGCAGCGCCACCCGCACCAGCAGATACACATAGGGATACAAGGTAAACACAAACACAATCGCAGCCCCGCCCAGGCTGCGAACTTCCGGAAGCAAGCGCCCCTCAAGGCCCAGAGCACCGCGCATCCAAGTCTGCGCCGGGCCGCTGAACTGCAAAAAATCGGTGTAGGCATACGCCACGACGTACGCGGGCATAGCAAGGGGCAGGAGCAGCGCCCATTCCCACTGGCGACGCCCCCGAAATTCGAACAAGGTGACCGCACAGGCGCAGGCCGTGCCCACCACACCCACACCCACCGCAACCACCAGACACAAGAACAAGGTGGTACCCGCGTAATCAGGGAGCACGGAGCCCGCCATCTCCCGCAGCAGCCCCAACGACACGCTATCCCATTGCAGCACTGCCGCTGCCAACGCCAGGACGGGGAGCGAGACCAGCGCCCCCACCAGGCACAAGGCGATCTGGGCCGGCAGGGCGCGCAATGCAGTTGTCAACATTTCGGGGTGGGGGTCACAAAAGCGCGTAAGAACAGCCCGGGGGACCCTGCGGCTCTGAATGAGAATTGTAAGTACCTACAATTTTGATCATGTACCTCGAACTCCAAGACCTCAGCGTGCGCTATCGCACGTCTTCCAAGCCGGCAGTTGACGGGGTGAGCTTCGGCTTGCGGGCCGGTGAAATTGGCGTGCTCATCGGCCCCTCGGGTTGCGGAAAGACCACCCTCTTGCGGGCCATTGCCGGGCTGGAAGCCACTAACGCCGGGCGGATATCGCTCGGAGGCATCACGGTCAGCGGACACGGGCAGGCCCTGCCGCCCGAGCGCCGTCAGATGGGGATGGTGTTCCAGGACTACGCCCTCTTCCCGCACATGGATGTGCGCAAGAACATCGCCTTTGGTATCCATCACCTGCCCGCAGATCAGCGCAGCGCCCGGGTTGCGGATGTCTTGCGGCTCGTGGGGCTGGAGGATCTCGCCGCGCGCTACCCCCATGAGCTATCGGGCGGACAGCAACAGCGGGTGGCACTTGCGCGGGCGCTGGCACCGCAACCCAAGCTCTTGCTGCTGGACGAGCCCTTCTCCAACCTGGATGTGGACCTGCGGGAACGCCTGGCGCAGGAGCTGCGCACCATCCTGAAGGCGGCCGGGGCCACTGCCCTCTTCGTAACCCACGATCAACTGGAGGCCTTCGCCATCGGGGACCTCATCGGTGTGATGCAACAGGGCCGCCTGGACCAGTGGGCCGACGCCTACACGCTCTACCACCGGCCGGCTACCCGGTTTGTGGCCGACTTTATCGGCCACGGTGTATTCGCCCCCGCACAGGTCGAGCTCCACGAGGAAAACGGTGTGATCCACAAACACGTCGTCACCCCGCTGGGCGAGCTGCACGGCATAGAGCAGCACGAGCAGGACCGCCTCAGCCTGGGCCCCTGTGACATTCTTTTGCGGGCGGATGACATCGTCCACGACGATGCCGCCGAGGTGCAGGCGCGCATAGTCAACAAGGCGTTTCGGGGCAACGAGTTCCTCTACACCCTGGCGCTGCGGACGGGGGAGCTCGTGATGGCCCATGTGCCCAGCCACCACGACCACCATATCGGTGAGTGGATCGGCATCCGCCCGGAAGTCGACCACGTAGTTACCTTCGCGAGCGAGAGTCCGAAAGGGTGATGGCAACTAAAATAGGCGGTTGACAACCTCTACAGATCGCAGGACCCGCAACATGGAAGCAGAACGCATCAACCTCATCGGCACCACCCTGATTGACCTGAGCAACAGGACGCAGGAACTCAGGGGGTATCTTTGACTACGATGCCAAAGCGGAACGCCTGCGCACCGTCAACGCCTCACTAGAAGACCCCTCGGTCTGGAACGACCCCAAAAAAGCCCAGGAACTGGGCAAAGAGAAAAAGATGCTCGACGGCGTGGTGGTCACGCTCAATGATCTCACCAGCAACCTCTCCGACAACACCGAGCTCTACGACATGAGCAAGGAAGAGGGCGACGAGGAAAGCCTCATCACCATCGAAGCCGAGACCGCCACGCTCACCGGAATCGTCGAGGGGCTGGAGTTCCGCCGCATGTTCAACAACCCGGCTGACCCCCTGCCCTGCTTCCTGGACATTCAGGCCGGGGCCGGCGGCACCGAAGCCTGCGACTGGGCCAGCATGCTGCTGCGCCAGTACCTGAAATACGCCGAGCGCAAGGGCTTCACCGCCAACGTGGAAGACCTGACCGACGGCGACACCGCCGGCATCAAGAGCGCCACCATCAAGGTAGAAGGCGAATACGCCTTCGGCCTGCTGCGCACCGAAACCGGTGTGCACCGCCTGGTGCGCAAGTCGCCCTTCGACAGCTCGGGCGGGCGCCACACCTCGTTTGCCTCGGTGTTCGTGTACCCCGAGATTGACGACACGATCGAGATCGACATCAACCCGGCCGACGTGCGGGTGGACACCTTCCGCGCCTCGGGCGCCGGCGGCCAGCACATCAACAAAACCGACTCGGCCGTGCGCCTGACCCACATGCCTACCGGCATCGTGGTGCAGTGCCAGGACGGGCGCAGCCAGCACAGCAACCGCGACGTGGCTTGGAAGCGGCTGCGCAGCCGGCTTTACGACTTCGAGATGCGCAAGCGTCAGGAAGAACAGCAAAAGCTGGAGGACACCAAAACCGACGTCGGCTGGGGCCACCAGATCCGCTCGTATGTGTTGGACAACAGCCGCATCAAGGACTTGCGCACCAACGTCGAAGTGTCGGCCACGCAAAAGGTGCTCGACGGCGACCTGGATGTCTTCATCCAGGCGTCCCTCAAGCAGGGCATTTGATGACAACCCTTTTTCATATGCAGGCGCAATACTCCACAGGGGCGCCACAAGGGGCATCGGCCCCCGACCACCGCGCAAGCGCCACCACGCCCTGATCGAATCCTGTTTTTTGGAGACACCCCATGTTGCATCTTCGTGAGGCCTCGGGCCCTGCCGCCGTGATTCAGCGCGGCGACTATTGCCCCCCCGCGTTCTGGATCGACGCCGTCGACCTGAGCTTCGACCTCGACCCCGCCAAGACCCGCGTGCTCAACAAAATGACCCTGCGCCGCAACCCCGACGTGCCGGCGCAGCCGCTGCGCCTGGACGGCGAGGAGCTGAACCTGGCCCGGGTGCTGGTCAACGGCCAGGGCACCAGCTTCAAGATGGATGGCAACCAGCTGGTGCTCGAAAACCTGCCCGAGGGCCAGGAGCCCTTTGCGCTGGAGATTTTCACCACCTGCATGCCGGCCAAAAACACCAAGCTCATGGGCCTGTATGTGAGCAACGACTCCTTCTTCACCCAGTGCGAGGCCGAGGGTTTTCGCCGCATTACCTATTTCCTCGACCGCCCCGACGTGATGGCCAGCTACACCGTCACCCTGCGCGCTGACAAGGCCAAATACCCCGTCTTGCTGTCCAACGGCAACCTGGTGGAGTCCGGCGATCTGGACGACGGCCCCAACGGTGCGCGGCACTTTGCCAAGTGGGTCGACCCGCACAAAAAACCCAGCTATCTGTTTGCGCTGGTGGCCGGCCAGCTGGTGGCGCGCGAACAGCGCATTACCAGCCGCGCGGGCAAAGACCACCTGCTGCAGGTGTTCGTGCGCCCCGGTGATCTCGATAAAACCGAGCACGCGATGAACAGCCTGATGGCCAGCGTGGCCTGGGACGAGGTCCGCTTCGGCCTGCCCCTGGACCTGGAGCGCTTCATGATTGTGGCCACCTCCGACTTCAACATGGGCGCCATGGAGAACAAGGGCCTCAACATCTTCAACACCAAGTACGTGCTGGCCAACCAGGCCACCGCCACCGACGCGGACTACGCCAACATCGAGAGCGTGGTGGGTCACGAGTACTTCCACAACTGGACCGGCAACCGCATCACCTGCCGGGACTGGTTTCAGCTCAGCCTCAAAGAAGGCCTGACCGTCTTCCGCGACCAAGAGTTCAGCCAGGACCTGTGCGCCGAGGCCAGCGCCCGCGCGGTCAAGCGGATTGAAGACGTCCGCGTGCTGCGCACCGCCCAGTTCCCCGAGGACGCCGGCCCCATGGCCCACTCGGTGCGGCCCGACAGCTACATCGAGATCAACAACTTCTACACCGTCACCATCTACGAAAAAGGTGCCGAAGTGGTGCGCATGATGCAAACGCTGGTAGGCGACGGCAGCATCCAGTCCAGCCGCAAGGGCTTTGAGCGTGGCATGAAGCTGTATTTCGAGCGCTTTGACGGCCAGGCTGTCACCTGCGACGACTTCGCCTCCAGCATCGCCGAGGCCAACCCCCACTCACCGCTCGACAAGCTGCTACCCCCGTTCAAGCGCTGGTACAGCCAGGCCGGCACGCCCCGCGTGGCCGCACGCGGCGAATACGACCCCGCCGCCCAGACCTACACCCTGCACCTCAGCCAAAGCTGCGCGCCCACGCCGGGCCAGCCGGTCAAGGAACCGTTTGTGATTCCGGTGCGCATCGGGCTATTGGGCGCCGCCAGCGGCGCGGCACTGCCGCTCACCGTGGACGGCCAGCCTGTGGGCGACAACGCCCTGATGGTGCTTGCAGAAGCCAGCCAGAGCATCACCTTCCAGCACGTGGCCGAGCTGCCGGTGCCCTCCATCCTGCGCGGCTTCTCGGCGCCGGTGGTGCTGGACTTTGACTACACCGACGCCCAGCTGCTCACCCTGCTGGCGCACGACACGGACGCCTTTAACCGCTGGGAGGCCGGCCAGCGCCTCGCTCTGCGCAGTGCTATCGAAAATATAGCTACTAGCGCAGACTCCACGGGCTCAAAACCGCTCAATGATGCCTATATAGAGGCCATGCGCTCGGTGCTGCGCCACCCCACGCTGGACGCTGCCTTCAAGGAGCTGGTGCTCACCCTGCCGTCTGAGGCCTACATCTCCGAGCAGCTAGACGTGGTAGACCCGCAGCGCATTCACGCGGTGCGCGAAGCCATGCGCCTGCAGCTGGCCACCGCCCTGCATGCCGATTGGGAATGGGCCTATGCGGTGCACGAGAACAACGGCGGCTACCGCCCCGACCCCGTATCCAGCGGCCGCCGCGCGCTCGCCGGCATGGCGCTGAGCTTCTTGTGCCTGGCTGCCGCCCACAGCGGCGAAGCTGTCTGGCCCGGCAAGACCCTGCAGCGCTTCAAAGACGCCGGCAACATGACCGACCGGTTCAACGCCCTGCAGGCGCTGGTGGGCAGTGGGCACCCTCTGGCGGCCCAGGCCCTGGCCCGCTTTCACGCCCTGTTCAAGGACGAGGCACTGGTGCTCGACAAGTGGTTCGCGCTTCAAGCCGGCACCAGCGACCGCGGCGGCCAGGTGCTGCCGGCCGTGCGCCAACTCATGGCCCACCCCGACTTCAACCTCAAGAACCCCAACCGCGCGCGCAGCGTCATCTTCAGCTTCTGCAGCGCCAACCCCGGCGGCTTCCACCGCACCGATGCGGCAGGCTATGTGTTCTGGGCCGAGCGTGTGATGGAGCTGGACGCCATCAACCCCCAGGTTGCCGCCCGCCTGGCCCGCGCGCTGGACCGCTGGAAAAAGCTGGCCGAGCCCTACCGCGGCGCGGCGCGCGAGGCGCTGGCCCGCGTGGCCGCCAAGGCCGACCTGAGCAACGACGTGCGCGAAGTCACAGACCGCGCGCTGGCCGACTGATCTCCAACCATCCAGGGAACCCCCATGACACAACGCATCTCGCTCACCCGCTACCTCATCGAGAAACAGCGCGGCAGCCGCGACGCCGGCGGCGAAGGCACGATCCCGCCGCAGCTGCGTCTGCTACTTGAAGTGGTGGCGCGGGCCTGCAAGAGCATCAGCCTGGCGGTCACCAAGGGTGCGCTGGGCGGTGTGCTGGGAGCCGCCGAGAGCGAGAACGTGCAGGGCGAGATCCAAAAGAAGCTCGACATCATCGCCAACGAAGTGCTGATTGAGGCCAATGAGTGGGGCGGCCACCTCGCCGCCATGGCCAGCGAAGAGATGGAAGGCATCTACCTTGTGCCCAACCGCTACCCGCAGGGCGAATACCTGTTGATGTTCGATCCGCTGGATGGCTCGAGCAACATCGATGTGAATGTCAGCATCGGCACCATCTTCAGCGTAATGGTCAAAAAAACCGAAGGCCCGGGCGTGAGCGAGCAGGACTTTCTGCAGCCTGGCACCCAACAGGTAGCCGCCGGGTATTGCGTTTACGGGCCGCAAACCACGCTGGTGCTCACCGTGGGCGAGGGCGTGGCTATGTTCACCCTGGACCGCGAGCAAGGCTCTTTTGTGCTCACCCAGGAAAACGTGCGCATTCCCGAAGACACCCAGGAATTCGCCATCAACATGAGCAACATGCGCCACTGGGCCCCTCCGGTCACCCGCTATATCGAAGAGTGCCTGGCCGGTAAGACCGGCCCGCGCGGCAAGGACTTCAACATGCGCTGGATTGCCAGCATGGTGGCCGATGTGCACCGCATCCTGACCCGCGGCGGCGTGTTCATGTACCCCTGGGACCAGCGCGAGCCCGGCAAACCGGGCAAGCTGCGCCTGATGTACGAAGCCAACCCCATGGGCTGGCTGGTTGAGCAGGCCGGCGGCGCGGCCTCCACCGGCACCGAGCGCATCCTCGACATCCAGCCCTCCCAGCTGCACCAGCGGGTGAGCGTGGTGCTGGGCTCGAAAAACGAAGTGGAACGCGTAGCCCGTTACCACGCTGAGCACCAAAAATAGCCTCCCCGAGCGGGAATAGTCCGCGGCCTCTGTAGACTCGGCCCCTTTCGGTCGGCTTGGCCGACATTGATAGACAGAAACCCCCCATGACCGACTACCCACTCACCTATTCCAAAACCGCCCAGCTGGGCGACAAAACACTGCTGGGCTCAGTGGTCATTACCAGCGCCGCGACACTCGCCCTGGCCGCCACCGTGGCAGACGCCGCGCTGGGCTACACACTGACCGCTGCTTTGTTTGTATTTGCTTTTGCGGTGTAAGGCGTATTCAAAGGGCAGGAGATCACCCGCTACGGCCTGACGCTGGCCTTGGTGTGCCTGGTCGCGCTGCAA
>NZ_CAMCVG010000075.1 GCF_945881795.1 Rhodoferax sp. OV413
GATCACAGCCTGCAAGCCTGCAGCGCGACCGAGGTGGCTGGGGTCAAGGGCATCGAAGTCACCAGCTTGCTCACCCTGGTGCAGATGGTTTCATCCGGACTGGGGGTTGCCCTGTTGCCCGAGTTGGCGATCCAAGGCGGTCTTCTCAACGGGTCGTCTCTTCAGGCCCGGCCGCTGGCGCCGCCTGCTCCGGTGCGCACGATTGCGCTGGTGACCCGGCCCACCTCTGCGCACATGGCGGAGTTCGAGGCCATCGCGGATCTCATTGCGGCGGCGAGTCGGACGCCTTAACGACAGGCGGGCGTTCTATTGCCTAAAGCGGCCCGCCAATGTCCACCACCACCGGCGCGTGGTCGCTGGGGCGCTCGTTTTTGCGCGGGGTTTTGTCGATGGTGCAGGCGGCAACTTCGGGCTTGAGGGCCTGGCTCACCAAAATGTGGTCAATTCGCAGGCCGCGGTTGCGCCGGAAGCCCGCGTCGCGGTAATCCCACCAGCTGTAGGACTTGGGCGGCTGCGGGAACAGGCGGTGGCTGTCGGTCAGGCCCAGCGCGATCAGGGCGCGCAAGTGGTAGCGCTCTTCTTCGGTGCAGTGGATGGTGCCTTCCAAGTTCACCGGGTCCCACACATCGTCTTCGTCGAAGGTGATGTTGTAGTCGCCCATCAGCACCAGCTTCGGGTGGGCGGCCAGCTCTTCTTTTACCCAGCGGCGCAGTGCGGTGAGCCACTCCATCTTGTACTCAAACTTGTCGCTCCCGGGCTCCTGCCCGTTGGGGAAGTAGGCACCTATCACCCGCACCCCTGCATCGTCCGATGAGCCGCCCGGCAGCGCAAAGGTGCCGGTGATCACGCGGGCCATGTCGTCCTCAAACCCGGGAATGTTCTTGATGACACCGCTGGCCGGCGTGCGCGAGAGCAGGGCCACGCCGTTGTAGGTTTTCTGGCCGAACCACTGCGCCTGGTAGCCGATGGAGGCAAACGCGTCGGCGGGGAACTTGTCATCGGTGAGCTTGAGCTCCTGCAGGGCCAGCACATCCACCGGCGCACCGGACGCCTGTTGAGAGGTCATCCAGTCCAGCACCTGGGGCAGGCGTACGCCTAAAGAGTTGACGTTCCAGGTGGCAAGTTTCATGGTCAAATTTCAAAGAAAAACCGGCGTTTTCGCCCGCCGGATATGCGGCAAATGCTCTCAAAAACGTAGCGAAGCAGAGCCCCTCCGATCAACCGGGCATGGGTCGCGTTGATTGCTACTTCCCACCGTGTGCGGCGGGCTTCTGCCGTATTATCAATGGCGAAGGTGCCGGCCCGAGGTGGCCCATTACCAGGAGATTTTGTGGAACTCAGAGTCAACGGAAAGTCGCTCGCAGTTGATGCCGATCCGGCCATGCCCTTGTTGTGGGTGCTGCGTGATGTGCTCAATATGACGGGAACCAAGTTCGGTTGTGGGGTGGCAGCCTGCGGCGCGTGCACGGTGCACATTGATGGTGAGGCGGTGCGCTCCTGCGTGGTGCCTGCTTCTGCGGTCGCGGGCAAGACCATCCACACGATCGAGTCTCTGGGCTCCGCAGACAAGCCCCACCCGCTGCAAGAGGCCTGGATTGCCGAGCAAGTGCCGCAGTGCGGCTATTGCCAGAGCGGCATGCTGATGGCTGCGGCCGCACTGCTGGCGCGCAAGCCCAAACCGACGGACTCGGAGATTGACGAGGCGGTCAGCAATATCTGCCGCTGCGGAACCTACCAGCGGGTGCGGGCCGCCATCCACCGCGCCGCAGGGGCCGCAGCATGAGGCGCCGCACCTGGATTCTGAGCGCTTTGGGGGCCACCGGTGCGCTGGTGGTGGGTTGGGGTGTCACCCCGCCCCGATCGCGCATCGGCTCGGGGGCATTGATGCTGCCAACCGAAGGCGATGTGGCGCTGAACGGCTGGATCAAGATCACCGCTGCCGGAGATGTCGTGCTGGCCATGCCGCGCAGCGAGATGGGGCAGGGCGTTCACACCTCCTTGGCCATGCTCGCGGCCGAGGAGCTGGATGTGCCGCTGGAGCGCGTACGTTTAGAGCAAGCCGGGGCCGATGCGATTTACGGCAATGTGGCCATATTCGTGAGTGCGCTGCCGTTTCACCCATCGGACACAGATGAGCCGGACAAGCCCGCCACCGTTCGCGCGGGGCAATGGGTGGTGAGCAAAATCGCCCGCGAACTCGGCGTGAATGCGACCGGCGGCTCTTCCAGCATTGCGGAACTGTGGGGTCCGCTGCGCATGGCAGCCGCCACAGCCCGGGCCAGCCTGCTCGACGCTGCGGCACAGCAGTGGGGCCTTGCATCTACAGAGCTCACCGTGGTCGACGGGGTGGTACAGCATGCGTCCGGCAAAAAGGCCCCCTATGGCACCTTGGCCCGGGATGCAGCCGCGCGCACTCCGGCCGCTGTGGCGCTCAAAGACCCCAAGGACTGGGCGCTGATCGGCCAGCCCGCACGCCGCACCGACATTCCTGCCAAGACGAATGGTGCGGCCGCCTTCGGCATGGATGTTCGGTTGCCGGGCATGCTGTTTGCTGCGGTACGCCACTGCCCCATGCTGGGCGGCACGGTGCAGTCGCTGGATGGCAAGGAAGCCCTGGCGAAGGAAGGCGTAGTCGCCCTGGTGCCGCTGGAGGCTGTGGCAGGCTCGACGGCGGGTTTTGCTGTGGTGGCACGAACGACCTGGCACGCAAGCCGGGCGCTGGACGCGGTGCAGGTGCAGTGGAAGCAGCGCGAAGCTGGCGCATTGGATACCCGCACGATCGAGGCCGGGCTGCTGGCCAAGCTGCAGTCCGACAGCGGCTTTACTTTTTACAGCACGGGCGATGCCGGCAAGGCAGAAGCCGCCGCGGCGCGCACGGTGGAGGCCACGTACCGGGCCCCCTACCTGGCTCACGCCACCATGGAGCCGATGAATTGCACGGCGCAGGTGAAGGACGGGCAGGTGGAGGTGTGGGTGCCGACGCAGGTGCCTGGCATGGTCGCCGCGATAGCCGCCAAGACCGCCGGTGTGTCGCAGGACAAGGTCAAAGTGCATGTCACGCTCGTAGGCGGCGGCTTCGGGCGGCGGTTGGAGGTGGATTTTGCCGCGCAGGCGGTGCGGGTGGCGATGGCCTGCGACGGCCGGCCGGTGCAGCTGGTGTGGTCGCGGGAGGAAGACACCACGCACGACTTTTATCGTCCCATGCATGTCGCGCAGCTCAAGGCCTCCATCGATGCGCAGGGCCGGGTGAGCAGCCTGCGCATCAAGTCAGCCGGAGACGCCATCAGCCCCCGCTGGATGGAGCGCGGCCTGCCGATGTTGGCCGGCCCGGTGGACATGCCGGACAAGACCACCGCAGAGGGGCTGTTCGATCTGCCTTACGGATTTGCCCACCAGCACATGGCCCACATCGCCACCCGGATGGGCGTGCCGGTCGGCTTCTGGCGTTCGGTCGGGCATTCGCACAACGCGTTTTTCTCGGAGGGTTTCATCGACGAGCTGGCGTTTGAAACCGGACAGGACCCGCTGGCCTTCCGGCTGGGGCTCCTCACGAGCGCGCCTCGGTATGCGGCGGTTTTGCAGCTTGCAGCGGACAAGTTCGGTTGGGCCCGCCCGTTGGCAGCCGGGCACGCCAAGGGCATCGCGCTGCACGGGTCGTTCGGCTCCATTGCTGCGCAAGCGGTCGAGGTGTCTCTGGCAGACGGGCAGCCGCGCGTGCACCGGGTGGTGTGCGCATTGGATTGCGGCACCGTGGTGAACCCCGACACCGTGGCGCAGCAGATGGAGAGCTCGGTGAGTTTTGCGTTGACCGCGGCGCTGTACGGCAGGATCGACATCCAAGACGGCGTGGTGCAGCAGACTAACTTTCCCAGCTACCCGATCGTCAAGCTGGCGCACAGTCCGGTGGTGCAAACCTTTATTGTGCCCAGCACGCGTGCGCCCGCCGGAGTGGGAGAGCCGGGGGTGCCGCCCCTGGCTCCTGCGGTGGCGCAGGCGCTGTTTGCCTTGACCGGCAAACGCCAAAGAGCCCTGCCACTGGCCGCCTGACCCTGCCGGCCGGCCGCGGAGTTCAGGCCCCGTGGCGCCGGTAGGTCACAAAACTGAATGCCAGCCCGCTGGCGGCCAGATGGCGCTCGCGCCTGGCCTCTTGCCAGTTGCCACCCAAGGCGGGGGCGAAGGCGTCACCTGCAAAGTCTTGCTCGATTTCGGTGACCACGGCGGTGTGGGCCAGCGGCTCGGCCAAGGCGTAGAGCTGCGCCCCGCCAATCACCCAGACGTCCGCCGATTGCTCACAAATTTGTAGCGCATCGCGCAGATCGGATGCGGGCTGGGCGCCGTTTTCGTGCCAATTTTGCTGGCGGGTGACGACAACATTGGTGCGCCCGGGCAGCGGGCGGAATTTGGGCGGCAGAGAGTCCCAGGTCTTGCGGCCCATGACGACCGGGCAGCCCAGTGTGGTGCGCTTGAAGTGGACCAGGTCCTCGGGCAGGTGCCAGGGCAGGGTGCCGTTGGCGCCAATCACGCCGTTGGCAGCGCGGGCGTAAATCAGGTGCAGGCGGGGCCGGGTGGCGGGAGCGGGTAGGGCGGACGGGTTGCTCATGGGGGCTTCGGTCACACCGCCACCGGCGCCTTGATGGCCGGATGGCACTCGTAGCCCTGCACCTCAAAGTCCTCGAACTGGTAGTCGAAGATGCTCTCAGGCCGGCGCACGATGCGCAGCGTGGGGTAGGCCAGCGGGGCGCGGCTGAGCTGCAGCGCCACCTGTTCGTGGTGGTTGCTGTAGATGTGGCAGTCACCGCCGGTCCAGATGAAGTCGCCTACATCCAGCTCGCACTGCTGGGCCACCATGTGGGTGAGCAGGGCGTAGCTGGCGATGTTGAAGGGCACGCCCAAAAAGATGTCGGCACTGCGCTGGTAGAGCTGGCAGCTCAGGCGCCCGCGTCCATCCGGTGTTTCGGCCGGCGCCACATAAAACTGGAAGAACGCGTGGCAGGGCATGAGCGCCATCTTGCTGAGCTCGGCCACGTTCCAGGCGCTGACGATGATGCGGCGGCTGTCGGGGTTGGTCTTGAGGGTGCGGATGACGTCCTGGATCTGGTCGATGTGGCCGCCGTCCGGTGTCGGCCAGCTGCGCCACTGCACGCCGTAGACCGGGCCGAGGTCGCCGGTCTCGGGGTGCGCCCATTCGTCCCAGATGCTCACGCCGCGCTCTTTGAGCCAGTTGTTGTTGGCAGATCCGGTCAGAAACCACAGCAGTTCCTGGATGATGCTGCGCAGGTGCACCTTCTTGGTGGTGACCAGCGGGAAGCCCTCGTTCAGGTCGAAGCGCATCTGGTAGCCGAACACGCTTTTGGTGCCGGTGCCGGTGCGGTCGGGTTTGAAAACGCCGGTGGTGTCCACATGGCGCATGAAGTCTTCGTACTGGCTGCGCACGGGGCGCACGGGTGGGGCGTTCGTCATGACGACCATTCTAAAAGGCCGCACGCGGGGCAATTTCCGTCAGGTCACTCTGCCATCAGGTCATCCGGTCCAGAGCCACCACCATGGCCAGCAGGGCCAGCAGCAACAGCACCACCACCGGCATCACCGCCTCCAGCCCTGCCCAGGTCGCCAGAAGCCCGAATGCGGCCGGAATGACCGAGCCGCCGGCGTAGGCAAAGGTCATTTGCCGGCCGATGACGGTGCGGGCCACGTCATCAGGAAAGCGCCGCGCCGTCTCGTGCATCAGCGAAGGAAACACCGGCGCGCAGCCCAAGCCCATCAACACCAGCCCGAAGCTGGCATAGCTGCCGAACACCTGCGGCAGCGCAAATACCAGCGCCCCCGCCGTGGCCGCGCCAATGCCCAGCCGCACCAGCCGGCGGTTGCCCAGACGGTTGGCAATCAGGCCCACCGCAAAGCGCCCGGCCGTGATGGAGCCGAAATACACCGACACCCACACACTCGCCTGTGCGGTGCTCACGCCGCGGTCGGTCACCAGAATGCTGGCGGCCCACAAGCCGGTGCCCATCTCGGCCGCCACGTAGAACAAAAACAAGGCCGGCGCCAGCCACAGCGCCAGCGGCTGCAAGGGCTTGAACACCGCCTCCGCGTGCTCGCTCTCGTCGGACGGTGGCTTGGAATGTTCTTTGGTCCAGAGCGAGAGCGTGGCCCACAGCAGCACCGCCAGGCTGAGTTGCATCAGCCCGATGGTGCGCACCCCGCCCGCCCAGCCGCTGCTGCCGGCCAGCGCCAGGCCCATGATGAGCGGGCCGGTGGTCGCGCCCACGCCCCAGAAACCGTGCAGCCAGTTCATGTGGCGTGACGAATAGTGAGCCGCCACAAAGTGGTTCAGGCTCGCATCGACCGCGCCTGCGCCCAGCCCCAGAGGCACACCCAGCGCCACCAGCCACACGAACGACGGGGCCACCGAAAAAGCAAGTAAGGCCAGCGCCGTCATCAGGCAGCTGGCTGCCACCACCGTTCCTGTGCCCACGCGCTTGGCTATCGGCCCGGCAAACGAGCTGGCGGCGGCCGCGCTCAAGGTCATGGCGATGGTGATGGCGCCGACCGCCGCCAGCGGCTGCCCCATGTCGGCGCGGATGGCCGGCCAGGCGACCCCCAGAATCGCATCGGGCAGCCCGAGGCTGATGAAGGACACATACACAATGCCCAGGAGAATGAGGTTCGCCACAAGGAGACTCCTGACAACGGAAAGAGAGGTGCTAAAAAGTAGTCAAAAACGGCGCAAGCGCCCGCCGTATATGCGGAAGGCGCTATTCTTTAGATAGCACACGCCCCGGGTTCAGCAGGTTGTGGGGATCGAGCGCGTGTTTGATGGCGCGCATGGCCCCCAGGGCGACCGGAGACTTGTGCTTGGCCAGCTTCTCGCGCTTGAGGCTGCCGATGCCGTGCTCGGCAGAGATGGATCCGTTGTACCGCTCCACCACCTCGTACACGATGGTGTTGATGGGGCCTTCCTGCTCCACTAGAAAGGCTTCGGCATCGGCGCCTTCGGGGGCTTGCACGTTGTAGTGCAGGTTGCCGTCGCCCAGGTGGCCGTAGTTCACCAGGCGCACACCGGGCAGGTACTGCTGCAGCAGAGCGTCGGTCTCGGTCACGAAGGCCGGAATGCGGGACACCGCAATCGAGATGTCGTGCTTGATGTTCAGGCCCTCCTGGGCCTGCGCCAGCGGGATGCTTTCGCGGATGTGCCATAGCGCGCGGGCCTGGGCCTGGGTTTGGGCGACCACCGCGTCGAGCACGCAGCCCTGCTCCATGGCGGCCTCGAGCAGTCGCTCAAACTGCGCGCGGGCGTGGTCTTCGGACTCGTGGTCCGAGTTTTCCAGCACCACGCAGTAGGGAGCCGCCTCGCCTTCCGCTGCGGCGTGGGGAGCACTTGCGGTGTCGGCGCCAAACGGCACGTTTTGCTGCGGAAAATGCTTGCGCACCAGGCTGAGCGCGAAGTCGCCCATGACCTCAAAGCCGGTCAGGCCCGAGTTCAGATGCTGGTGCGCCAGGCCCAGCAGCGCGACTGCCGCGTCCAGCGAAGGCACGGCCGCATAGGCGGTGAGCTGCGCGGCGGGCAGCGGGTAGATGCGCAGGGTGGCGGCGGTAATGACGCCCAGGGTGCCCTCGGAACCGATGAACAGGTGGCGCAAGTCGTAGCCGGTGTTGTCCTTGCGCAGGCCGGTGAGGCCGCTCCAAATTTCGCCCTGCGCGGTGACGACTTCCAGCCCGAGACACAGCTCGCGGGTGTTGCCATAGCGCACCACTTGGGTGCCGCCGGCGTTGGTGGCGAGGTTGCCGCCAATCGTGCAGCTGCCCTCGGCGGCCAGGCTCAAGGGGAACAAAAAGCCTTCCTTCTCGCATGCCTCTTGCAGGGTCTGCAGCACACAGCCGGCCTCCACGGTGACGGTGAGGTTGGCGGTGTCGACGCTGCGAATACGGTTGAGCCGCTGTAGGCTCAGCAGCACCTGGGTGCCTGTGTCGTCGGGAATGGAGCCGACCACCATGCCGGTATTGCCACCCTGCGGCACCAGACTCACGCCGGCGGCGGCGCAGGCCTTGACGACGGCCGCCACTTCTTCGGTGTTGCCCGGGCGCACCACCGCCAGCGCGCGGCCGCGTTCGCGCTTGCGCCAGTCCTGCTCGTAGGCGGTGAGGTCACCCTCGGTAAGCACATGGGCATCGCCCACCAGGGCGCGCAGGGTGGCGCGTAGGTTGGTGCGCAGGGATTCTTTACCGGTCATGGGGCGGGGTGAACAGATTCGTTATCCGGGGCGCCGGTGAGCGACTTGGCGTGGCGCTGGCGCAGGCGGATGTGCGCGGTGCACGCAACAAACAGCACGACACAGAGCAAGGCTTCGAGCAGCGCCAGCCAGTTCCCCGGCGCCTTGTCGCTCCAGGCGCGCACCGCGCCCTCGGTGAAATACAGCCACACCATCAGGCTCAGCCAGCGGTAGGTGTACATGCGGCTCTTGAGCAGGCCGGCCAAGGGAAAGCACAGTGGCAGCACCTTGAGTGCCAGCGTGCCGCCGCCGGTGGGGGCCAGCCACAGCTCCCACAGCAGGCCCAGCACGATCAGCGATATCAGGCTGGCCACGGCCACCTGGCGGGCCAGAATCACCGATGCGGCAGGGGTGTTGGCGATAGGGGTGGCAGAGGTGTTGTCGGGGGCAGATTGCACGGGGTGGCACCGGTTCATTGGCAGCCGCGTAGCTTACGTCATTAGGGACTGACGCGTCGCGGCAAAGGGCGATGGCATGATGCGGCCCATGCGAGCCCAAACCTTGTTGTCGGCGTGGTTGCGAGAGATTGCCAGCATCCCCTGGCGCAGCGCATTGTTGACCCTGCGCGAGCGGTTCCGGGAGGACCGGCTGGGCCTCACCGCCGGCAGCCTGACGTTTACCACCACGATTGCGCTGGTGCCGCTGATCACCGTGGCGCTGGCGGTGTTTACCGCGTTCCCGATGTTCGCCAAGTTTCAGGATGTGCTGCAGAAGTGGCTGATCGAGAGCCTGGTGCCCGACAACATTGCCCGCCAGGTGCTGGGCTACCTCAACCAGTTTGCCGGCAAAGCGAGCCGCCTCGGTGTGGCGGGGCTCACCGTGCTGCTGGGCACCGCGCTGGCCTTGGTATTCACCATAGACCGCACGCTCAACAACATCTGGCGCGTACGCAAGCGCCGGCCCTTTGCCCAACGGGTACTGATTTACTGGGCGGCTGTCACCCTGGGGCCCTTGCTGCTGGGTGCGAGCCTGTCCATCACATCCTATGCGGTCAGCACCTCCAAGGGCCTGGTTGTCGGCGTGCCCGGGGGGCTGAACTTTTTGCTTGACACCCTGCAGTTTGCGATGGTGGCTGCCGGCACCGCGGCCACGTTCTACTGTGTGCCCCACACCCAGGTGCGCTGGGGGCATGCGTGGATGGGCGGATTGTTTGTGGCAGCCGGCTTGGAGCTGGCCCGCAAACTGCTGGCGGTCTACCTGAGCATGGTGCCCACCTATTCGGCGGTCTACGGGGCTTTTGCCACCGTGCCGATTCTGCTGGTCTGGATTTACACCGCCTGGGTGATTGTCTTGCTGGGTGCGGCGCTGACTGCGTATTTGCCGAGCCTGCTCGATGGCGTGCCCCGCCGCACGCTGGGGCCGGGCTGGGAGTTCCAACTGGGCCTGGAGGTGCTCAATATGCTGGACCAAGCCCGCCGCAGCGACGCCCGGGGCCTGACGCTGACCCAGATGCGGCGCGCGCTGCGGGTGGATCCGCAGCGGCTCGAGCCGGTGCTCGAGGCACTGGCCGCGCTCGACTGGGTGGGCCAGCTCGAAGAAGCCGACGGGCGGGGTGCCGGTTCGCGCTATGTGTTGCTGGCGGAACTGGACACCACCGTGCTTGAGCCCTGGATGCAGCGCACGCTGCTCGCGCCCGACGAGATCACCGCCAATTTATGGAAAATTGGCCGCTGGCGCACCACCACACTGCGTGTGGCACTACAAAAAGAGTAGCGGATAGGGCGTTTTTGCAGGGGAAACCCTGCCGAAAACGCCACAAAGCCCCTGCAATGTGGGCTATATTTACCGCAGAGTTACCCACGCATTCACCACCCCAGCCTCACGAGGAAGTCTCCCCATGCAAGTCAGCGATATCCTGCGCGTCAAAGGCGGCACGCTCTACACGACGACGCCGGACGACTCCCTGGCGCACGCCGCCGAGTTGATGGCCGAGAAAGACATCGGTTCGCTGGTTGTCATGTCCAAAGGCGTGGTGGCGGGCATGCTGAGCTTTCGCGAGCTGATTCAGTCGGTGGTCAAGAACGGCGGGAGTTTCGGTAACTCCACCGTACAACAGGCCATGGACGCGTCCCCTCTGGTGTGCGCGATGGACACCGAGATGGACGATGTGCGCCGCATGATGCTCGAGCGTCACGCCCGCTACATGCCGGTGATCGACAAAAATATGCTCATGGGCGTGATCAGTTTCTACGACGTGGCCAAGGCGGTGGTCGACAGCCAGAACTTCGAGAACAAAATGCTCAAGGCCTACATCCGCGACTGGCCAGAAGCAGGCGGTGAGCCGGCCGGCTCCACGGAAGAATCTGCCCCCTGAGGCTCGTTACCAGCGGGCCTCAGGCCTGCCTGGGTCGCGGATAATGCCTTCACTATGAGCGGAAACACCTTCGGACACACTTTCACCGTCACCAACTTCGGTGAATCCCACGGCCCGGCCATCGGCTGCATCATCGACGGTTGCCCCCCGGGCATGGAC
>NZ_CAMCVG010000076.1 GCF_945881795.1 Rhodoferax sp. OV413
TTGAGCATTTCAAATTGGCGCTGGGCGATGAAGTACTGGTTCTTCAGCACCTCAAAGTTCTGCTGCCAGACCAGCGACTTGGCGTAGTCCGGAATCGTCTCCACCGTCTTGTGGTGCAGGTTCAGGAACAGGATGATGGCGGCTGAAAACAGCGACTTGTCGCTCCCTGGGCCGCCAATGATGTTGATCACCTTGGTGGGGTACAGGCGCATCTTGTTCTCGGGCAAGGTGTTGGGCACGGTGGTGTATCGCAAGGTCATCCTGTCGTCCTCAGTGGTCTTGGTTCGGGGCCATTGTAGAGAGCATTTCCGGGCTTCGGAAGGCGCATTCGGCGGTGCAGTCGCAGCGGGGTCATTGCTCTGTGTGTGGCGTCCTGCCACACGGGCTTTCTAGAATCTCCGCATGAACGTAAAACGCATCGCCTTCGCCGCCCTGTTGCTTGTCGCTGCCGGTGGCGGCGCGTGGTGGTGGTCGCAGCAGCCCGGTAGCACCCAGGTGGACTACCGCATCGCCACCATTACCCGTGGCTCTCTGCAGGCCACCGTCGCGGCCAGCGGCGCGGTCAGCCCGGTCGCGCAGGTGAGCGTGGGCACGCAGGTGAGCGGCCAGATTCGCGATGTGCTGGTCGACTTCAACAGCGAAGTCAAGGCCGGCCAACTGATCGCCCAGATTGACCCCGAAACCTTTGAATACCGCGTGCGCTCGGCCCAGGCCGATGTGGACGCAGCCCGCGCAGCCGTGCTGACCGCTCAGGCTAACGCCTTGGCAGCGCAAACGCAGGTATCCCGCGCGCAGGTCGACCTTGACGAAGCCCGCCGTGACCTCGAGCGCAAACAGAGCCTCGCTGACAAACAATTTATCGCGGTGAGCGAGGCCGACAGGGCCCGGGCTTTGGTGAACACCAGCCAGGAAGCCCTCAAGAGTGTGCAGGCCCAGGTCGGCGTGGCGCAGGCGCAAATCAAGACTGCGCAGGCCAATGTGGCGCAGCGGGATGCCGCGCTGGCGCAGGCCCGCATCGACCTGGCCCGTACCCGCATCACCTCGCCGGTCAATGGCATCGTCATCAAGCGCACCATCGAGCGGGGCCAGACGGTGGCCAGCAGCCTGCAGTCGCCCGAGCTGTTTGTAATTGCCCAAAACCTCTCGGACATGCAGGTCGAAGCGGCTATTGATGAGAGCGATGTGGGCCGCCTGCTGGCCGGTCAGAAGGCCAGCTTTACCGTGGACGCATTTCCCGGCCAAACCTTTGAGGGCCGCATCCGGCAGGTGCGCAAAGCCGCCACCAGTGTGGCCAATGTGGTGACCTATGTCGCTGTGGTCGGCTTCTCGAACGAAGGCGGCAAGCTACTGCCCGGCATGACTGCCAATGTGCGGGTGGTGACCGACCAGCGCGACCAGGTGCTCAAGTTGCCAAATGCTGCGCTGCGCATGCGCATCGAAGGCGTGGAGGCGCCCGCTGGCGCGCGCGGGACGGGCAAGGGCCGCATCTACCGTCTGGGCGCGGACGGCAAGCCGCAGGCGGTGCCGGTGCGTATCGGCGTGTCGGATGGCAGCACCACTGAGTTGCTGGAGGGTGGCGAGGGCGCAGCCGCTTTGGCCGAAGGCGCAGAGGTCATCACTGGCATCAAGAATGCGCCTGTGGCCAAGCCCGGCGGCAGCGGGCCCCGCTCGCCGTTCTGAGCCCAAGCCCCATGCTGATTGCCGCCCGCGGGCTGACCAAAACCTATTCCATGGGCGCGCAGGTGGTGCACGCTCTGCGCGATGTGTCGCTGGACATTGCCGAAGGCGAGATGGTGGCCATCATGGGCACTTCCGGCTCCGGAAAATCCACCCTGATGAACATTTTGGGCTGCCTCGATCAGCCCGGTAGCGGCAGCTACCTGCTGGCCGGAGAGGCGGTGCAGAGCCTCTCTTCTGACGCGCTGGCCTCCATCCGCAACCGGCGGATCGGGTTTGTGTTCCAGCAGTTCAACCTTTTGGCCCGCACCAGCGCGCTGGAAAACGTGGAACTGCCCATGGTGTACGCCGGCATCAAAGCCGCCGAGCGGCGCGCTCGGGGGCTGGAGGCGCTGCAGCGCGTGGGCCTGGGCGACCGGGCGCAGCACACACCGACCGAACTCTCGGGCGGGCAGCAGCAGCGGGTGGCGATTGCGCGCGCGCTGGTCAACCAGCCGCAACTCATTCTGGCCGATGAGCCGACCGGTGCTCTGGACTCCCAGACCAGCAACGACATCATGCAGCTCCTGTCCGACCTGAACCGCCAGGGTATGACGGTGGTGCTGGTGACCCATGAGAGCGACATCGCCGCGTGGGCCCGCCGCAAGCTGGTCTTCAAGGACGGCCGCATGGTGGAAGACAGACTGCAGGCGGGGACGAGTGACCCGCAAAGCGGCGCAGGGTTGGGGCTATGAATTTCTTTGCAGCCCTGCGCAGCGCCTGGCGCTCGCTCGCAGCCAACACCTTGCGCAGCTTCCTGACCATGCTGGGCATCATCATCGGGGTGGCGGCTGTCATCACCATGATTGCGGTCGGGCGCGGGGCGACCGACCGGGTGCAGGAGCAGATGAAGGGTCTGGGCTCCAACATCATGCTGGTGCTGCCGGGCGGCGTGTCGCAGGCTGGTGTGCGGCTGGGCGCGCAGACCCGCCAGCGCCTGACCGAAGAAGACGCCACCGCCATCGCGCTGGAAATTCCGGAGGTACAGGTGGCCGCGCCCACCTCGCGCACCACCGGGCAGCTGGTCTATGGCAACACCAACTGGGGCAGCACCATCATCGGCGTGAACAACGATTTTCTCGAGGCGCGCGATTGGCCGCTGGCTGCCGGCCGCCTGTTTGACGCCGGCGAGCTGGCCGGGTCGGCCAAGGTGGCCTGGATCGGAAGCACTGTGGCGCGCGAGCTCTTTGGCGATCAGGACCCGGTGGAGCAAATGATCAGGGTGCGCAACATTCCCATGACGGTGATTGGCGTGCTCGCCCCCAAGGGCCAGAACTCGATGGGCCAGGACCAAGATGATGTGGTCATGGTGCCGCTGGGCACGCTGCGTAACCGCATCTGGGGCGGAGATGCCACCAGTCGCCTCAAGCGGGTAGGCAGCATCAGCGTCAAGGTGCGCGAGGGGCAGGACATGCGCCAGGTGGAGGTGGCGATCCGCGATCTGCTGCGCCAGCGTTTCAAAGCGCAGGACGGCGCGGAAGATCCCTTTGTGGTGCGCAACCTCACCGAAATCCTGCAGGCGCAGGAAGAGAGCAGCCGAGTGATGACGCTACTGCTGGCCGCGGTGGCCGGCATCAGTCTGGGTGTGGGCGGCATCGGCATCATGAACATCATGCTGGTGAGCGTGACCGAGCGCACCCGCGAGATCGGGCTGCGCATGGCCGTCGGTGCGCGCGGGCGCGACATCCTCGCCCAGTTTTTGATTGAAGCGGTCACCTTGAGCCTGCTGGGGGGCGCAATCGGGGTGGCGCTGGGCGCATTGGCGACTTGGGCGGTAGGCCAGTTTGGCGGCTGGCAGGTGGCGCTGAGCGCGGACTCGGTGTTGCTGGCGGTGGGTTTTTCTGCGCTGGTGGGCGTTTTCTTTGGCTACTACCCCGCCCGCCGAGCCGCCAGTTTGCTGCCTATCGAGGCGCTGCGCCACGAGTAAGTGCTATAGTTTTTGAAGCTGTCTGCGCAATCACTGCGTGGGTTAGCGGCTGTTTTTACTGTTTTTTGGAGCGAACTCTTGGACTTAACGTTGCTGATCAAGGCCGCCGTCATGGGCGTGGTGGAAGGGCTCACCGAGTTTTTGCCGATTTCGAGCACGGGGCACTTGATTCTGGCGGGCGCGCTGCTGGGTTTTGACGATGCCAAGGCCAAGGTGTTCGACATCGCCATCCAGACCGGCGCGATTTTTGCGGTGGTGCTGGTGTACTGGCAAAAAATCCGCAGCACGCTGGTTGCCCTGCCCACCGATAGAGCTGCGCAGCGTTTTGCGCTGAATGTATTCATCGGCTTTGTGCCGGCTGTGGTGCTGGGGCTGCTGCTTGGCAAGGCCATCCAGGCCCACCTCTTTACCCCGGTGGTGGTGGCCAGCACCTTCATCATCGGCGGCTTCATCATTTTGTGGGCCGAGCGGCGCCAGAGCGCGGGCGGCTCCGCGGTACGCGTGCACAGCGTGGACGACATGACCCCGCTGGATGCGCTCAAGGTGGGCCTGGCGCAGTGCCTGGCTATGGTGCCCGGCACCAGCCGCAGCGGCGCCACCATCATTGGCGGCATGCTGCTGGGCCTGTCCCGCAAGGCGGCAACCGATTTTTCGTTTTTCCTGGCGATTCCCACCCTCATCGGCGCGGGGGGCTACAGCCTCTACAAAGAGCGTGCCATCCTATCGATGGCTGATCTGCCGATGTTCAGTGTGGGGCTGGTGATGTCGTTCATCAGCGCATGGCTGTGCGTGCGCTGGCTTCTGAAATTCATCTCCACCCACAGCTTTGTGGGGTTTGCTTACTACCGCATCGTGTTTGGTGTGGTGGTGCTCGCCACCGCCTGGAGCGGTCTGGTCGCCTGGGCGCCCTGAGGCTCTCAGAGCCCCTTGCGGGCTAGCGCTGCATATTGAGTAGTGCAGTCTCAATGGCCGCGGCGGTGGTTAGCGGCTTCTCCATGGGGAAGAGGTGGCTGCCGTCCAGCATCATGATGCGGCCCTGGCTCACCTTGGCTGACAGGTCCATGCCCACCCGCCGCAATTCTTCGGAGTGGCTCCCGCCAATGAAGGTGACCGGACACTTAACCGGATGCCGCTTGAGCAGCTTGTCCAGGTTGTCGGGCAGGGTGTTGTAGACCGCGGTTTCCACGTCGCGCTCAAACGCCAGCACGCGCTTGCCGCTGCCGTCCAGCGGGAAGTCATTGATGTAGTCCTGCAGCACCTGCGGATCCCACCGGGCAAACATTTTTTTGTGCCGGAAGTGCTCCAGCGCAGCCGCCGCATCGGGCCACTGGTAGCGGCGCTTGCGGCTGACCGCGCCCGGCGACACCGAGCCCACCAATTGGGTTGTCTTGGCCAGTCCCACCACCTTGGAGCGCCAGCCGCCCACCAGCGGCGAATCAATCAGCACCACACCCCGGGCCAACTCAGGGTGCTTAGCTGCCGCCATCAGGCTCAAAAATCCGCCCATTGAATGCCCTGCCAGCCACACCGGCCCGCCTGCTGCCTCGGCTAGGGGGCGCACAAAATCGACAAGCTGCTGGGTGAGGTGCGGCCAGTTGTTGGTGACGGCGTAGCGCGGGTCGTGGCCGAATTTGTCGAGCGCCTGCACCGCAAACCCGCGAGCGCGCAGGTGCCCGAATAGGACCTTGTAGGTGCCTGCCGGGTAGCTGTTGGCATGAGAAAAAATCAGTGTGTTCATCGCGCTTCGCCGGGCTGCGGCCCTCTAGATCAGCTTTTCTTCAGGGCGGGTGATTTTTTTCAGCGGCAGGCAGCGTTCGCTGGGCAACAGCAGCGGCACCTCGGTTTGGCCGCCGTTCCACATCGGGTCCTCGATGCTGTCAAACACCTCGCGCAGCTTCTGGCCCCAACTGTCGTGCAGCATCTTGAAATAGGGGTTGTGCTCGTCAATGCACACGACCCTGTCGGTGGCAAAGCGGTTGGCTTCGTACACCACCATGTCCAGCGGCAGGCCCACCGACAGGTTGGATTTCAGGGTGGAGTCCATGGACACCAGCGCGCACTTGGCGGCCTCGTCCAGCGGCGTGCTCGGGGTGATGACGCGGTCCAGCACCGGTTTGCCGTACTTGGACTCGCCGACCTGGAAATACGGCGTCTCGGGTGTTGCCTCGATGAAGTTGCCCGCGGAATACACCTGAAACAGGCGCATGCCCTCGCCCTGAATCTGGCCGCCGAAGATCAGCGACACATTGAAATCAAGCCCGGCGCTCTTGAGAGCCGCGCCATCCCGCGCCTGCACCTTGCGGATGGCCGAGCCCAGTACGCGGGCCGCGTCGAACATGCTTTTGGCATTCCAGATGGTGATGCCCTCGTCGTCCTCGTGGTCCTTGAGCTTCTCAACCTGCAAAATTTCCCGCACCGACTGCGAAATGCTCAGGTTGCCCGCCGAGAGCAGCACCATGAAACGGTCGTCCGGCTTCTCGTAGACGATCATCTTGCGAAAGGTGCTGATCTGGTCGAGCCCCGCATTGGTGCGGGAGTCCGAGAGAAACACCAAGCCGGCGTTGAGTTTGAGGGCGACGCAGTAGGTCATTGGCTTTGCGGGTTGGGGGTGTGGGCTGGAGTGTATCGGGGTGGTGTTGCTACCCATCCCGCTACTGCTTCCCCGCCAGCGCCTTCAACTGGTAGAGCGCATCCAGCGCTTCGCGGGGGCTCAAAATATCGGGGTTTATGGCGGAAAGCGCCGTGTCTATTGCGCTGGCAGCTATGTTTTCGGGAGCGGGCGGGGCGGCAAAAAGGTCGACCTGGGCGCGGGATTCGCTGGCCTGGGCTTCGAGCGCGCCCAGGGTGTGGCGGGCGTGGTGCAGCACCGCGGCGGGCATGCCGGCCAGGCGGGCTACCTGCACGCCGTAGCTCTTGCTGGCCGGGCCGGGCTCCATGGCGTGCAAAAACACGATGTCACGACCAGCCTCGGTGGCGCTCACGTGCATGTTCACCGCGGCGTGGTGGCGGGCGGGGAACTCGGTGAGCTCGAAGTAATGGGTGGCAAACAGCGTGAAGGCCTGCGCCTTGTCGTGCAGCTGGGTGGCAATCGCGCTGGCCAGTGCCAGCCCGTCAAAGGTGCTGGTGCCGCGGCCGATTTCGTCCATCAGCACCAGGCTGTGGGGCGTGGCGCTGTGCAGGATTTGCGCGGCCTCGGTCATCTCCAGCATGAAGGTGGACTGCGCGTTGGCCAGGTCGTCTGCCGCGCCGATACGGGTGTGAATCGCATCCACCGGCCCCAAGCGGCAGGCCTGCGCCGGCACATACGAGCCCATGCTGGCGAGCAACACAATCAGCGCCACCTGCCGCATGTAGGTGGATTTGCCGCCCATATTGGGGCCGGTAATCACCTGCATGCGCTGTTTCAGGCCCAGCCGCGTGTCGTTGGCAATGAAGCTGCGGCTGCCCGACGGCCCGGCCTGACCGCTGAGTTCGGCCAGCCGCGCCTGCACCACCGGGTGGCGGCCCTGGGTGATGTCAATGCACGGCTCGGCCACAAACTGCGGCGCGTTCCAGTCCAGCGTGAGCGAGCGCTCAGCCAGCGCGCACAAGGCGTCGAGCGCGGCAAGCGCCTGCGCGACGCCACTGAGCGCTGCAATATGCGCCTGCATCTGGTCCAGCACCTGCTCAAAAAGCCATTTTTCGCGGGCCAGGGCACGCTCCTGCGCGCTCAGGGCCTTGTCTTCAAAGGCCTTGAGCTCGGGGGTGATGAAGCGTTCGGCGTTTTTCAGGGTCTGGCGGCGGCGGTAGTCGTCGGGCACTTTGTCCGCCTGGCCGGTGGTGACTTCAATATAGAAGCCATGCACCCGATTGAACTGCACCCGCAGGTTGGCAATGCCGGTGCGGGCTTTTTCGCGCACCTCCAAGTCCAGCAGGAAGGCGTCGCAATTGGTCTGGATGGCGCGCAGCTCGTCGAGTTCGGCATCAAAGCCGTCCGCCATCACGCCGCCGTCGCGCACCAGGGCCGCAGGCTCGGGAGCGATGGCGCGCACCAGCAGTGCGATGGCATCGGCCGGCGGCTTCAGCGCCTTGCAAATATGGGCCAAATAGCCCTGTGACGCTTGCAGCGTCTGCGCCAGCAGCTCCGTTTTTTGTAGCGTTTGCACCAGCGCGATGAGTTCGCGGGGGCGCACCTGGCGCAGCGCGGTGCGGGCGGTAATGCGCTCCACATCGGCGCAGCCCTTGAGCTGGCTGCGCAGGGTTTGCCACACATTTCCGTGTTCGTTGGCGCGCAGGGTGCCAATGGCCAAGAGGCGGTGCTGCGCCTCGGTGCGGTCGCGCTGCGGCTCCAGCAGCCAGCGTTTGAGCAGGCGGCTGCCCATGCCGGTCATGCAGGTGTCGAGCAGGCTGAACAGGGTGGGGCTGTCTTCGCCGCGCAGGGTTTGCACCAGCTCGAGGTTGCGCCGGGTGGTGGCGGGCAGGTCAATCAGCGCGTCGTCCCGCTGCACCTGCACGCTGTGGATGTGGGTGAGCGCGCGGCCCTGGGTGTGTTCGGCGTAGCCCAAAAGTGCGGCGGCGGCGGCGTGTGCCAATCCCAGTCCCTGCGCGTTCCAGCTCGAGAGGCTGGCCGCCTGCAGGGCGTCCAGCAGCTTGCGCTCGCCCAGTGCCGCGTCAAACTGCCACTCGGGCCGCGCGGTCAGGTACACCGCCAGCCCCTGGCGCAGGCGCTTGAGCCGGTCTTCAAAGGCGGTGGTGCAGCCGGCGCTGTAGGCCAGCTCGCTGGGGGCAATGCGGCTCACCCAGTCCGGCACCTCATCGGGCGCGCATTCGGCAAGAAACACCACGCCCTGCGTCACCGACAGCCAGGCCAGCCCGCAGCGGTTGCGCGGCCCCTGGTGCACCGCCATGAGCATGGATTCTGTTTTTTCGGACAACAGCTCGGCATCGGTGAGCGTGCCCGGCGTTACCACCCGCACCACCCGGCGCTCCACCGGCCCCTTGGACGCGCCCACCTCGCCGACCTGCTCGCAAATCGCGACCGACTCGCCGTGCCGTATCAGCTTGGCCAGATAGCCTTCCATCGAATGAAAAGGCACCCCCGCCATAACCACCGGCGCACCGGCCGACTGCCCGCGGGTGGTGATGGTGATGTCCAGAATGCGGGCCGCTTTTTCGGCGTCGGCATAAAACATCTCATAGAAATCGCCCATGCGGTAGAACAGCAAGGTGTCGGGGTAGTCCGACTTCAGGCCGAGGTATTGGGCCATCATCGCGGTATGATTTAAGCCCGGTGCGGCAGGATCGAATGTTGTAGTTTTTTCCATATAAATCAATGATCTTCTTCGATCCAGCGTCCTAAAGTGTCCCAATTCATCTGCATTTATCCCACTTCAAATCCAGCTTGGTGGGGACTAAAAGGTCACCATACGCTAGGACTTTGACGCTACACTCCAGTTTCAGTCCCCTTCAGGGTAAAAATTACGAAAACCCGCATGAATAAAGGCTTTCAAGCGAATTCGTAGTCCCCCGATAAATCGGAGAAAGTCTACGGAGGCAACATGAAAGTCGAACTCGATCTCAAGCTCATCAAGTCATTTCGACTTGAAGAAATACCCCTTGGTGTTGACTCCAAAGGGAAGATTCCGAATCAGCCAAATCCCAAACTCATTAACGGCAAGCCTAACCCCGATTTTGCCTCCAGCTATATCGTCTGGGACGCCCACCAAAGTGCACCTCCCGGTTTTGGCGTTCGAGTCGCTGGCAAGAAGACCTATGTCATCAGGCGAAAGGTCAACGGCAAGTCAATCATGCCCACAGTGGGCAACGTGGCTGACTTCCCAAAAATTGAAGATGCCCGAAAAAAGGCAGCGACTTTGGCATTGGCCATGCTTGAAACGGGCAAGAACCCAAATGAAGAGGCCAAAAAGATTGCGGCAAGCGAATTCACGCTGGGCATGTGTTTTGAACGCTACACGAATCACCTAACGACTAGGGCTAAAAAGCGTGCTGGTCCTGAAACACTTAAGGTTGTTAGCCGCGTTGTGAAGCGGTTCAAGGAGTGGGGTTGGGACACAAAAAAGGTCAAAGACATCACTCATGAAGAAATCAAGAAGAAGTTTGAAGAAGGCAAAGCAACATTGACCGCCAATGAACAGCGGTTTAGGTGGGCCAGTGCAGCGGTGAACTGGAATATTGATCGTGAAAAGTTCGATGCGATTGGTGCTGGGCGCAAACCAGGACTCACACACAACCCCTTTGAAATCTTGGTGATTGATCAGGCTTATCGTTCACAAGAGGAGCTTGATAAACAGCGTGAAGCCCAATCGGTTCGTAACCCGCTGCAGCCCAGCAAGTCACTTGGCCCGTTTTTAGAAGCCGCTTGGAGCAAGCGGCTAAGCAATGACAACGAGACCGGTGTTCACTTCATTTTGCTGATGCTGCTCTTGGGGTGCCGCAAGTCTGAGCATGCCAAGTGGGTGTGGCGGGAGTTTTTGGATGAGACCAGCAAAGCCGATGGCACCAGTGTGAAGAACACAAGCCACGTGAATCTTGAGGGCAATGAGTTTTACGGCCCTTATGTTTTTTTCTACAAGACCAAAAACGGCAGAAATCACCGATTACCCCTTGGACCCATGACCGTTCAACTTTTGAAGCTTCGGCAGGAGGCTGCAGCCAAAGAGTCTATTGAGCGAGGTTTTCACCGCTCACGGAAATTTGTGTTTCCGGCCAAGAACAAGGCTTCACAGTC
>NZ_CAMCVG010000077.1 GCF_945881795.1 Rhodoferax sp. OV413
GCTTCTGGGTTTTGCCTATTGCAACTGGTTCAAGCCGCGTCCCGCGTTCCGCTTTTCTGCGGAAAACTCGATTTATCTGGCGCCTGAGGCGATGGGGCGCGGTATTGGCACCTGGTTGCTGACCGAATTACTGTCGCAGGCCGAGAAGCGAGGAGTGCGCAAGCTCATCGCGGTGATTGGGGACTCAGCCAACCACGGATCCATCGGCCTCCACGCGCGCTGCGGTTACCAGCGGGCAGGCATTATTGCGGCCTGCGGCTGGAAGTTTGACCGATGGCTAGACATCGTACTCATGGAAAAATCCTTGGGCGAAGGACACACTACTCCACCCTCAGAGGCCGCAATATGAAGAACAAAACATTGGCCGTTTGGCTCACCCTCAGCGTGGGCGCTTTGGGCCTTCACAGGTTGTACCTCGGACGTTACGACTGGGTTGCCAAGCTCTCACCCGTGCCCACTCTGTTAGGCCTCGTGGGGGTCATGCGGGCGCGAACCCTCGGCATCGATGACCCTGCGAGCTGGCTGCTCATCCCCCTGCTGGGGTTTGTGCTGGCCGCATGTGCCCTGAATGCGCTGGTTTATGGCCTCATGAGCGCCGAAAAATGGAACCAGCAATTCAACCCCGATTACCCCGACAGCGCGCAAGGAGCCACCACGGGCCTCACCGTGTGTGGCCTCGTGACTGCCCTTGGCCTGGGTACTACGATTCTGATTGCCACGCTGGCATACACCATTCAGCACGTTTTCGAATTCCAGCTGCATTAGGCGCTTGCAGCTACCGACCCAAAGAAGCGCGTACCCAAGTTTCTTAGAAGTCGGGCAACTCTTGGCGCAGCCGGCAAGCGCGCCGTTTTACTAATCAGGCTAATCCATAAAAAACCCCGCCAGCTACGCTGCGGGGCTGATGAGTAGGCCGGCGGGAAGCTCCTGCCGACTTTCTGTCACGTTGAACTACCTCACTTCACCGTCGCAGCAGACTCGGTGTAATCGCTGATCTGGTCGAAGTTCAGGTACTGATAGACCTTGTCGCTGGCCGCGGTCAGGACACTCATGTCGGCCAGATACTCTTCCCGGTTAGGAATGCGCCCGAGCTTGGAGCAAATGGCCGCCAACTCGGCAGATCCGAGGTACACATTGCTGTTCTTGCCCAGACGGTTAGGGAAGTTGCGGGTCGAGGTGGAGAACACGGTCGCGCCCTCCTTCACCTGTGCCTGGTTACCCATGCACAAGCTGCATCCCGGCATTTCCATGCGGGCACCTGCGCCACCCAGCACACCGTAGTGGCCTTCGTCGCTGAGTTGCTTGGCGTCCATCTTGGTGGGCGGCGCAATCCACAGCTTCACCGGGATATCGCGCTTGCCTTCCATCAGCTTGGATGCTGCGCGGAAGTGGCCGATGTTGGTCATGCAGGAGCCGATAAACACCTCGTCAATCTTGGCGCCGGCTACTTCGCCCAATGTCTTCACATCGTCGGGGTCGTTGGGGCATGCCACGATGGGTTCGTGAATGTCGGCCAGGTCGATGTCGATCACGGCTGCGTATTCGGCATCTGCGTCGCCTTGGAGCAGCTCGGGGTTCTTGAGCCAGGCCTCTTGCGCGGCGATACGTCGGGACAAAGTGCGCGCATCGGCATAGCCATTGGCGATCATCCACTTCATCATGGTGATGTTGCTGGTGACGTATTCCTCAATAGGCTCCTTGTTCAGGTGCACGGTACAACCTGCGGCGGAGCGCTCGGCAGACGCATCCGACAATTCAAACGCTTGCTCCACCTTCAGGTCCGGCAGGCCTTCGATTTCCAGAATACGGCCCGAGAAGATGTTCTTCTTGCCTTTTTTCTCCACCGTCAGCAGGCCGGCCTTGATGGCGTACAGCGGAATAGCGTTCACCAGGTCGCGCAGGGTCACGCCGGGCTGCATCTTGCCCTTGAAGCGCACCAGCACCGACTCCGGCATATCCAGCGGCATCACGCCGGTAGCAGCGGCAAAGGCCACCAAACCCGAACCTGCGGGGAAGCTGATTCCGATGGGGAAACGGGTGTGACTGTCGCCACCGGTGCCCACGGTGTCCGGCAGCAACATGCGGTTGAGCCAGGAGTGGATCACGCCGTCGCCGGGGCGCAGCGACACGCCGCCACGGGTGCTGATGAAGTCGGGCAGCTCGTGGTGCATCTTCACGTCCACGGGCTTGGGGTAGGCCGCGGTGTGGCAGAAGGACTGCATGACCAAGTCGGCGCTAAAGCCCAGGCAGGCCAGGTCTTTGAGCTCGTCGCGGGTCATCGGGCCGGTGGTGTCTTGCGAACCCACGGAGGTCATCTTGGGCTCGCAGTAGGTGCCGGGGCGAACGCCTTGACCTTCAGGCAAGCCGCACGCGCGGCCGACCATTTTTTGCGCCAGGCTGAAGCCCTTTTTGGTGTCGGCCGGGTTCTGCGGCAGGCGGAACAGGGTGGACGTCGGCAGGCCCAAGGCCTCGCGCGCCTTGGCAGTCAGGCCACGGCCGATGATCAGGGGAATACGGCCACCGGCGCGAACCTCGTCAAACAGCACCTCGCTCTTCACCTGAAATGAGGCGATTTCCTTGCCGTCTTTGAAGGCCTTGCCGTCGTAAGGACGCAGCTCGACGACATCACCCATGTTCATCTGGTTCACATCCAGCTCAATCGGCAGAGCGCCTGCGTCTTCCATGGTGTTGTAGAAGATGGGGGCGATCTTGGTACCCAGGCACACCCCGCCGAAACGCTTGTTGGGCACGTAAGGAATGTCTTCGCCGGTAAACCAGAGCACCGAATTGGTTGCGGACTTGCGGCTGGAGCCGGTGCCCACCACGTCGCCCACATAGGCCACCAGGTTGCCACGGGCGCGGAGCTCTTCAATGAACTTGACCGGGCCGCGCTTGCCGTCTTCCTCGGGGGTGATGCCGTCGCGCTTGTTTTTGAGCATGGCTAGGGCGTGCAGCGGAATGTCGGGGCGGCTCCAGGCGTCGGGTGCGGGGGACAGGTCGTCGGTATTGGTTTCGCCGGTCACCTTCAGGATGGTGACGGTGATGCTCTGGGGCACTTCGGGGCGGCTGGTGAACCATTCGGCGTCGGCCCAGCTTTGCAGCACGGCCTTGGCAAAGGCGTTGCCCTTATCGGCCTTTTCTTTCACGTCGTGAAACTGGTCAAACATCAGCAGGGTCTTCTTCAGGCCTTCTGCGGCCTCGGCAGCCACGGCAGCGTCGTCCAGCAGGTCAACCATGGGGCTGATGTTGTATCCGCCCAGCATGGTGCCCAGCAGCTCGGTGGCGCGGGCTCGGGAGATCAGGGCGCATTTCTCGGTGCCGTGGGCTACGGCGGCAAGGTAGCTCGCCTTCACCTTGGCGGCATCGTCCACACCGGCAGGCACGCGGTGCGTGATCAGATCAACCAGCATCGCTTCTTCGCCGGCGGGCGGCGCTTTGAGAAGCTCGATCAACTCGCCAGTCTGCTTGGCAGACAGAGGCAGGGGGGGGATGCCCAACGCGGCGCGTTCAGCGACATGGTCTCGGTAAGCTTGCAACATACTTTCTCTCCTTCAAAAATAACAAAAACACACATTACCGCCCGCCAGATATGCGCGAGCAGCTATCTATTTCGTAGCAATTTCCGCTTGCGGAGCGTTGGCGGGGGCAGGAGCCAGCAAATGGGAGTCGGGATCTTTTTCCATGGCCCGGGCGACGGCGTGCTGTTCGGGGCTCATGCACGCGTCCGCCAGACGCCGACCGCGCTTGTGGTCCATAAGCATCGACTTGTTGGCCAGCTGAAGCCAGACAGCGCCGCGGGCCGCGTCTTCCAGCCGGACGGCGCCGCTGCTGGTCGCCACCGGCACCATCGCAAAACGCTGCTTTCCGGACTCGACCACAAAGTGGCCTGCGTGTTGCGGATGCGCCTGCACCGAGACCGCGTGCGACAGTTCGCACGGCAGCACGCCAGTGGCAACCCGGGGCACCAGCGCCAACTGCTCGTCAGTCAAGGCCTCGGCCCTGTCGGCAGCCTTGTCCGGGGAATTCTCAACGCCCTTGTCCGCCCGATTCTCCACCCGCTTCTGTGCCCGCTTCTCCACCCGTTTTTGCACCGGCTTTCCGGGCGCCGTCAGGGCGCGCTTGGCGCCCACCTCGTCCGCGGGCTTGGAAGTGGCGCCTGCTGCGCTCGGGCCGCCTAGGACGGCCAGCATCGAGATCACGGCCATCAGTATCCGAAACCTGCTGTTCAGCATGGCTCCGCCCCATCCTGTTGATGGGATTTGGCGAAATACTGCGCCACGCCGGCAGGCAACACAATCCCGGTGGCATGGGCGCGCTCCAGCACTTGCCAGAAAAAGCGATAACTCGCACGGTCATGCAACACGCCCGTCACTGACACCGGCGCCCAGTCCGCTTCGGCTGCGCGGCACACGATGTCCGCGGCCTGCTCCAACGCCTGCGGCTCGGGCGCCAAGGCCCGCAAAATCGGGCGAATCTGGTCGGGGTGAATGCTCCACATGCGGGTGTAGCCCAGCGCCCTCGAAGCGTAGCGGGCTGCGCGGGTCAGCGCCTCGCTGTCTCTGAACTCGGTCACCACGCAATGCGAAGGCACCTTGCCGAAAGCATGGCAGGCGCTGGCAATCTCCATCTTGGCGCGCAGCACCAGGGGATGGTGGAACTGGTCCAAGGTTTCGGTGTCAGAGGCCGCGCGCACGCCCATGGCAGCGGCTGGAATCGCGCCGCCGTGGCTGGAGACAAAGTCCATCAAGCCAAAGCTCACCGACTGCACCCTCGGATGGGCCGCAATCTCAAAGGCGCGGTGCACCGCGGCTGGCGACTCAATCAAGACATGCAAAGGCACGGCGGCTGCGACCATGCCCATCGCATCGACCGCGCGCGCCGCAGCGTCCACATCGGCCGCCGACTCCACCTTGGGCAACATGATGAAACTCAGCGCCTGGGCCGCTGCGCCCACCACGCATTCCACATCCTGCAAAAAGGCCGGATGATCGACCGGGTGCAGGCGAGCGCCGACTCTACGGCGCAGGCCTTTTGCTACTAAATTGGGAGCTGCTTGCGCAGCATTGGCGAGGGCTGCGACCATATTTGCATGGTCTTTCTCACCGCCGACGGGAGCCCCGTCTTCGCAGTCCAGCGTGACATCGAAAACGCAGGCGCCGAACTCTTCGGTCATCTCTGCCTGCAATTGCAGGCTCTTGACCATGCGGGTCTCTACACCGCTGTAATGATCACACACCGGCAGCACACCCGCAGCGCCCTGCGCACCTAAAAGGATGTCGCGGGGGTGCTTCACGGTGCTTGCCGGTGCGTGGGCCAAGATTTACAGCAGGTGCTTCACGCCGTCTTGTTCGCCTTGCAGTTCGGCCAAGGTCTTGTTGATGCATTCTTGCGAGAACGCGTCAACCTCCAGGCCTTCGACGATTTTGTATTCGCCATTCGCACAGGTCACGGGGTAGCCGAACATGACTTCCTTGGGGATGCCGTATTCGCCGTTGGACGGAATGCCCATGGTGACCCACTTACCGTTAGTGCCCAGCGCCCAGTCGCGCATGTGGTCGATGGCAGCGTTCGCAGCCGAAGCGGCCGACGACAAACCGCGGGCAGCGATGATGGCCGCACCGCGCTTGCCGACGGTAGGCAGGAAGGTTTCGCGGTTCCAGGTTTCGTCGTTGATCATGTCTTTCACCGACTGGCCGGCAATCGTGGCAAAACGGTAGTCAGCGTACATGGTGGGCGAGTGGTTGCCCCACACGGCCAATTTTTCGATGTCGGCCACGGCCTTGCCGGTTTTGGCCGCCAATTGGCTGGCCGCGCGGTTATGGTCCAGACGAAGCATGGCGGTGAAGTTCTTGGGTGGCAGGTCAGGCGCGGCCTTCATGGCGATGTAGGCGTTGGTGTTCGCAGGGTTGCCGACCACCAGCACCCGGACATCGCGAGAAGCCACGGCGTTCAGCGCCTTGCCCTGCGTGGTGAAGATGGCGCCGTTGATTGCCAGCAGTTCGGCACGTTCCATGCCGGGGCCGCGGGGGCGGGAACCCACCAACAAAGCGTAATCGGTGTCCTTGAAGGCGGACATGGGGTCGGAATGCGCCTCGATGCCGGCCAACAAAGGGAACGCGCAATCTTCGAGCTCCATGATCACGCCCTTGAGCGCGTTCTGGGCTTTTTCGTCGGGGATTTCGAGCAACTGAAGGATCACGGGCTGGTCTTTGCCCAACATTTCGCCGGAGGCGATGCGAAACAGAAGTGCGTAACCGATTTGGCCTGCTGCGCCTGTGACGGCAACGCGGACGGGTTTCTTGCTCATGGTAATACTCCAGGAAGTGTTGAGAAAACAGGTGTGGCGCAGCGCCCGCAACAGGGCTCTGCTGCGCTGCAGTACGCGCTGGAGTTTACCCTCGAAATGAAGCGCCGGTCAATTTGTCTTATGTCTTATATAAGATATGATTAGCCATCAACAAGAGCCTGACTCCGCGCTGACCAAAAGCACCGTACCCATGCCAGTGAACACACCCCCATCGAGCGAAAGCACCTCCGGGGCCACCATCGATCCGGGCTCGCCAGTCGGCCTGCCGGGTACGCCTGCCTTCAGCCCACTCTACCAACAGATCAAGACACTCATCCTGCAGAGCCTGCAGAGTGGCGAATGGAAGCCCAGCGCCGCCATTCCCAGCGAACAGGAATTGGCCGGCCGCTACAAAGTCAGCCAAGGTACGGTGCGCAAGGCCATCGACGAACTCGCCGCGGAAAACCTCCTTGTTCGGCGCCAGGGCAAGGGCACTTTTGTGGCAACCCACGCTGAGCGTCAGGTGCAGTACCGCTTTCTACGGCTCGTATCTGAACACCAAGACCCGGCCAGCGAAGGTCCCGCGCAGCGGCGCATCATTGACTGCAAACGCACCCGCGCCAATGCCGAGGTGGCCCGCGCGCTGGCGCTGCGCAGCGGCGATGCGGTGCTGCAAGTGCGGCGGGTGCTGTCGTTCTCCGGTGTGCCCACCATCCTCGAAGACCTGTGGCTGCCCGGCGGCCCGTTCAAGGGGCTGACTGCAGAGCGCCTGACCGACTACGACGGCGCGATGTACGCGCTGTTTGAAACCGAATTCGGCGTACGCATGGTGCGCGCCGAAGAAAAATTAAAGGCCGTTCTGCCCGACACCGAGCAGATGGAACTGCTGCAAGTTGGTGCGCATACACCGCTGCTGAGCGTGGAGCGCACCGCATACACCTACAACGACATCCCGATGGAATTGCGGCGTGGCTTGTACTTCACGGATACACGGTACTATCGCAATGCGCTAAATTGACGCAACGCACCATGCAAGTCCAATGTCAGATTGGTGCGGTGCAATAGAATTTTGGTCAACGGTTTACAAAACGACACCGACGTTTCATCGCAGAAAGCCATTTCATGACTGAACTTAGCCCCACCTCCAAACGCGCGCGGCCCGAATTCCGCAACATCAATGCGCTCAAAGACCTCCCCACCTACCGCCTGCCGCCTGCCGGCTGGGTGTCGATCCTGCACCGCGTGAGCGGCGCCATCATGTTTCTGCTGATGCCATTCATCATCTGGATGTTCGACACCTCCGTGTCCTCCGAAATCTCATTTGCAAAGTTCAGTAGCGCATTTACCGTGGGCCTGGGCTTTATCCCTGGCTGGTTTGTCAAGCTGGTCGCGTTGGCCCTTATCTGGGCTTACCTGCACCACTTTATTGCCGGCATTCGCCATCTGTGGATGGACATCAACCACGCTGTGAGCAAAGAATTCGGTCGTAGCTCCGCCCTGGTCACCCTGGGACTGGGCAGCCTGCTGACCCTGGTATTGGCACTCAAGCTCTTCGGCGCTTATTAATCAAAGGAAGCACCCCATGGCAGTGAATTACGGATCCAAGCGCGTCGTTGTCGGCGCGCACTACGGCCTGCGTGACTGGCTTGCGCAACGCGTGACCGCGGTGCTGATGGCTTTGTTCACCGTGGCCCTTCTGGCCCAAGTAATCTTCAATAAAGGCCCGATTGGTTACGACAAATGGGCCGGCATTTTTGCAACCCAGTGGATGAAGTTTCTGACCTTCGCGGTGATCATCGCCATGCTTTACCACGTGTGGGTCGGCATCCGCGACATCTGGATGGACTACATCAAACCCGTCTCCGTGCGCTTGTCCCTGCAAGTGTTCTCGATTGTTTGGCTGGTCGGCTGCGCTGGCTGGGCTGTCCAGGTTCTGTGGCGTCTCTGATTCCCCTCCAACAGGCACATATTCATGTCTTACTCCGTATCTAAACGCAAATTCGACGTCGTGATCGTCGGGGCCGGTGGCTCCGGCATGCGCGCATCCCTGCAACTTGCTCGCGCCGGCCTGAATGTGGCCGTTTTGTCCAAAGTGTTCCCCACCCGCTCCCACACCGTGGCAGCGCAAGGCGGTATTGGCGCCTCTTTGGGCAACATGAACGACGACAACTGGCACTACCACTTCTACGACACTGTCAAGGGCTCCGACTGGCTGGGCGACCAAGACGCCATCGAATTCATGTGCCGTGAAGCCCCCAAGGTCGTCTATGACCTCGAGCACATGGGCATGCCGTTTGACCGCAACCCGGATGGAACGATTTACCAGCGCCCCTTTGGCGGCCACACCTCCAACTATGGCGAAAAGGCGGTCGAGCGCGCCTGCGCAGCGGCTGACCGCACCGGCCACGCCATGCTGCACACCCTCTATCAGCAAAACGTGGCTGCCAAGACCAGCTTCTTTGTGGAGTGGATGGCGCTGGACCTGATCCGCGACGCGGAAGGTGACGTGGTCGGCGTGACCGCTCTGGAAATGGAAACCGGCGACATCCATATTCTGGAAGCCAAAACCACGCTCCTGGCCACCGGTGGCGCTGGCCGTATTTTTGCCGCCAGCACCAACGCCTTCATCAACACCGGCGACGGCCTGGGCATGGCGGCACGCGCTGGCATCCCCCTCGAAGACATGGAATTCTGGCAGTTCCACCCCACCGGCGTAGCAGGCGCTGGCGTGTTGCTGACTGAAGGCTGCCGTGGCGAAGGCGCGATTTTGATCAATGGCAACGGCGAGCGATTCATGGAGCGTTATGCTCCCACCCTGAAGGATCTGGCACCCCGAGATTTCATCTCCCGCTGCATGGACCAGGAAATCAAGGAAGGTCGTGGCTGCGGCCCCAACAAGGATTACGTGCTGCTGAAGCTCGACCACCTCGGTGCCGAAACGATCCACAAGCGCCTGCCCTCGGTTTACGAGATCGGCGTGAACTTTGCCAACGTTGACATCACCAAAGAGCCCATCCCCGTGGTGCCCACCATCCATTACCAAATGGGCGGTATTCCCACCAACGTCAACGGCCAAGTGGTGGTGCAAAACGGTGATGTGCACAACGAGGTGGTCAACGGTCTGTATGCTGTGGGCGAATGCTCCTGCGTCTCAGTGCACGGCGCTAACCGCCTGGGCACCAATTCACTGCTTGACCTGCTGGTATTCGGCCGCGCTGCGGGCAACCACATCGTCGACTTCATCAAGGGCAGCAAGGAACACAAGACATTGCCCAAAGATGCTGCTGACCGCACCCTGGAGCGCGTCTCCCGCCTGGACTATGCCACTGGTGGCGAATACGCCCAAGACGTTGCCAACGACCTGCGTGCCAGCATGCAACTGCACGCCGGCGTGTTCCGTACCCAAAAAAGTATGGACGAAGGCGTGGTCAAGATTGCCGCGCTGCGCGAACGCGTCAACGCGCTCAATCTGAAAGACAAATCCAAGGTCTTTAACACTGCCCGTATCGAAGCGCTGGAAGTCGAGAACCTGATCGAATCCGCAGAGGCCACGATCGTGTCGGCAGCGGCCCGCCACGAGAGCCGCGGTGCCCACACCGTGAACGATTACGGCGACACACCCGAGCATCCCAATGGCCGTAACGACCAGGACTGGCACAAGCACACCCTGTGGTACAGCGAAGGCAACCGCCTGAGCTACAAGCCCGTCCAAATGAAGCCTCTCACCGTGGACTCCGTGCCACTAAAAGTCCGCACTTTCTAAGCGTAGAACCTTCGCGAGAACCTGAATATGACCAAACGCACTTTCTCCATCTACCGCTACGATCCTGATAAGGACGCCAAACCTTATATGCAGGACATCGACGTCGAGCTTGACGGCTCCGAGCGCATGTTGCTTGACGCCCTGATGAAGCTCAAAGCCATTGATCCTTCCATCTCCTTCCGCCGCTCCTGCCGGGAAGGTGTGTGCGGTTCGGACGCCATGAACATCAACGGCAAGAACGGCCTGGCCTGCCTGACCAACATGCTCACCTTGCCCGGCAAGATC
>NZ_CAMCVG010000078.1 GCF_945881795.1 Rhodoferax sp. OV413
CGTCAAACCCATAGCCTGCGGCGTTCATGTCGGCCATCACATCGTCAAAGTCCATTTGGATGAAGGTCGGAAGCATGAAGCGGTCGTGCAGCGCAGTGCCCCAGCGGGTGAGTGGCGCCTGGTAGGGCGTCTTCCAGAATCGGGCCACCAGCGCGCGCAGCAATAGCTGTTGGACGCAGCTCATGTGGGGGTGGGGCGGCATCTCAAAGGCGCGCAGCTCCAACAGCCCCAGACGGCCGGTGGCAGAGTCGGGCGAGTACATTTTGTCGATCGAGAACTCGCTGCGGTGGGTGTTGCCGGTCACGTCCATCAGGATGTTGCGCAGCGTGCGGTCCACCAGCCAGGGCGGCATGTTCTGGCCATAGACCTCGCGGCTTTTGTAGATTTGCTCGATGGCAATTTCCAGCTCATAGAGCTGATCGTTGCGGGCCTCGTCCACCCGCGGGGCCTGGCTGGTGGGCCCCACGAACATGCCGCTGAACAGGTAGCTCAACGACGGGTGGTTGTGCCAGTACAGCAACAGGCTGGCCAGCAGCTCGGGCCGGCGCAGGAACGGGCTGTCGGCAGGTGTTGCGCCGCCCATCACAAAGTGGTTGCCGCCGCCGGTGCCGGTGTGGCGGCCGTCGGTCATGAACTTTTCGGCTGTCAAGCGCGATTCAAACGCTGCGCGGTACAAGAACTCGGTGTTGTGGACCAGCTCTTTCCAGTGGCTGACGGGGTGGATGTTGACCTCGATGACGCCGGGGTCGGGGGTGACTTGCAGCAGCTTGAGGCGCGGGTCGCGCGGGGGCGGGTAGCCCTCGAGCACGATTTGCACCTGCTGCTCGGCCGCGGTGGCCTCGATGGCTGCCAGTAGCTCGAGATAGTCTTCCAGCCGCTCCAGCGGCGGCATGAAGATGTACATGACACCCGACTTGGCTCCCGCCGCTTCGGCCTTGGGGCCGCTGGCGCGACGCGGGTCGCGCACCTCGACACACAGCGCGGTACGGGTGATCCAGTGGGCCGACTCCAGGCGGCCGGGGGCCTGCGCGCTCTCGTCTTTGCCCTTGCCCGAGCCCTGGCCTGTGGCTGTTTGCATTCTGTGGGCGGCGTAGCGCTGCGCGAGCGCGGAATGCGACGGCAACTGTTCGCGCGCTACGGTCGGGTCGCGTTCCACCAGATAGGGGTAATCGCCCTCGCTTACCCAAGGCAGAGAGTCCAGCGGCAGACGTAGGCCCATGGGCGAGTCGCCAGGCGTGAGGTACATGCGCTCATCGCGGAAGAACCACGGGCCGGTAGTCCACCCCGAGCCGGCTAGGCTCGGGTTAACGCCCTTGCCGGCCAGGCTCGGGGCGTCACTCTCCACCCGCAGCGGCAGCACATAGCCCACCACCGCGTCCAGCTTTTGCTCGAACACGCGGCAGAGGCGGGCGCGCTCCATCTCGTCATCGAGCTTGCTGTTGAAAGGATCCAGATTCACCGGCAGGCGCCGCTCGCGCCATAGGTAATACCAGGTGTCTTCATAGCCGGGCTGCACAAACTCGTCATTCAGGCCCAATGTGCCGGCCAGCCTGCGTATGAAGCGGCTGGCGTCTTCGGAGGTGTAACGGGTGGGCTGGCGTTCATCGCAGAACAGGGCGGGGTTGCTCCAGATCGGCTGTTGGTCGGCGCGCCAGTAAATGTTCAGGGCCCAGCGCGGCAGCTGCTCGCCGGGGTACCACTTGCCCTGGCCGAAATGAAGAAAGCCGCCCTGGCCATATTCGTCGCGCAGCTTTTGAACCAGCTCCGTGGCAAAGCCGCGCTTGGTGGGGCCCAGGGCGTCGGTGTTCCACTCGGCGGCGTCGCGGTCGCCCACCGCCACAAAGGTGGGCTCACCGCCCATGGTCAGGCGCACGTCGCCAGCCGCCAGCTCGGCGTCTACCGCCTCGCCCAGTGCCATCACATCGGCCCATTGTTCGGGGGTGTAGGGCTTGGTGACCCGGGGCGACTCCAGCAGGCGGGTGACCTGCATCTGGTGCGCGAACTCGACCTCGCATTCGTCCACACCGCCCTCAATGGGCGCTGCGCCGCTGGGCAGAGGTGTGCAGGCCAGCGGGATGTGGCCTTCTCCGGCGAGCAAGCCGCTGGTGGCGTCCAGCCCCACCCAGCCGGCGCCGGGCAGGTACACCTCGCACCAGGCGTGCAGGTCGGTGAAGTCGACTTCGGTGCCGCTGGGGCCGTCGAGCGATTTCACATCCGGTGCGAGCTGAATCAGGTAGCCCGACACAAAGCGCGCCGCCAGCCCGCAGTGGCGCAGCAGTTGCACCAAAAGCCAGGCCGAGTCGCGGCAGGAGCCGCTGCCCAGGGTCAGGGTCTCCTCGGGCGTTTGCACGCCGGGCTCCATGCGGATGGTGTAGTCCACCGCGTGGTGCACCAGCTGGTTGATGTAGACCAGAAAGTCGATGCTGCGCCGCTCGCGGAGGTCCACAGCCTCCAGGAAGGTTTTGAACTTCGGCGTGAGCGGCTTGCCGGCCATGTGGGGAGCGATGTGGGGGGCGAGGTAGGGGGCAAGCTCCTGCGCCAGCAGCGTGTCGTACTGGAGGGGGAACTTTTCGGCTGCCGGCTCCAGGAAGAAGTCAAACGGGTTGTAGACCGCCATCTCCACCACCAGGTCCACCGTCACCTTGAATTCGCGTGTCTTTTCGGGAAACACCAGCCGCGCCTGGTAATTGGCAAACGGGTCTTGCTGCCAGTTGATGAAGTGGGTGGCCGGCTCCACCGTGAGCGAGTACGAGATGACCTTGCTGCGGCAGTGCGGCGCGGGGCGCAGGCGGATGACTTGGGGACCGAGTGTGACCAGACGATCGTAGGAATAGTGGGTGACGTGATTCAGCGCAGCGTGGATGGACATGGGCCGGTCTCGGTAGTTGATCGGATGGTAACCATCGGGTTTGACACCGGCTTCAAGCAAGGTCCGCGCCATCGGCCCGCTCGGTGGGGCGCCCACCGCACTGCCACACCCGCGCATTAGCATGACGCCATGCTTTTCAACGCAGCCCGCATCCTGCTCTGGCCCCGCACCGGGCTGGCTCTGGGTTGCGGCCTGGTGGCGGGTGTGGGCCTGCAGGTGCAGCAGGCGGCTTTGTCGCCGGCCCCGGTTTATCTCTTGATTGTGCTGTTGGCGCCCGTCCTGTATGCGCTGGCTGCTCACAAAAGAATAGTAAACGGCTGGCACCAACTGGCCGTGGGTGTGGCGGCGGCAGCCTTTGCCTGGGGCCTGACCGGCCTGCGGGCGGTGATTTTTGTCAGCCAGGCCCTGGGCCCCGCACTGGAGGGGCGCGACTTGCTGCTTACCGGCGTGGTGGCCGACATGCCGCAGTTCTCCGAGTCCGGCATCCGCATACGTTTTGCGGTGGAAGAGGCCTTGGATGGCGGGCAGCGGGTGCAGCTGCCTGCCCTGATCGATCTGGGCTGGTACACCAGCACCTACAACGCCCGAACCGATTCCGCCGAGCCGCAGCGCCCACCCGCCGAGGTGAGCGCCGGCCAGCGCTGGCGCCTGCAGGTGCGACTCAAGGCGCCGCACGGCAGCGTCAACCCCCACGGCTTTGACTACGAGCTCTATCTCTGGGAGCAGGGCGTGCAGGCCACCGGCACGGTGCGTTCCACCGCCACGCCGGCGCCGCAACTCCTGGGCCAGACCTGGACCGCGCCGGTGGCCCGGGCGCGGCAGGAGGTGCGGGAGCGCATTCGCCAGCAGGTGCCGGACGACCGCGCCGCCGGGCTGATGGCGGCGCTGGTGGTGGGCGACCAGCGCGCCATCGACCGCAGCGATTGGGATGTCTTTCGTGCCACCGGCGTGAGCCATCTGGTCAGCATCTCGGGCATGCACATCACCATGTTCGCCTGGCTGGCCACGGCGGTGGTGGGGCGTGTGTGGCGGCGCTCTGTGCGGCTGTGTGAGCTGGTACCCGCATCCAGCGCCGGCTGGCTTATGGGGCTCATGCTGGCGACCGGCTACGCCGTGTTCGCCGGCTGGGGGGTGCCCGCCCAACGCACCTGCCTGATGCTGGCCGCAGTGGTGACGCTGCGGCTGGTGGGTGCGCGCTGGCCCTGGCCGTGGGTGGCGCTATGGGCGGCGGTAGTGGTGCTTTTGTGGGACCCCTGGGCCCTGCTGCAGGCGGGATTCTGGTTGAGTTTTGTGGCGGTGACGATTCTCTTCATCGCTAATTCTGCTATTTATTCAGGAGCTGCTGGCGCAGAGCGCGCGAGGGCTGGAGCCCCTTTTGATGCTAAAAATCCGGGTTACCGGCAATCCGCCGCAAGGGTGCTTGGCGGGCTGGGCGGCATGCTGCGTGAGCAGTGGGTCATCACGCTGGCCCTATCGCCGCTGGTGCTGCTGTGGTTCGGGCAGGTGTCGCTGGTCGGGCTGGTGGCCAATCTCTTTGCGATTCCTTGGGTCACGCTGGTGCTGACGCCTCTGTCGATGGCGGGAGTGGCGTGGCCGCCGCTGTGGGCGCTGGCGGGCGACGCGGTGACGCTTCTGTATGCGGTGCTGGAGTGGCTGGCCGCCTGGCCCTGGGCCACGGTAAGTTTGCCCCTGCCGCCCTGGGAGCTGGGCGTGTTGGCGGTGCTTGGCGGGGTGTTGATCGTGATGCCGCTTCCCCCGGCCTTGCGCGCGCTGGGGCTGGTGCCGGTGCTGGCTGCGCTCTTGTGGCGCCCGGCGCTGCCGCCTGCGGGTGAGTTTGAGGTTTTGGCGGCCGATATCGGGCAGGGCAACGCGGTGCTGGTGCAAACGGCTGGCCATGCCCTGCTGTTTGACGCCGGTCCGCGCTACAGCCTGGAGAGCGATGCCGGCAACCGTGTGCTGCTGCCGCTGCTCAAGGCGTTGGATGTGCGGCTGGACATGGTGCTGCTCAGTCATCGCGATGCCGACCATGTGGGTGGGGCCGCCGCCGTTCTGGGCATGCAGCCGCAGGCAAGCTTGCTGAGCTCGATCGAGCCCGGGCACCCGCTTCAGCAGCTGCGCGCCGCCAGCCGCTGCGAGGCGGGCATGGCATGGGAGTGGGACGGCGTGCGCTTTGAGCTGCTGCACCCCGAAGCGGCCGACTACAGCGCCAGCCCGCCGCCCAAGTCCAACGCCTTGTCCTGCGTGCTGCGCGTCAGCAACCGCCGGCAGACCGCGTTGTTGACCGGTGATATCGAAGCCCCTCAGGAGCGTCGCCTGCTGCGCTCGCCTGACATGGCCGACAAGCTGCGCGCCGACCTGCTGCTGGTACCGCACCACGGCAGCAAGACCTCGAGCACATCGGAGTTTCTGAAGGCGGTGCAGCCGCGACTGGCGCTGGTGCAGGCCGGCTACCGCAACCGCTACGGCCACCCTGCGCCCCCGGTCATGCAGCGCTACCGAGAGCTGGGCATCCAGGTGCTGAATTCGCCCCAATGTGGTGCGGCGCGCTGGCGCTCCGCCGCGCCCGAGGGTGTGGCCTGCATGCGGCAGGAAGAACCTCACTATTGGCGTCACGTTCTGGCGAACGAGGGGCGGCACGATGTGCCATAGTGGTGCGCAGGCTTTGTGGCCCGAAGTTTGCATGGACGGTGTTCAAAGAGGTCTTTGATATGCAGAAATTCGACGAGATGTATACCCAGCTCCCCTATGAATTTTTCAGCCAGGGGAGCCAGATAAGAGACCACTACAAAATCTACGACGAGTGGCTGGCGCGCCAGCCCGGCGACATGATGGCCAAGCGCCGCGAGGAAGCGGAACTCATCTTCCGCCGCGTCGGCATTACCTTTGCGGTGTACGGCGAGAAAGACGAAGACGGCTCCGGCACCGAGCGCCTGATTCCGTTTGACCTTATTCCCCGCATCATTCCCGCCCACGAATGGGCCGATTTGGAACGGGGCCTGGTGCAGCGGGTCCATGCGCTCAACCGCTTTATTCACGACGTCTATCACGGCCAGGAAATCATCAAGGCCGGCATCGTGCCGCGGGATCAGATCGAGGGCAACGCCCAGTTCCGCCCCGAGATGGTCGGGGTCGATGTGCCGCATCAGATTTACTCGCACATTGCCGGCATCGATATCGTGCGGGCGCCCGGCGCCAAGGGCAGTGGCGAGTACTACGTGCTCGAAGACAACCTGCGGGTGCCAAGCGGCGTGAGCTACATGCTCGAAAACCGCAAGATGATGATGCGGCTCTTCCCCGACCTGTTCAGCGCGCACCGGGTGGCGCCGGTGGCCCATTACCCCGACTTGCTGCTCGAAACCCTGCGCCAGAGCAGCCCCGCCACCACGGCCGAGCCCACCGTGGTGGTGCTCACCCCGGGCATGTACAACAGCGCCTATTTCGAGCACGCATTCCTGGCCCAGCAGATGGGTGTGGAGCTGGTCGAGGGGCAGGACTTGTTTGTCAAAGACAACTTTGTCTATATGCGCACGACCCGCGGCCCCCGCAGGGTGGACGTGATCTACCGCCGGGTGGACGATGACTTTCTGGATCCCACCGTCTTCCGGCCTACCTCCACCCTGGGCTGCGCCGGTTTGATCAATGCCTACCGCGCGGGTAACGTGAGCATCTGCAACGCGGTAGGCACCGGTATTGCCGATGACAAATCCATCTACCCCTACGTGCCACGGATGATTGAGTTCTACCTCGGCGAGAGCCCTGTGTTGAACAACGTGCCCACCTACATGTGCCGCAACAAGGACGACCTAGCCTATACCCTGGCCCACCTCCAAGACTTGGTGGTGAAAGAGGTGCACGGCGCCGGCGGCTACGGCATGCTGGTGGGGCCCGCTGCCACCCGAGCCGAGATGGAAGACTTCCGCAGAGCGCTGGTGGCTAATCCGGCCGGCTACATTGCCCAACCCACGCTCAGCCTCTCGAGCTGTCCCACGTTTGTAGAAAGCGGCATCGCCCCGCGCCACATTGACCTTCGCCCCTACGTGCTCTCAGGCAAAACCGTGCAGATGGTGCCCGGTGGCCTGACCCGTGTGGCCCTCAAGGAGGGCTCTCTGGTGGTCAACAGCAGCCAGGGCGGCGGAACCAAAGACACCTGGATTCTGGAGGCCTAAGGAAGCGTATGTTGTCAAGAACTGCAGACCACCTGTTCTGGATGTCCCGCTACACCGAGCGGGCCGAAAACACCGCACGCATGCTCGATGTGAATTACCAGACTTCACTGCTGCCGCAGTCTGAAGCCGTGGCGCAGATGGGCTGGCAGGGCCTGCTGTCGATCAGCGAGTTGATCGACCCGTACCAGCAGAAGCACGGCCGGATTGTGGCGCGCGAGGTGATGGATTTCATGGTCAAGGACGCGAGCAACCCGTCTTCCATCGTGTCCTGCCTGAGTGCGGCTCGCGAGAACGCCCGCGCCGTGCGCGGGGCGCTGACCACCGAGGTCTGGGAAACGCACAACACCACTTGGCTGGAAGTGCAGCGCATGATCCGGACCGGCGACTTTGAGCGCGACCCCTCGCAGTTTTTTGAATGGGTGAAGTTCCGCTCGCATCTTTCGCGCGGGGTGACGATGGGTACCATGTTGATGGACGAGTCCCTGCACTTCATGCGCCTGGGCACCTTTCTGGAGCGGGCCGACAACACAGCGCGGCTGGTGGATGTGAAGTTTCACGCATTGCAGAGCGATTTTTTTGGCACCGCCAGCGAGAAGGATCAGGAGTACGACTTCTACCACTGGAGCGCCATACTGCGCAGCGTTTCTGCCTTTGAGGTCTACCGCAAGGTATACCGCGACGTCATCAAGCCCGAGCGTGTGGCCGAGCTGCTCATCCTTAAATCCGACATGCCGCGCTCGCTGCACGCCAGCCTGAATGAAGTGGTCAACAACCTTTCCCTGGTGGCCAGCAATCCCACCAGCGAAACCCTGCGCCGCGCGGGCAAGCTGCGTGCCGAGCTGCAATACGGCCGCATCGATGAAATCCTGGCCACCGGGCTGCATGCCTACCTCACGCAGTTCCTTGACCGGGTGAACGATCTGGGTGCCCACATCAGCCGGGAGTTTCTCGTGCCCGTCACATGACTCTTTGCATAATGCCCGGGCTAAGGAGAGACCATGCGCATTGCCGAAATTGACCGCGAAATTGAAACCGCACGCGTTGCCGGACCGCTGAAAGACATCGTGATCGAGCCCTGCCCGGCCCTGTTGTCGGACTTGCGTGTTGAGGTGAATCGCGAAGACCCGGACCCGTCCACCATCGCCAAGATCGCCTCCCGCGATGTCGCCATGGCCGCAGCACTCATCAAGGTGGCCAACAGCCCGATGTATGCGCGCGCTCAGCCTGCCGGCACCGTGGCCCAGGCTGTGGCGCTATTGGGCATCTCGCAAAGCGTGTCGGTGCTTACCGGCTTTTTGCTGCGCACGACCATCAAATCCAAGTCCGCACTGCTGTTGCACTTCTGGGAAACATCCTCTCGCCGCGCCGACGCCATGGGCTACCTTGCCCGCCAGATGTACGGCGTGAATGCCGATGTGGCCCACACCTGCGGCTTGTTTTGCAACGTGGGCATTCCGGTGATGATGCAGGGCATCAAGGGCTACGAAAAGACGATGGCGCTGGCGCAGGTTCAGACCGACAGGTCCAGTATCGAGCTTGAGAACGCCAACCACCGAACCGACCATGCGGTGGTCGGCGCCATCGTGGCCAAGACCTGGCGCCTCTCGCCCGACGTAGCCCATGCCGTGCGCCTGCACCACGATTTCACGGTGTTGCACGACGAAAACATTCCGACCAAGGTGCGCACGCTGGTGGCCATGTCACTATTGGCAGAGCATCTGGTTTTGTCGCACGAGGGCGTGCAGGAACACGGGGAGTGGAGTCAGCACGGCAAGGCGTGCATGGACTTCCTGCATGTCAGCGAGAAGGAAGTCGTGCACTGGCAAGACGCTCTGCACGAGCAATTCAACGGCACCGTGAGCGCCTGAACGCCTCTCCCTGTTCAGCCTTAGGGCAGGGTAGCAACCCGCCCCTCAATGCCCAAGGCGCGCATCTTGGCAGCCGCCGCGTCAGCCTCAGCCACCGTGTCATACGGCCCCGCCTGTAAGAGTGTGCGGTTGCCGCTGGCGGCTTGCACCTCTCTGCGGATGACTGGAATGTCGGCATCGGAGAGCTTCACCAAGGCGTTGCGCGCGGCGTTGGCGTCTGAAAACAAACCCACGTTCACCACAAAACGGCTGGCTTGCGCCTTTTCTGCGGGAGCCGCTGTAGCTGGCGTTGAGCGCGGGGCAGGTGAGGATGGTGTAACGGGTGTAGTCGGTGTGGCGGGTGCGTTAGCTGCGGTCGGTGAGGTACTTCCGGTAGGTGTGGGCTGCACGGGCAAAGTTTGCCCCATGGCCGCCGCCACTTCCCGCGCCGCCGCATCAGCCGCCGCTGAGCGCATGGGCACCGGCATGGGAACCGGAGCGGCGGCGACTGGTTTGGTCGTGGTCGCCTTGGAATCGGCTGGCTTCGAATCGGCTGGCTTTGAAACGGTCGGCTTGGGGGCGGCTGGCCCGGCAGGCTTTTCCGTGTTGCCGGACATTGGGGGAGCCGACGCGGGCGGAGGTGCGGGGGCGGGCGTTGGCGTTGGCGTGGGTGCGACAGACATTGCTGGCGCTTCAGGGGTTGGGGAAGTAGCAGGCGCGGTGGAGGTGGCGGCACCTGCGGGAGGTGCTGGTACGGCAGCAGGTGCTGCATCTCCCGACTCAATTTTTCCGCTGGCAACATTGCGCCCCTCGCCGGCGGCCGGCGTTGCATTGAGGCCGGGCTTCGCTGCGTCCGCGGCGGGCGCGCTTGGTGGCGTGCCAACCGGGCTGCCAAAGGGAAGAGGCTCAAAGCCGGTAAACATCGCGTAGGACTGCAGCGCAATGCCCAGCGCCACGGCGTTGCCAATCGCAATCATGATGAGCCCCCTGCGGGTGCTGGATTTCTCATGGAGATCAATGCAGGCCTCGGCCACTGACCGGTGCTTGGCCAGCGCTTTTTGCACCCGGTCGCGCGTTGCCAAAAAATACAAAGCGTTGCCACTCAAGCCGGGCACCACCACGGTCAGCCCCACGATGGCCGCCAGCAGGCCCCACTGCAAGCCGTCGGAAAACTGGAACACTAGTTTGCCTATGCCCAGCCCCAAAAGCGCTGCGGCCACAATGCTGCCGCTATAGGCCAGCGCCGCCTGCCAGAGCTGGCGGAACATCAGCCAGTTCAGGGTATTGAATGCAGCGGCCCAATTCCAGCTCAGGCCGGGCCGGTCTGCCGCCTCGAACCGGACAAACCTGGGCAGGTAATAACCATTGCTGA
>NZ_CAMCVG010000079.1 GCF_945881795.1 Rhodoferax sp. OV413
GTTGCGCGGGTCATTCCTTGTGACCTGCGCGCTTGGAGCAAAAAGCCCTTTGCCGCCGCTACCCGCGCAGCGTGGCGCAGTTTCAAGGCCGATCTGCAGACGCAGTCGTATGACGCAGTGATTGACCTGCAGGGCCTGAGCAAGTCTGCCTTGGTGGCGTGGCTGGCCCGCACAACACCCGGGGGGCGCCGCATCGCCATGGCCAACCAGACGGAAGGCTCGGGCTATGAGGCGCCCACGCGCTGGGTGGCCGACACTGCCATCCGGCTGGAGCCGCATGTGCACGCGGTGCAGCGCGGGCGATTGCTGTGTGCGGGTGCGCTGGGGTACACGCCGTCTCACTCCTTGCGCTTTGGTCTGGTGGGGCGTGGCGAGGGAGTCACGCCGCCACTGCCCCCGCACCAGGGTCGTGCTGACAATCCATTCGTGCCAAGGCGGTCCTGGGTCGCATTGGTGCACGGCACCTCGCGAGCCGATAAAGAATGGCCTCTTGCGAACTGGATTGCGCTGGCGCAGCGCCTGCAGCGGGCCGGCTTTGGCGTGGCCTTGCCGCACGCCGGCCCTCGCGAATTGGCCACCAGCCAGGCCATAGCCGCAGCGCTAGAAGGCGCCTGGGTGTTGCCCGCGGTGGGCCTTGACGTATTGACCGACACCCTGGCCGGGTGCGCCGGGGTGGTGGGTGTGGACAGCGGGGTCAGCCATATCGCGGTGGCGCTGGACTTGTCCCATGTGCAAATTTACAACTTCGACACCGCTTGGCGCACCGGGCCGGCAGCGCTGGATGCGCGGGGTCATCCCGCGCGCCAATGCAGCGTGTTTGCAGCGCCCTATCCGGATGTTGAGGCGGTGTGGGCTGCCTGGGAGGGACTGGCCACTCCGGTCATGAACCAATGTGTGTCCAGCCACTCGCCCGAGGTAGGGCACTGAATTTCCCATGATGCTGTGGCTCTATTCCCTGTTGATGCGCGCCGCGCAACCCTTGCTGCGCCGCAAGCTGGCGCGCCGCGCGCGGGCCGAGCCGCTCTATGCCGAGCGGATGGATCAGCGCTTCGGCCACTACGACTTTGCGGCATGGCGGCGCGGGGCGGCGGCAGATGCACCGGTGGTGTGGCTGCATGCCGTGTCGCTGGGCGAAACCCTTGCCGCCGGCGTTCTGCTCGAGCGCCTGCGCAGCCGCGTGCCGGGGATGCGGCTGGTGCTCACCCATGGCACAGCCACCGGGCACGCGGCCGGCCGGGCTCTGCTGCTGCCGGGCGATGTGCAGGTGTGGCAGCCTTGGGATACGCCGGCTGCGGTAGCGCAGTTTTTGGCGCAGTTCAAGCCGGACGTGGGTTTGCTCATGGAAACCGAGGTGTGGCCCAACCTGGTGGCCGGCTGTGCGCGGGCGGGGCTTCCCTTGTGCCTGGTGAACGCGCGCATGAGCGATAAAACCTGGCGCCAGTCACGGCGCCTGCGATGGCTGGCCGCGCCCGCCTATGCGGGCCTGCGCGCTGTGTGGGCACAGAGCGAGGCTGATGCGCTGCGCCTGCGTGCGATGGGCGCGCCGGTGCGGGGCGTGGTGGGAAATTTCAAGTTTGACGCAGCGCCCGACGCCGGTTTGCTCGCACAAGGGCGTGCCTGGCGCGCGGCCGCCGGCCGCCCGGTGCTGATGTTTGCCAGCTCCCGTGAGGGTGAGGAGCAGATGCTGGCCGATATTTTGAAGCGAAAAATGGCATTTATGCCCGTGGATACTGCGCGCATAGCTCTTAAAACTATAGCAAAAAGTACTCCCGGGACAGACGCGGTGCAGCTACTGGTGGTGCCGCGCCACCCGCAGCGCTTTGACGAGGTGGAATCCTTATTGCGCAGTGTCGGCCTGTCGGTGAGCCGGCGCAGTCGGTGGGCGGGCGCGCCGGAGGCGGCAGACGTATGGCTGGGCGACTCGGTGGGCGAGATGGCGCTGTATTTCGGTATGGCCGATGTGGCGCTGCTGGGCGGAAGCTTTGCGCCGCTGGGGGGGCAGAATCTGATTGAGGCCGCAGCCTGCGGCGTGCCAGTGTTTATGGGGCCGCATGTATTTAACTTTACCGAGGCCTCCGCACTGGCCTGTGGGGCAGGAGCAGCAGTTTCCTGCGCAGACATGGCCGATGCATGGACACGCGCATTGGCGACGCTCAGCCAGCCCGCCAGCCTGCAGCTCATGCACGACGCCGCCTTGGGGCTGGGCGCTGCCCACCGGGGCGCTGCCATGAAAACGGCCACCGAAGTGGCCGCATTGCTCCAGCGGGGCTGAATCAGTTCGCCAGCTGGCTGTTAACCGGGGCCAGGTCTTCAGCCTTGAGAATTCCTGCCGCCTGCTTCAGCTTCAACCCGCCTAGCAGTACGTCATAGCGCGCCTTGGCCAGCTTGGCCTTGGTGTCGTAGAGCTGGCTTTGGCTGTTGAGCACATCGATGTTGATGCGCACGCCCACCTGATAGCCCAATTTGTTGGCGTCCAAGGCGCTTTGGCTGGACTCCTCGGCCGCCTCGAAGGCCTTGACCTGGGCCTGACCACTCAGCACCCCGAAAAACGCGGTGCGCACACCTTGCGCAATGGTGCGGCGGCTGGCTTCGAGGTCGGTGCGGGCTTTGTCTTCGAGCGCCAATGTCTCCTTGATGCGGTTTTGGACGGAGTAGCCGTTGAACAACGGGTAGTTAAAACTCACGCCCACGACTGCCACGTTGCTGCGGGTGTCGGAGCTGGTGGGTCCGGTGGAGGTGCCGCGCTGGCTGTTGCCTAAGGTGTAGCTGCCTGTGAGGTCCACGGTCGGCTTGTTCGCGGCTTCGGCTTTTTCGGTTTCCAGCTTGGCAACATCCAACGCAATTTGCAGTTGCACCAATGCGGGGTGAAGGCTTGCCGACTGCTGTACCCAGCTTTCGGGGTCGGCCGGTGTCAGTGGGGCGAGCACGACCGGCACTGCCAGTGACTTAGGCACTGCGTTGGGCAAGCCCACCAGCTGGTTCAGTGCAATGTTCTTGACCCGCAGGTCGTTTTCAGCTGCCAACTCCTGGGCCACCACCAGGTCGAATCGGGCTTGCGCCTCGCGCGTGTCAGTGATAGTCGAAGTGCCGACTTCGAAGTTGCGTTTGGCGGAAGCCAGCTGCTCGGCCACCGCAGTTTTCTGGGCTTTGACAAATGCCAGGCTGTCGGCGGACGCCAGCACATCAAAGTAGGCCTGCCCCACCTTGACGATCAGGTCTTGTTCGGCTGCGAGCAGCTGGGCCCGGGCGAGTTCAAATTGCTTCATGCCCTGCTCGTAGCCGGCCTTGTTGACCGGGCGGTAGAGCGGATGGGAGGCGCTAACCGTGACGTTTTGGCTGTCAAAGCTGAAATTGCGATTAGTGGCTCCGCTGGTGATGTCCTGGCTGGTGTTGCTGGCGCCCAGAGCCAGGTTGGCTGTGGGCAGCAGCAAGGCCCGGGCCTGCTCGGCTTTGGCCACGGTGGCGTCAAACTGGCTCTTGGCTGACTGGTAGCTCGCATCAAAGCCGCGCGCCGCTGTGTAGAGGTCCTGCAGGCTCTGTGCTGCTGCGCCGGAGGCGGAAAACGCACCGGCCAAGGCCAGTGCAAGCGGCAACAAGCGCAGAAGTGGGGAGGATTGGCGGTGCATGAGGGGCTTTCAGTGGGAGAAATCAGAATTGGAAGCGCTCGGGCTCTGCAAAGCCCTGCAGGCGCTGCACCACGGTTTCCCAGGTGGCCGAGGTGCGGAAGTCGCTTGCGCTTGTGCGGGTGACGATGGTGCATTGCATGACCGGCTCGTCGCCTACGATAGCCGCCAGACGGCCACCGACATTCAGGTGCTGCAGCAGGTCTTGCGGGACGAGGCCGACAGATCCACTGAGCAAAATGACATCAAAGCTGTCCTCCGACGCGCTCAGACGCGAGCCGTCGGCGTGGCGCACAGTCACGTTGCCAAGGCCGGCGCGGGTGATGTTGCCGCGGGCCATATCGGCCAGCTCCGGCTCGATGTCCAGCGTCAGCACGTGGCGGGCACGGTGGGCCAGCAGAGCCGCCATATAACCGGAACCCGCGCCGATTTCGAGCACCGACTCGTGCGGCTGCACTGCCAGGTCTTGCAAAAGGCGGGCCTCCAGGCGCGGCGCCAGCATGCACTGGCCGGCCGGCAGGGGAATCTCGATATCAGCAAATGCCAGACTCTTGTGAGCCGGCGGCACAAACGCGTCGCGTTGCATGTGGCCCAGCAGGTCCAGCACCTGAAGGTCGAGCACATTCCAGGGGCGGATTTGTTGCTCAATCATGTTGAAGCGGGCTTGGTGCATGTGCATGGCAGGGTTTCCTTTGTTCAAGTTACTCGGTTGCCCAAAATTTTACCGGCCGGTGGTTGCTGATTTATGCCACATGCGCTGAGCCCATTGGGCCAGATCGTCCATGTAGCAATACACCACCGGCACCACAACCAGCGTAAGCAGCGAGGAGGTGATGACCCCACCAATCACCGCCTGGCCCATGGGGGCGCGCACTTCGGATCCCTCGGTCAAGGCAAAGGCCAGCGGCACCATGCCGAAAATCATGGCCAGGGTCGTCATCAGAATCGGCCGCAGCCGCACGCGGGCCGCCAAAAGCAAGGCCTCTGCGCGAGGCAGGCCGGGCACGGTGCGCCCGTCCGGTGCCACGGTGTCTTCGCGGGAGCGGATGGCAAAGTCCACCAGCAGAATCGCATTTTTGGTGACCAGCCCCATGAGCATGATGACCCCGATGACCGAAAACATCGAGAGCGTCGAGTTGAACATCATCAGTGCCAGCACCACGCCGATCAGCGTGAGGGGCAACGCAGTCATCAGCGCGAGCGGCTGCAGAAAGCTCTTGAACTGACTCGCCAGAATCATGTAGATGAACACTACAGCCAGCACCAGCGCCGAGATGGCGTAGCTGAAGGCCTCGGCCATGTCTTTGGTGGAGCCGCTGAACTTGTAGCTGTAGCCCGGCGGCAGATTGAGGCTGTCCATCACGGCCCGGATGTCGGCCGAAACCTCGCCCGCCGATCGGCCCGATACATTGGCGCTGATGGAGACTTCGCGCGTCAGGTCGCGGCGGTTGATCTGGTTGGGGCCGGTGGATTCGGTGACATGGGCCACCTGATTGAGCCGCACGACGCGGGTGCTGCCGTCTGCGTTGGCACCTACGGCGAAGGGCAGACGCTGCAAGTCCTCGGTCGCGTTACGCGCTTCGGGCGCCAGACGCACATTCACATCGTAGGTCTGGTCATCCGGGGCGCGCCAGGTGCCCACGGTCTTGCCGGCAATCAGGGTGCGCAGTGCGCTTCCAATCTGGGCCACGTTCAGCCCGAGGTCGGAGGCCGCATCGCGTCGAACTTCTACATTCAGAGTCGGCTTATTGGGCTTGACGCTGGAATCCAGGTCTACCAGGCCCGGCACATCGCGCAAGCGGTTGATGGCCCGGGCGGTCAGGCGTTCGAGTTCAGGGATATCCGCGCCCTGAATCGAAAAAAGAATTTGCTTTTGCCCACCTACCGAGTCCAGCAGGCCCACGTGCGTCACGGTGATGCCTGCCACATTGCGCAGCCGCTGACGCAGCTGGACCGACATCTGGTCCACGCTCAGGCTGCGCGACTTGCGGTCGACCAGACGGATGTAAATGCTGGCGTAAATTTTTCCTTGCGCGTTGCCAGTGTTGATGGTGGTCAGCGTGTAGCGCACCTCAGGAAACTCGCGGATCACAGCCTCCACCTGCCGTGCCCGCGCCTCGGTCACCTCAAGTGAGGAGCCCACCGGCGTGTTGAAGGTGAGTGTGGTCTCGGAGTAATCGGCCTTGGGTACAAATTCGGTGCCCAGGAGCGGCACCATCACAATGCTCGCCACAAAAATGCCGAGCGCGGCCAACACCGTGGCCAGCTTGTGGGCCAGGGCCCAGCGCAGGATGCTCTGGTAGCCCTCTGCCAGCGCCTCGGTGCCACGGTCGAACCAGCCGGTAATACGGCCGATGGTTTTGTCGTACAGGCTGCGTGGCGCGTGGCGTTTGCCTTGGCTCTCAATGCTGGGGTCGTGCCAGACGCTGGAGAGCATGGGGTCGAGCGTGAAGCTCACAAACATCGAAATCAGCACCGCCGCCACGATGGTGATGCCGAACTCATGGAAAAACTTGCCGATGATGCCGCCCATAAAGCCAATCGGCAGGAATACCGCCACGATGGACAGCGTGGTCGCCAGCACAGCCAGTCCGATTTCCTGCGTGCCTTCGAGCGAGGCCGGGTAGGCGTTTTTGCCCCTTTGCACATGGCGCACGATGTTCTCCCGCACCACGATCGCATCATCAATCAGCAGGCCCACACACAAGGACAGCGCCATCAGCGTGATCATGTTGACCGTGAAGCCGAAGATGTTCATGAACAAAAAGGTGCCGATCAGCGCAATCGGCAGGGTCAAGCCGGTGATGACGGTGGAGCGCCAGGAGTTCAGGAAAAGGAAGACGATCAGCACGGTGAGTACGGCGCCCTCTATCAGCGTGCGGCGCACGTTGTCCACCGACACGCGAATCTGCCGAGAGCCATCGGTAATCGGCTCCAGCCGAACGCCGGCGGGCAGGAGCTTTTGCATGTCCGTCATGGCCCTCACCAGGCCATCGACCACGGCAATTGTGTTTTCGTCCTGAGACTTTTGAACATTGAGCAGCAGGGTGCGCTGGCCGTTGTAAAGCGCCAGGGTTTCAATCTCCTGCGCCCCGTCGTCCACACGGGCCACCTGGTCCAGGCGCACCGGCGTGCCGTTCTTGCGGGCCACGATGATGCGGCCGAAGTCCTCGGGGCGCTGCATGCGGGCCTGAATCTGAATCACCCGCTCCTGCTGGAGCGAGTGGATGGTGCCCAGCGGTAGATCCTGGTTTTCGGCCGCGACCGCGCTGGTGACCTGGTCCGGTGTGATGCCGAACGCCTCCATCGCCTGCGGATTGAGGTAGAGGTTGATCTCGCGCTTGGTACCGCCCACCAGCGTCACCGAACCCACGCCGCGGACATTCTCGAGCCGCTTCTTGAATGTCTGCTCCGCCCAGTTGGTGAGTTCCACTGCGCTCCTGGCTTTGGCGCCAGCGCCGTTGTCGGGTAGCACTGCCACCGACCAAATGGCCCGTGCTGACGGGTCAAATCGCAGCACCCGCGGCTCTTTCACTTCGGTGCGCAGCAGCGGTTTCACGGCGGCCACCTTCTCGCGCACGTCTTCCGCTGCCTTGCGTCCGTCGATGTGCAGGCCGAACTCAATCACCACTACGCTCTGGCCTTCGTAATTGCGTGAGGTCAGCGCGTTGATGCCGGCAATCGAGTTAACGCCTTCTTCGATCTTTTTCGAGACTTCGCTCTCCACGATCTCGGGCGACGCGCCGGGGTAGTCGGTAACTACCACCACGACGGGGAAGTCGATGTTGGGAAACTGATCAACCTGCAGGCGCTGTAGCGAAAACAGGCCCAGCACCACCAGGGCCAGCATGACCATGGTGGCAAAAACCGGGTTCTGAAGGCTTACGCGGGTGAACCACATCAGTTGCTACCTGCGGAGGTTTTCACAGCGGTGCCGGCGCGCAAGGCACCTACCGCCCCAGACAATACCGGTGCGCCTTCGGCAATGCCTTGGACAGCGACCATGGCCACACCGTTCACCTCACCGCGCTCACCGAGCTCCACCGTCTGGTGGGCTACTCGGCCGTCTTGCAGCCACTGCACATAGGGCTGGGGCTTGTCGGCGCGAACCGCGCTCACCGGCAGGGCCAGGGCACGCGTTTCACCCACGGCCAATGCGCCCTGGGCAAACAAGCCCTGCCGTAGTCCTTCGGGGTTACTCACACTCAGGTAGACCAGCACCGAACGGCTGCCGGCCACGGCAGTGGGGTTGATGCGGGCGACCCGGGAAATGAGCACCTGCGCAGATCCCTCTACCGAAAGGCGCGCCGTCTGACCGGTTTTGACGCCCAATGAGTCGGCCGCTGCCATGCTGGCCTCCACCTCGAGGCGGCTCAGGTCGACGATTTCCAGCACCCGCGCGTCGACAGACACCCGCTCACCGGGCTGGGTCAGCCGCTGCGACACCTGCCCGCTGATGGGCGCGCGCAAAACCGTGTCCTCCAGCGACTTGGCAGCCACATCAACACCCGCCAAGGCCGCCCGGTAGGACGCCTCTGCCGCTGCCAGCGAGGCGCTAGATGATTCCAGCGCGGTCTGCGAGATGAAGCCCTGGTCGACCAGCTTGCGGTTGTTATCAAAACTGCGCCGCGCAATGTCGACCTGGGCCTTGGCAGATTCGGCCTGCTGCTGCGCCTGCCGCGTGCGGGCCTGGTATTCGGTGGTGTCTACCCGCGCCAACAGCTGGCCGGCTTTGACCATGTCGCCTTCGCGCACAGTCAAGCCCTGCAGCTCTCCGGCAACCCTGGCTTTGACAAACGCCGAACTCACCGCCTTGATGGGGCCGGACACCGGCAAAGTGCGTTGCAGTTCCACGGTGCGCGCACTCACCACATCGGCCGCGTTCAGTTCGAGGCTCACCGGCACACGCAGTGCGGCCTGCTGGCTTTCGAGGGCGGCTTTTTTGGCCTGGTTGGTCGCAGCCAGGCGCAGTCCGACGCCCGCCACAATGGCCAGGCCGAGCGCTGCAGAGGTCCATTTCATCCAGAGTTTCATGGCGTTAGGGTGTTCCGGTCAGGGTGTTTCGGATTGGCGCAGGGGCGCCTGGTTGCACAGGCCCAGCAACAGGTTGTCGATGTGGGTATTGAAGTAAGCCAGCGGATCCAACTCGGTCTGGGGCGCAACGAAGTGTCCCAGCGAGTGCCGCCACGTCGTCAGGAACATCATGGGCGCCAGCACCAAATACACGCCGTACTCCAAATCCACCGGCCGGAACTCGCCGGAGTCCATGCCGCGCTGGAGCACCCGGCGAATCAATGCGTTGCCGGGTTTTACTACTTCATTTCGGTAAAAGTCGGCAAGTTCCGGGAAGTTGCCTGCTTCGCTCATCATCAGTTTTGAAATGCCGGCTGCTTTGGTCGAGCCAACGCGATCCCACCAGGCCAGCATGCAGCAGCGCAGGAGTTCGGCGCTGCTGCCCGAAAAGGAATCCATCTCGGCGCTCCATTGTGCAAAGCGGCCGGAGATGTTCTCCCTGACAACAGCCTTGAAGAGTTCTTCTTTGCTGCTGAAATACAGAAACAGTGTTCCCTTGGAGACGCCGGCCCGCGTAGCCACCTCTTCGGCGCGTGTGGCGGCAAAACCTTTTTCGACAAACAACTCCATGGCAGCGCTCAGCAATTCACCAGGGCGGGCGTCTTTGCGGCGCTCGCGTTTGGCACGCACTGCGCATGGGGCGTCGACAATCTCGGGGTGCGGGGACATAAAAATTAATGACTGGTTGGTTATTAATGTAGCGACGGTCCCCCCGGGTGTCAAATCCGGAGCAGCGGTCCGGAGGGCCTTCTGCCTTGCGCGCAGCTTCGCCCGCCGCATTGCATAAGATGGCGCTGACGGGCTTGCAACCTAGTCCCGCCAATTGCCTTCTTGCGTTCTCACCCCCACCATCCAGGAGCATCGTATGAGCACAACACCATCGACCATCACTTTAGGCGGCTGCTGCATCTGGTGCACCTAAACTGTTTAATTTTTTAACTACATGATATGTGGTTAAAAATGGTTAACTTCGCGAACAGTCGACTAGGACGATTTGCCCAATTTGGTTCTTGAGGTATGCGGTAGCAAGGCACTTTTCGGCAGATGCGAGCTATTCGGTATCCGCGGCAATCCTTAAACGCTCAAATTTGAAGACCACTGGTGAAGGCTACCGAGTCACTTCTTCAGTTTCTTGCTTGGCTCATTGAGCAACCGCACCTTGATCGTGGCAAATTGTTGCATCAGCTTTTCCCTTTGAGCCTGTAGCTGTTGTTGCACTCAATTCAAGTGACAACATGAGAAGCGAAATGTCAAGTCGTGAATTGGCGTCTGCGGAGTCTTTTCGCTGGCGTTTCTGGACGTGGCCTTTGTATGACAGACCGTTCGATTACTGGTTATTTATCTGGGGGATGGTTACCGGACATTTTGTCCGGTATGATTACCCTATGAACATCCCACTAAGCACCCTTAATGATGCTGCCGCGTTGGAATACCTCGCAGCAGCTCGTCAACATCATTCGCAAGCGGCAATTGCCAAACATCTCGGCGTGAGTGAGCGACAGGTCAGGCGGTGGGAAGTTGGTGAATCGCACCCCC
>NZ_CAMCVG010000080.1 GCF_945881795.1 Rhodoferax sp. OV413
CTGAATGGCGCCTAAATCGAAATTCGTTTGAACGGTTTGTATGCTATTTCATTCCTTTCCTGTAACGCTTGCACCATTTGTCGTACTCGGCGTGCGTCATTACTTCGCGGACGTAAATGCGCTTTCCCCTGTAATGGACTACGACAACCACGCGATAGTTGTTACCCGCCCCATCGAAAACCACATAGGGCGGTACATAGTCCGCCGCGTTGAAAAACTGTTTGATGTGATCAAAACCTTGGAAGTCAGTGTGTTCGACAATGGTGTGCCATTGGCGCAAGGCTGACTCCGCCGCCGGGTGCCTTAGCCAGAAGTTACGAAGCATCTTGAGCGATATGACGTGCATGGCTAAATTATATCGTAATGATATGTGCGGCCCGGTCTGCAAATGTGGCCTGGCCTGGCCTGTAAATCCGCTTTCCCTTTCACATGCGCCCCTCTGAACCTCGGCGGATATTATTTGTTCGGCGCCGCATTTCTCCAGCCCCCGCCAACTCCTCATGAACTCCGATTCCACTTCCGACACCACCCAGCGCGAGCCGCCATCTGAGGCGCTCGGTCCCCACCCAAGCCGCTCGGCCCAACCCAAAGGGCCACGGATGCTGGCCGGCATGGGGGCTTTGCTGTTGGCGCTGGTGGTGCTAGGGGCCTTAGCGGGTCTCGCGCTGCCCTGGTACAGCGCGCGCACGCTGGCGGCTGAGCTGCAGTCGTTGGCGGCGGCCCATGCTGACGGGGCGCTGCGCATTCGCAATCTGGCGCACCAGGAGGGCTGGTTTTCTTCGCGCGGGGCGATGGACGTTGAGTGGCTCAATCAATGCAGCGAAGACGCGGCAGACCCCGTGGTGGTGCGGGTGGACTATGCGGCGTCGCATGTGCCCGGCCTGCGGGGCCTGACGCGCTTTGAGTGGAGTGCCGCGCCTGCTGGAGCGCCTGGCGCCCCGTGGCAGGAGATGCTGCGCGGCGGCAAGCTGAGTGGTCAGGGGCATGTGAGCTTCGCCGGCACCCTGGTGAGCGACATGCAACTGCCCGAGTTGGGCCTGCTGGCCCGCGGTGAGAGCTTGCAGGTCGCGCCGTCCCAAGGGCACCTCGAAATCAGCGGCCGGGCCTTGCGGTTTGACTGGGTGTTTGACCGCATGGTGGCGCGCGGCAATGGCCGTGCCTTAGAGGCCAAGCAAATCAGCCTGCACCTGGACCTGACAGACCGCGCGCTTGGGATGGGGGCAGTGACGCTCGGTCTGGAGAGCCTCAGCACCGAAACCGTGGCCCTGCAGGGACTGCGCTTGAGCAGCCACACCAGTCAGAGTTATGACCGGCTGGACTCCAAGTTCACCCAGTCGGTGAGAAGCCTGCAATTTCAGGGCCGGAGCCTGAACGACCTGGCGCTGGTGGCCGAAATCAAGGGCTTGCACACTGCCAGCTTGGTGGCGATCAGCAGAATAGTGGGCGAGACCTGCGCCATGCGTAACGCCACACTGGGTGAACAGCAGCAATTACGCGCGGCTGTAAAGAAGCTGCTGCTGTCGGGCTTGAGTGCGGGCATCCCCATCCTGAAGGGCGGCGGCATGGAAGGCAGTCTGGAAGGCGATCTGCTGCTTACGCTGGCGCCCTCGCCGGGTGACGATGTGTTGCTCGCCACGCAGCTCTCGTCCAGCGGAAACATCACCGCCAAAGGACGGCTCATGCCGCCCGATCAGCGGGAATACGCCCTGTCCACTGGTCTTGTCCGCGAGTTGCCCGATGGGGTGCAGGCGTCTTTTGATTACGGCGCCGGCGTGCTCAAGGTCAGCGGCAAGACCATGGACGGCGCAATGGTGCAGCTGGGCCTGCAGAAGTTCGACGCCTGGCTCAAGGCCTTTCTCTCAGACCAGGCAGAAGACGCACCGGTAGAGGAGCCGCCCTTGGTAGCCCCCGCCGAAGCACCACGGTCCTAGGCCCTTGCTATTTCGGGCCTGGCGTACTCAGGCCGCGAACCAGCGCAGCCGCCGAAGCTCGCCCTGGAGGCGGCGCAAAGTGGTTTTGTCCGGCCCTGGGCGCGCGTAACGCCCAGCCTCCAGCCGCAGCAACCAATCCACCGCCTCGGCTGTGGCCTTGCCATGCGCTTGCAGCAGTCCGGCCATGGCCCTTGGCGTGCTGTCCGGCGGCACATCCAGTCCTGCAGCCCGCAGCCTGAGCCCAGCGGTGTGCAGCAGGCGCAGCCACGGATCGTGCGCTTGGCGGTTCCACCAGCTCCATGCAGCGCCCAAGAGGCTGGCGCCCACGATGAGACCGATCAACGCCGTGCTCAAGTCCTGCCAGCTGGGGGACTGGACGCCGAGCTGGCGCAGCAGGTCCATCTGCTTGGCCTGGCTGTAGTTCAGCACCCACTGGTTCCAGCGGTTGTTGGTGGCCTCCCACAGCGCGCGCAGGCTCACGGTAAAGCCCGGACTCACCGTGTTGAGCGCCTGGGTGAATACATCGGGCTGCCGTTGTAGCCGCCGGATGGTGCCAACGCGCGCCGGTGCCACCGCCGCAGTGGGATCCACCCGCACCCAGCCGCGCGAGGGCATCCAGACTTCGGTCCATGCATGGGCGTCGCTCTGGCGCACCGTCCACAACCCATCCACGCTATTGACTTGCCCGCCCTGATAGCCGGTGACCACGCGTGCCGGCACATCGAGCGCGCGCATCAGCAGCACAAAGCTCGACGCGATGTGCTCGCAAAAGCCGAGCTTGCGGTCGAACCAGAACTCGTCGGCGGTGTGGGTGCCAAAAACGCCGGGCTCCAGCGTGTATTCGTAGCCGCCGGTGCGCAGCTTCTCGAGCACCGCGTCTACCAAGGCCTGCGCTCCGGCGTTGGCCAGCGCGGGGGTGCGGCGCAAGTCGGCGGCGAGTTGCAAGGTGCGCGGGTTAAATCCCGGCGGCAGGTCCACAAAGTCCTGCAGGCCCACCACCGGCTGCAAGGGGCCGTGGCTGAAATCAGCAAAACTGCTGGCGCGGTAGCGCACCAGATCGGTCATGGGTTGGTCGGTCTGCCATTGCAGGTCGGGGCCCATCCGCGCGGTGTAGCCGCGGATGTCGGGTGCCTGAGGGGTGGCGTCCAGCACCATCAGCCAGGGCCGGTTGTTGGCGGCCAGCGTTACCTGGTAGTCCACCGGCGCGCCGCGCACCTGAAGGCCGGCCTGCAGCTGCACCCGCGCCGGAAAGGCCGAACGCAGAGGCCGCCACTCCCGACCGTCAAAACTGGAGAACACCGGCCCGCGGAAGTACATCTGGTCCTGCGCGGGCGGTGCGCCGTCAAACCGGATGCGCATGGCCACGCTGTCGTCGAGCGCGAGGCTGGCGATGGTGCCCACCTGCATCTGCCCCGAGAGGCCGCTGCGCCCGCTCATGGCGTCGCCGGGCATGCTCCACAGCGGCGCCATGCGCGGAAAAAGCAAAAACAGCGCCACCATGATGGGCGCGCCGGCCAGCATCATCCAACCCGCAGTGCGGGCCGCCCTGATGAGTGGCGGGCGGCCCACCGGCATGTGGCTATTGACCAGCGCAGTGAGCAGCCCCCACAAAGCCAGCACCATGGCGGCGGCCGTGGGCAGGCTTTGCGAGAAAAAGAAGTTACTGAGCATCGCAAAAAAGCCCAGAAAGAAAATGACAAATGCATCGCGCTGCGCCCGCAGTTCCAGCGTCTTGAGCGCCAGCAGCACCACCATGAAGGTCACGCCCGCATCCCGCCCGAAAAGGGTTTGGTAGCTGGTCCAGGTGCCTGCCATCGCCAGCACCAAAAGGCCCAGCAGCCACCAGCGCGATGGCAGCGGCCTGCCGCCCCAGGCCAGCAACCCCCGCCACACCAGAACACCGACGACGATGAGGCTGCACCACCAGGGCAGTCGCTCGATTTGCGGCACCACCACCCAGGCAATCACCAGCAGCAGGAACAGGGTGTCGCGCGTGTCGCGGGGAAGGGTGCGAAGGCGTTGCAGCATAGTGCGGGCCAATAGGGGTTGAGGGTCGGGGTTCAGGGTCGGGGTTCAGGCCAGTGCCAGCGCCTGCAGACACCGCTGCTGGTGGGCCGGGCCGCTGTCCGGGGGAAGAACCTGCCCGCCCAGACGAAGGCCGTAGCGCAGGCCGCGGCTCTCTGCCTGCAACACCCATGCGCACAGTCGCGAGAGGGCCAATTCGCGGACCGCAGCACCCAGAGGGCCCTGGCGGCTGCGAACGGTCTGGAGGGTAGGAGCAAGGTCTAACCACAGGTCCAGGGGCTGCGCCTCTTCGGTGTCGCGGCTCACCAGCGCGTCGCTCTTGGCCGCCTTCTTCCAGACGATCTGCTTGCGCGGGTCGCCCCGGCGGTAGGCCCGAAGGCCGTCGAGCTCGCCGCTGCTGTGCCGCTGCGCCGGGTGTTGCCCGCTGGCGCCGGGCTCGCCAGGGGGCAGGGGTGGCGGCGACGGCTCGGGGGTGGGGTAAACAAGCACCTTGGACGCCGGATGCCACACCGTCCAGACCCTGAACGTGCCCAGCGGAAATCGGGTCTCGGCAGTCAGTGCGGGAATGGCGTGCCAGCCCCGCGTGGTGGCCTGAAACCGGACCTGCACCTGCGCGCTGCCTTGCGGCCCCACGTCCGTCCAGACCCACTGCCCGCTGCGAAGCACCGCCAGCGCGAGGCCGCAGCGGCTGCGTGGGCCGGGGTTGCTGATTTTTATATCTAATGGCACGCTAGCCCCCGCGAATGTTGCGCTAGGCGCTATTAAATGCATAGTGAGTCCGCGCAGGTTGCCGTGGCACACATGCATTCCCACCAGCGCCGCACCAGCCAGCATGAAGGTGAGCAGGTAACCCAGGTTGAGCTGGTAGTTGATGCTGGAAACCAGCAGCACCAGCAGGGTCAGCGCCAGCATCCAGCCCGGGGCGGTGGGCAGGATGTAGACATTGCGCTGTGTCAGGGTGCAGCTGTCATGGCGCGGCAGGCGGGATTCAAACCACGCCTGAAAACACCGGTGCGCCGCAGCGAGCGGGTTCCAGCCCGGGCCGGCCATCAGGGCAGGGGCACGGCGCGCAGCATCGCACGCACCTGCTCGGCAGCGCCGCGTCCCGCATCGGCCAGCGTCTGCAGGCGGTGGGCAATGGTTTGCGGCAGCACGGCCTGCACATCGTCGGGGGCCACATAGTCGCGCCCGCTGATAAGCGCCTGCGCCTTGGCAGCGCGTAGCAGCGCGATGCCGGCGCGCGGCGAGAGGCCCTGCACAAACCAGCGTCCGTTGCGGGTGGCGCTGATGAGGTCTTGCACATAGTCCAGCAGGGCGGGCGCGGTGTGCACCGCCAGTACCGCCGCTTGCAGCTGCTCCAATTCCTCGGGTTGCAGCAGGCTGGGCAATTGTTCGAGCAGCGCTCGGCGGTCGTCGCCTTCGAGCAGTGCCCGCTCGGCCGCGCGGTCGGGGTAGCCCAGCGAAATACGCATCAAAAAGCGGTCCAGCTGCGACTCGGGCAGGGGGTAGGTGCCCAGCTGGTCCAGCGGGTTCTGCGTGGCAATCACGAAAAAAGGGCGGGGCAGGGCGCGGGTCTCGCCCTCGATGGTGACCTGTTTCTCTTCCATCGCCTCGAGCAAGGCGCTTTGCGTCTTGGGGCTGGCGCGGTTGATTTCATCGGCCAGCAACACCTGCGCAAACAAGGGGCCCGGGTGGAACACGAAGGCCTCCTTGGCGCGCTCGTAGACGGCCACGCCGCTCAGGTCTCCGGGCATCAGGTCGGAGGTGAATTGCACCCGCGAAAACTGCAGCCCCAAGGTGCGCGAGAGCGCGTGCGCCAGAGTGGTTTTGCCTACCCCCGGCACATCCTCAATCAGCAGGTGACCACCGGCCAACAGGCAGGCCACGCAGTCGCGGATCTGGTCGGGTTTACCCACAATCACCGTGTTAAGCTGATTGAGCAGCGACCCGAGTTTGTCTTGTATGTGCATGCGCAAACCTTACCTGAAATCGGGTCCGTCAAGCATTTGTCGCAATTTCATTGGTGTGATTGATGGCTAATCTCAAATCCCTCCCGTCCCCGCAGCCGATTGACGACTTCGCCGGCTGGCTCAACACATTCATGCAAGCCACGGTGCTGCTCGAGTTGCTGGCGCTGTGTGTCTGCGTTGCCGCCGCCTGGGGCCTGGTCGCAGCGTTGCGCCGCGCGATGGCCGTCACCGATGACAGCTCGATCTGGTTTGGCGAGCGGGTGGTGGATGGGGTGCTGTTCCCCTTGGTGCTGCTGTGTCTGGGGTATCTTGCGCGCGAATTGCTGGGCCATTTCGTGAGCATTGCGGTTTTCCGGGTGGTCATTCCGGTGTTGATTGCGCTGGTGGTTATTCGCGTGGGGGTCAAGGTCTTGCAGGCCGCATTCGCCAAGGCCCGCTGGGTCCGCCCGCTGGAGCAGACGATTTCCTGGGTGGCCTGGATTGTCATGGTCTTGTGGGTGAGCGGCTTGCTGCCGGCGGTGCTCAACGAGCTGGACCAGATCAGCTGGAAGATGGGTGGCTCCACGCTGTCGGTGCGCAACATTATTGAGGGCATGGTCACTGCGGGCGCAGTGCTCATCATCACGCTGTGGATTTCATCGGGCATTGAGTCGCGCCTGCTGCGCTCGGCCACCGGCGGTGAGCTCTCGCTGCGCAAGGCAGCCAGTAACGCGGTGCGCGCAGTGCTCATGCTGGTGGGGCTGATGCTGGCCCTGTCGGCGGTGGGTATCGACCTCACGGCCTTGTCGGTGCTCGGCGGCGCTGTGGGGGTGGGTATCGGCTTGGGCCTGCAAAAGCTGGCGGCCAACTATGTGAGCGGCTTTGTCATCCTGACGGAAAGAAGCATGCGTATCGGCGACACCGTCAATGTGGACGGCTTTGAGGGCCAGATCACCCAGATCAACGCCCGCTACACCGTGCTGCGCAGCCTGAGCGGACGCGAATCCATCGTTCCCAATGAGATGATGATCACCCAACGGGTCGAAAACCTGTCGCTGGCCGATACCAGGGTGAGCCAGTCGGTGAATGTGTCGGTGGGCTATGGCAGCGATGTCGATCAGGTCATGGCTCTTCTGCTCGAGGCTGCCCTCAGCCAGCCCCGCGTGCTGCCTGAGCCCGCGCCCTTGGTGATGTTGGCCAATTTCGGGCCCGATGGGCTGGAATTCAGCCTGAACTATTGGATCGAGGATCTGGAAAACGGGCGGGGCAACCTGCGCTCCGACATCAACCTGACCATCCTGCGGCTCTTGCGCGCGAACGGTATCGAGATCCCGTTCCCGCAGCGGGTGGTGCACAGCCGCTGAGCTTGCAGGGAAAACCCTCTTTTAAAAAAAGCACGACCGTTCTATTTTTTGCTAAAATAGGGCCGCTGCCAGCGCCTGCAGAGTGAATTGTTCGGCGCGGCATAGAATCGAATGATTGACGTGCACGTCAACACCGGCGTGCACTACCCCCCACTATCTGGAGTCACATCAATGAAAGTTCTGGTACCCGTCAAGCGCGTCGTGGACTACAACGTCAAGGTCCGCGTGAAGTCGGACAAAACCGGCGTTGACATTGCCAACGTCAAGATGAGCATGAACCCGTTTGACGAAATCGCGGTCGAAGAAGCCGTGCGGCTCAAAGAAAAAGGTGCCGTCTCCGAGATCGTCGCTGTTTCCTGCGGCGTCGCACAATGCCAGGAAACCCTGCGCACCGCCATGGCCATCGGCGCCGACCGCGCCATCCTGGTGGAAACCAGCGAAGAACTCCAGCCCCTGGCGGTGGCCAAGCTCCTCAAAGCCCTGATGGACAAAGAACAACCCGGCCTTGTCATTTTGGGCAAACAAGCTATTGATGACGATTGCAACCAGACCGGCCAAATGCTCGCCGCACTGGCCGACCTGCCGCAGGCCACCTTCGCCTCCAAAGTCGAGATCATCGAAGGCGCCGCCCACGTCACCCGCGAAGTCGATGGCGGCCTCGAGACCCTGGCCCTCACCCTGCCGGCCATCATCACCACCGACCTGCGCCTGAACGAGCCCCGCTACGTCACCCTGCCCAACATCATGAAGGCCAAAAAAAAGCAGCTCGACACCTTCAAGCCTGAAGACCTTGGCGTGAACGTGGCTCCGCGCATCAAAACGCTCAGCGTGAGCGAGCCGCCCCAGCGCAGCGCCGGCATCAAAGTGCCCGATGTGGCCACCCTGGTTGCCAAACTCAAGAACGAAGCCAAAGTCATTTAAGTACGTCAGCAAAGGACCGCCACCATGCTCGCCCTCGTTATTGCCGAACACGACAACATCGCCCTCAAAGGGGCCACCTTCAACACCGTTACCGCTGCTGCGCAGTCCGCAGGCGCAGTCCACATTCTGGTGGCAGGCAGCAACGCAGGCCCGGTCGCCGCGGCCGCCGCCCAGATTGCAGGCGTCTCCAAAGTCATTCATGCTGACAGCGCCGACTTTGCCCACGGTTTGGCTGAAAACATCGCATCCCAGGTGCTGGCCATTTGCGCCGCTGCCGCCGGCACCCCGCAGGCTTACACCCACGTCGTCTTCCCCGCCACCGCCTCGGGCAAGAACATCGCCCCCCGGGTCGCTGCCAAGCTCGATGTGGGACAGGTTTCCGACATCACCAAGGTGATCAGCACAGACACTTTTGAGCGCCCCATCTACGCCGGCAACGCCATCGCTACCGTGCAAGCCACCGATGCGGTGAAGGTCCTTACCGTGCGTACCACCGGCTTTGACCCTGCCGCTGCCAGCGGAGGCAGCGCAACTGTTGAGACCGCAACTGCTGCAGCGGCCAACGTGGCGGTGCGCTTTGTGGGTTCCGAGATTGCCAAGAACGACCGCCCCGAACTGACCGCCGCCAAGATCATCGTCTCGGGCGGGCGTGCATTGGGCTCGGCCGAGAAGTTTGCCGAATTCATGACGCCGCTGGCTGACAAGCTGGGCGCTGCCATGGGCGCCTCACGTGCAGCGGTCGATGCCGGCTACGCGCCCAACGACTGGCAAGTGGGCCAGACGGGCAAGATTGTGGCGCCCCAGCTGTATGTGGCCTGCGGCATCAGCGGCGCGATTCAGCATCTGGCGGGCATGAAAGACAGCAAGGTGATCGTGGCCATCAACAAGGACCCCGAGGCCCCGATCTTCAGCGTCGCTGACTACGGGCTGGAGGCCGATTTGTTCAACGCGGTGCCGGAGTTGATTGCTGCGCTGTAAAAGGAGATTGCTATGAGTTACGTTGCCCCCGTCAAAGAGATGCTGTTCAACATCCAGCACCTAGCTGGCATTGAACACATCGCGCAACTGCCCGGTTTTGAAGACGCGGGCCTGGACACCGCGCAGGCGGTGCTGGAAGAGTCGGCGAAGTTCTGCACCGAAGTGCTGGCGCCCCTGAACTGGGAGGGCGACAAGAACCCGAGCAGTCTGAAAGACGGCGTGGTTACTTCAACGCCGGGCTTCAAGGAGGCCTTCAAGCATTTCACCGAGGCCGGCTGGCAAGGCTTGCAGCACCCCACTGACTTTGGCGGCCAAGGTCTGCCCAAAACGATTGGCGCGGCCTGCGGCGAAATGGTCAACAGCGCCAACCTGAGTTTTGCGCTGTGCCCCTTGCTTTCGGACGGGGCTATCGAAGCCCTGCTAACCGCCGGCTCGGACGAGCTCAAGGCCACCTACCTGGGCAAGCTCGTGAGCGGAGAGTGGACCGGCACCATGAACCTGACCGAGCCGCAGGCAGGCTCCGATTTGTCACTGGTGCGCAGCCGTGCCGAGCCGCAGCCGGACGGTACCTATAAGGTCTTCGGTACCAAGATTTACATCACCTGGGGCGAGCATGACATGGCGGACAACATCGTCCACCTGGTGCTGGCCCGAGTGAGCGGGGCGCCCGAAGGCGTCAAGGGTATCAGCCTCTTTGTGGTGCCCAAGTTTTTGGTGGGCGATAACGGCGCACTGGGCGCGCGCAATGACGTGCAGTGCGTCTCCATCGAGCACAAGATGGGCATCAAGGCCAGCCCGACTGCGGTGCTGCAATACGGCGACGGTCTGGCCGGCAGCGTGGCAGATCGTGCTGGTGCCGGCGCCGTGGGCTATCTGGTGGGTCAGGAAAACCGTGGCCTGGAGTACATGTTCATCATGATGAACGCCGCCCGCTACGGCGTGGGTGTGCAGGGCGTTGCGATTGCCGAGCGTGCTTATCAAAAGGCGGT
>NZ_CAMCVG010000081.1 GCF_945881795.1 Rhodoferax sp. OV413
CCTGCAAAAAACAGAGGGCATGACCTTTGTGCACCCCTTTGACGACCCCGACGTGATTGCCGGCCAGGGCACGGTGGCCATGGAAATCATGCGGCAGGTGCAGACGCTGGGCGCCGACAAGGCCGCCAAGTCCGGCCACAAAACCGGCAACAAAACCGGCCCGGGCATCGACGCGGTGTTTGTGGCCATTGGCGGCGGCGGGCTGATTGCGGGGGTAGCGAATTACATCAAGGCGGTGGCGCCGGGCGTGAAGGTGATCGGCGTTCAGATGAACGACTCGAACGCGATGATTCAGTCGGTGGACGCGCACGCGCGGGTCACGCTGTCCGACGTGGGGCTGTTTTCCGACGGCACGGCGGTCAAGCTGGTGGGCGAAGAAACCTTCCGCATTGCCAGCGACCTGGTGGACGCCTATGTGACGGTGGACACCGACGCGGTGTGCGCGGCCATCAAGGATATTTTTGTGGACACCCGCAGCATCGTGGAGCCGGCGGGCGCGCTGGCGGTGGCGGCTATCAAGCAGTACGTGGCCGAGCACAAAACCAAGGGCGAGACCTATGCCGCGATTTTGTGCGGCGCCAACATGAACTTTGACCGCCTGCGCTTTGTGGCCGAGCGGGCCGAGGTGGGCGAAGAGCGCGAGGCGCTGTTTGCGGTGACTATTCCCGAAGAGCGAGGCAGCTTCCGGCGCTTTTGCGCGCTGATTGGTGACTTGCCCGGCGGCACGCGCAACGTGACCGAGTTCAACTACCGCATCAGCGACGCGGCCCGTGCCCACGTGTTTGTGGGCCTGACGACCCAAAGCAAGGGCGAGTCGGCCAAGGTGGCCAAAAACTTCGAGAAAAACGGGTTCAAGACTCTGGACCTCACCCACGACGAGCTGGCCAAAGAGCACGTGCGCCACATGGTGGGCGGTATCTCGAGCCTCGCGCAAGACGAGCGGCTGCTGCGCTTTGTATTCCCCGAGCGGCCGGGCGCGCTGATGAAGTTTTTGAGCCTGATGCAGCCGGGCTGGAATATCAGCCTCTTTCACTACCGCAACCAGGGCGCCGACTACGGCCGCATTCTGGTCGGAATGCAGGTGCCGGCCGCCGATGACGCCGGTTTCGAGAAGTTTTTGCAAACGCTGAACTACCCCTATGTGGAAGAAACCGACAACCCGGTTTACCGCATGTTTTTGCAAAAATGATAGCTGCCTGCGCTTAATGGGCGGGCGCTAGAGGACTAAAGTATGCAAAATTTGCGTGTAAAGACTAGGGCGCTTTTTTATCTAGCCTTGCAGCCTGCGCCGGCGGCGGCAGGGTGAGTTCTATCTCTGCGCCGCCCTGCCCCAGCACCACGCTGCGGGCCTCCAGGCGCAGCAGCGTCCAGCCATCTACCACCCCCTCACCCAGGCGCACCGGCTTGGCCGGTTTGCCATCTACCGCAATCAGGGCGCTGCCGGCCCGCGCCTGGCCCAATACACCGGAGAGTACAAATCTCGCAGCATCGGCCGAGATGTCAGCGCTTGGGGCTGAGGCTGCGCCGGCCGGGTCGACAGCACCCAGCGCCCGGGCCACGGCAGCGCTGTCTATGGCTTGCCCGCCCGCCGCGCCCGCCGTGCCGGAGGTGTCAGGCACCACCGTGTCGGCAGAGATTTCCCCATGCAGGCCCCAATACCCCACGCTGAGCGCTGCCGCCATGGACAGCGCCAAGGCAGCAATGCGCGGGGGCCAGACGGACGCTTGGGAAACCATCGCAGCATTATCATTGAACGCACTTCTATCACCGCCCCGCGCCAAGGCCGCCACACCATGTCCACCATGCTCTCTACACAACGCCTGCAGCGCAAGCTGCAACGCGCCCTTGACCGCGGTTTTACCCTGATTGAACTGATGGTGGTGCTGGTCATCATCGGCGTGCTGGCTGCGCTGATCGTGCCCAATGTACTGGACCGGGCGGACGACGCGCGCGTGACCGCCGCCAAGACCGACATCGCCAATCTCACGCAAGCCCTGAAGCTCTACAGGCTCGACAACCAGCGTTACCCCACTGCCGAACAGGGCCTGCAGGCGCTGGTGGCCCGCCCCGCAGCGGGACCTGCCCCCACCAACTGGCGGGTCTACGTTGACAAACTGCCCGCCGACCCGTGGGGCCGCGCTTATCTGTACCTTAACCCCGGCGTCAGGGGCGAGGTCGATGTGATGTCCTTCGGCGCAGACGGCCAGGCCGGTGGCGAAGGCAAATATGCCGACATCGGCAACTGGTAAGCCCGCCCCGCCGCTCAGGCCAAGACTCCGCCAGCGCGGCTTTACCCTGCTGGAGTTGATGGTGGTGGTGGCCATTGTGGCCGTTGCCACCGCCGCGGTGGCGCTCGCCCTGCGTGACACGGCGCACAACCTGCTCGACCGGGAGGCGCAATCGCTGGTGGCGACGCTGGAGTCGGCCCGAGCAGAGTCCCGCGCCAGTGGCGTGGCGCTGCGGTGGCGTGCCACGCCGCAGGGTTTTGAAATCACCGGCGGCAGCGCCCCGCGCAGGCAAGCCTGGTCGCACCCGGCCCTACAAGCACAGAGCGCCGCGCCGCTGGTACTCGGCCCCGAGCCGGTCATCGGGGCGCAGAGCCTGCGCCTGTGGAGCCGCGAGTCGCCGGGAAGCAGCCGCTGGATCCGCACCGACGGGCTGCGCGCCTTCGAGGTGCAGAACGCACCCCCCGGCCCTTGAGCCGGTCACCTCCAGCGCAGGCTATGACCCGCCCCAACACAGCCCGGTCACACCGCGGCTTCACCCTGATAGAGGTGCTGGTGGCGCTGGCCATTGTGTCGGTGACTCTGATGGCCGGCCTGCGCGCCAGCGCCACCATGACCCGCAGCACCGAGCGGCAGACCGGCCGCGTACTGGCGCAGCTGTGCGCCGAAAACGCACTGGTACAGGTCCGCCTCAGCCGGCAGTTGCCCGATGTAGGCGACACCCAACGCGACTGCCCGCAGGCCGGCCAGACGCTGCAACTGCGTCTGCTGGTGCAGCCCACGCCCAACCCCAACTTTCGCCGCATTGAGGCGCGGGTGGCGCAGGGCGGCGTGGATTTATTGCAGCTCAACACCGTAGTGGGACGGTATTGATGCGCACCGTGCGGGGCTTCACGCTGATTGAGTTGCTGGTCGCGCTCGCGGTAATGGCGCTGATGGCCACCATAGGATGGCAGGCGCTGGGCGGCATGCAGCAGGCCATGGCGGTGAACCGCAGCCACAACGACGCCGTACTGACCACCGAGGCGGGCCTGAACCAGTGGGCGGCCGACCTGAACGCGCTGGCAGAGCTGCCCACGACACGCGCCCTGGAATGGGACGGCCGCACCCTGCGCCTGACCCGCAGCAGCACGCAGCCCGGCGAGGGGGCAGTGGTGGTGGCGTGGACCCGCGCGGAAAGGGGCGGTGAGTCGCGTTGGCTGCGCTGGCAGTCGCCCCCGGTGCAGACCCGCGAGGGCTGGGAAGCAGCCTGGGCGGCGGCCAACGCGTGGAGCCAAGGGGCGCAGATTGCTGCAGGCGAGGTGTCGGTAGTCGCGCTGGCGTCGTGGCAGGTGTTTTTCTTTCGTGGAGGGACGTGGAGCAACCCGCTCTCCAGCACCGATTCGCAAGATGCATCGGTCGTTCCCGACGGGGTGCGGCTGGTTCTCAATCTTCCGGCGCCGCACCCGCTGGCCGGCGCCCTTGTGCGGGATTGGGCCCGCCCCATCTTGACCGGGGCTGCTCGATGAGGCGCCGCGGTATGCGACAGCGCGGCGCGGCGATTTTGACCGCCCTGCTGCTGATGGCGCTGGTCGCCACACTCAGCACAGCAGCGCTGAGGCAGCAGGCCCGCGCCTACGATGTGGCGGCGGCAGAGCGCGCCCGCGTGCAAGCCGCCTGGGTATTGCAGGGCGCCGCCGACTGGGCACGACTCATCCTGCGCGAAGACGGCCGCTCCGGTGGCGCAGACCATCTGGGCGAGCCGTGGGCCATCACCCTGCAGGAGGCGCAGCTGAGCAGCTTTCTGAGGGCGAGCGCAGCAAATGGCACGGGGGACGACGAGGGCGTCACGTCCAGTGAGGCCCTGCATAACGCCTATCTTTCGGGCGGCATCAGCGATTTGCAAGGTCGCCTCAACATCAACAACTTGCTGCTGGAACGCCAAGTCCACGAGCCCAGCCTGCGGGCCTTCCGGCGGCTGTTTGTGGCCCTGCAATTGCCGCAGGCAGAGCTGGAGCTGCTAGCGCTCAACTTGCGGGCAACCCAGCCCAGCGCCGAAGGCGCCCCCCCCGGCCCCAAGCCCCTGGCCCCGCAGAGTCTGGAGCAGCTGCGCTGGCTGGGTTTATCCACTCTGACGATTGCCCGGCTACAGCCCTATGTGGCGATGCTGCCCGAGCGCAGCACACTGAACATCAACACCGCGCCCCTGCCGGTGCTGATGGCGGCCATCCCGGGGCTGGACAGTAACCAGATCCAGGAGCTGCTGACGGCGCGCGCCAGATCGCCCCTTTCCAACCTCGCCGAGGCGGCGCAGGCTATCAAGGTGCCAGAAACCACGTTCAGCGAAGCGTTACACGGCGTGAGTTCGCGTTTCTTTGAGGTGCGCGCCCGCCTGCGGCTGGGCAGCTTCGTCACGCAGGAGCGCACCCTGCTGCAGCGCGATGGGCTGGTGGTCAAACCCCTGCTCAGGCAGCGTGAGGCGCCGCAGGGTGCCTCCGTACAATGAAAGCACCATGCGGACGCTATTTGTTGAGCCCCCCACGCCCCACGCTCTTGACGGTGCGGCATGGAACGACCCGCCCCCGGCCGGAGGAGATGGCACGGTGCTGGTGGTGCCGGCGGGCGCGCTGTCGTGGCACCGTGTCAACCTGCCGCCCGGCCTCTTGAGCCGCAGCGGCCAGCCCCGCACCCCCGCCAGGCTGCGCGCGGTGCTCGAAGGCCTGCTGGAAGACCAGCTGCTCGACGAGCCAGCGCAACTGCACCTCTCCTTACAAGCCCGCAGCGACTCCCCTGGCCCGCACTGGGTGGCGGTGTGCCAGCGTAGCTGGTTGCGCAGCGTGATGGACACCCTGACCCGCGCTGGTCACAGGGTGCAGCGCATCGTGCCCGAATGGGCGCCCGAAGTGCGCGAGGCTCCCAGCCCCGAAATCGAAACAGCCAACACCCTGAAACTGCCTCGCCCGCTCTGGATCACCGGCAGCGAAGACGCCGCCGAACTCGTCTGGAGCGACACCGACGGCGTGCACCGTCGAAACCTCGCCAGCCTCGCCCGAGGACCTGCCGGCGGCGCAGACGCCACCGCGGCCCTGCACCTGCCCGCCGGCTGGGCCGACCAGGCACCCCTATGGGCTGAGCCCGCCTGCGCCGCGCTGGCCGAGCGACTGCTGCGCCGCGAGGCCAAGGTTCAAGCCCGCACACAGCGCCTGCAAGCCTGCGCGGCTGCCGACTGGGACCTGGCAAGCGACGAATTTGCCAACCGCAGCGCCCGCCTGCGCCGCGCCACCGAGGCGGCACTCGTGCTGTGGCAGGGATCCGCATGGCGGCCGGCCCGCTGGGCGCTGGGGCTGTTGTGTCTGGTGCAACTGGCGGGCCTGAACGCCCAGGCCTGGCAGGCCCGGGAGGCGCTGGCCGCCCAGCGCAGCGTCATTCAGTCCGTGCTGCTCACAACATTCCCGTACACGCCGGTGGTGGTGGACGCGGCGCTGCAAATGCAACGCGCGGTCGACGCACTCGGCCCCGGCAGCGGGCAGGCCCAGAGCCGCGATTTGGAGCGTATTTTGGAAGCTATTGGTGCTGTATCGCCCGCCGAACCTGCGCCACTAGCTATGGAGTTTGTAGCGGGCGAGTTGCGGCTCGACATGTCAGAAGGGGTAGCGCTCCCCGGCAGCAGTGCGCTTATGAGCGAGGGGCTGCAGGCCCGCAGCTACCGGCTGCGCGCAGATGGCCCCCGATGGGTGGTCAGCCCATGAGCCGCTTGACACTGTGGTGGGCACGGCGGCCTGCGCGCGAGCGACGGCTGGTGGTTGCGGCGCTGGCGTTGGTGGGTGCGGCTGTGCTGTGGGTTGCCGGAATCGCGCCGGCGTGGCGCACGGTGCAGGCTTACCCCGCGCAGCGGGCCGCACTGGACGCCCAGCTGCGCACTATGCAGGAACTGCAAGCCCGCGCCGAAAGCCTGCGCGACCCAAGCGCCATCCAAGCCGCAGCCAACCCCCGTGCGCTAGAGGCCGCCCTGCGGGGCAGTATGGCCAACCTGGGCGGCCGCGGGCAGCTTCAACTCAACCACAACCAAGGCCCCGGCCTGGCGGTGGTAACCTTCCAAGGGGTGGACGCCGCAGACCTGGCCCAGTGGCTGGCCCGCACCCGCCGCGACGCGCGCATGCTGCCCTCGCATGCGCAACTCCAGCGCCAGGGCAGCGCCTGGAGCGGCACGGTCACATTCACGTTGACGGCATCGCCCGACGGGGGCTGATTTCCATGGCCTCCTCCTCGCCTTCCATGCATTCCAGGCACATGAAGCCCCGGCGCAGCCGCACGCCTTGGATATGGGCCTGCGCCGGCGCAGCGGCGGGCCTGCTGGTGGCGGCCTTGGTGTTTGCGCCGGCGCGCTGGTTGGCTCATGGTCTGGCGGGTTCCCTACATGGTTTCAGGGATGGCTCAACGTCGGCCCCCCACGCGGCGCTCACGCTGCACAAGGCGCAAGGCACTCTGTGGGACGGTAGCGCCCAGCTGATGCTGGGCAGCAGCGCCCTGCCCAGCCGGCTGGAATGGACACTGCGCCCGCAGTGGCAGGCTGATGGACCGGGCCTGGTGGTGAGCTGGACGGCGAGTTGCTGCCTGCGCCAGCCGTGGCGGTGGGATCTGGTGACGGACGGCCGATCGGCCCGAATGCGCACATCCGACCTGCCCGCAACTGAGCCCCTGCGCCTGCCGGCAGACCTGCTGAGCGGGCTGGGCGTGCCGTGGAACACCCTGCAACCCCAAGGCCAGATTGAGTTCAGCAGCCGCCAACTGGGTGCTACCGTGGGCGCGGAAGGTGTGGTGATGCAAGGGTTTGCACAGCTCGATGTGCTGGGGCTGAGCACCAGCCTCTCGACCCTGCGGCCGGTGGGGAGCTACCGGCTGGGGCTACAGGGCACCCCCGTCACCCTCACCATGTCGACGCTCGAGGGCGCGCTACGGCTACAGGGACAGGGCAGTTTGCAAGACGGACGCTTTGTTTTTGACGGCGAAGCCAGCGCCGCCGAGGGACTGGAGGACGCGCTTTCCAATTTGCTGAATATCATCGGGCAGCGCCAAGGCGCACGCTCACTGATTCACCTGGGTTAAGGAATGCCATTGCACCGTCTGCCTCCGCCACACCGCGCCGCCACAAAAGCTATGCAATTCATAGCAGCTGGCGCAGTATTGGCCTGCGGTTTGGCAGTTTTTATTCCTCAAACCTGGGCGCAAACAAGCCAAGCGGCACAGCCTGCGCGGCGCATGGAGCCGGTGACCCTGAATTTCAGCAACGCAGAGATTGAAGCCGTCGCCCGCACCATCGCCACCATCACCGGCCGCAATGTGGTGGTCGATCCACGCGTCAAAGGCACGATGACGCTGGTCTCCGACAGTCCCATGTCGCCGGCGCGGGCTTACAACCACTTTCTGGCCGTGCTGCGCACCATGGGCTTTGCGGTGGTGCAGGCCGAAGGCATCGACAAAGTCGTTCCCGAGGCCGACGCCAAATTACTGGCCGGCGGCGTGGCGGCCAGCGATGCCGGCACCGCGGGCACGCCTGGCAACCAGCTGGTCACCCAAATCATCAAGCTGCAATTTGAGAGCGCCAACAACCTGGTGGCCGTGCTGCGGCCCTTGATCAACCCGAACAATCCGATCAACGTGAACCCCGCGACCAACTCGCTGGTGATCACCGACTATGCCGACAACCTGCGCCGGCTCTCGCGCATCGTGGCGGCACTCGACGTGCCCAACGCCACCGATGTCGAGGTCATCCCCCTCAAAAACGCCAGCGCGGCGGATTTGGCGCCACTGGTTCTGCGGCTGCTGGAAAGCGCAGCCTCCGGCGGTGCGCCGGTAGCGGGAGGCGGCGGCACCGAGTCGGGCTTCAGGACCACGGTCATTGCCGAGACGCGCAGCAACGCGCTCATCGTGCGGGCGGGCAATCAGGCACGGCTGGCGCTGGCCCGCAGCCTGATTGACAAGCTCGACCAGGCGCAGTCGGGCAGCAATGGTGCGGCCGGCAATATTTACGTGGTGTACCTCAAAAACGCCAATGCGGTGCAGCTGGCCACCACCCTGCGCGCGGCCATCAGCGCCACCGGCAGCCTTGGGAACGGGTCCGGGGGCGGACAAGGGGCCGCAGGCGCGGGCAATGCCGTGGGTACGGCGGGCTCGCTCAACACCGGCAGCAGCGGCAACGCAGCGGGCGGCTCCGCGCCGCTGGGAGTGGCGGCGGCGCCCAGCACCGGCGGCCAGATTCAGGCGGACCCCGCCACCAACTCGCTCATCATCACCGCCAGCGAGCCGCAATACCGGCAGCTGCGCGCCGTCATTGACAAGCTCGACGCCCGCCGCGCGCAGGTGTTCGTCGAGAGCCTGATTGCCGAGGTCAGCGCGGACAAGGCGGCCGAGTTCGGCATCCAGTGGCAGGGTGCCTTGGGCAATGCAGGCGATGGGGTGATTGGTCTGTTGGGCACCAACTTCGGCGCCGGCGGCAAGAACATCATCAACCTGGCCACCCAAGGGGCGTCCGGCACCGTGACGCCGGGTCGGGGCGGGAACCTGGGCGTGGCCAACAAGACGAACGGTGTCTATGTGCTGGGCTTTCTGGCGCGTTTTCTGGAGGAGTCGGGCAGCGGCAATGTGCTCTCCACACCGAATTTGCTGACACTGGACAACGAAGAGGCCAAGATCGTCATCGGCCAGAACGTGCCCTTTGTGACCGGCCAGTTCACCAACACCGGCGCGAGCTCGGGTACGGTGAACCCGTTCCAGACGATTGAGCGCAAGGACGTGGGCCTGACGCTCAAAGTGAAGCCGCAAATCAGCGAAAACGGCACAGTGAAGCTGGCGATCTTTCAGGAAGTCTCCAGCGTGCTGGCCGCAACCGCCAACGCGGCCAACGGCCCCACCACTAACAAGCGCACCATCGAGTCCAACGTGCTGGTGGAGGACGGCGCGGTGGTGGTACTGGGCGGCCTGCTGCAAGACGAATACGCCGGCAGCGCGGAAAAAGTGCCGGGGCTGGCGGATGTGCCGCTGTTCGGTAACCTGTTCAAGGGCGAATCCCGCGGCCGCAAAAAGACCAACCTGATGGTGTTCCTGCGGCCCATGGTGGTGCGCGACGCCGCGGCCACCCAGGCACTGTCCAACGAGCGCTACGAGCAAATGCGCGGCGCCCAGCAGCTTGGCCAGCCCGAGCCCAGCAGCCTGGTGCCAGTGAACGAGGCGCCGGTGTTGCCCCTGCTCAAGCCCGCGCCCTAACGCC
>NZ_CAMCVG010000082.1 GCF_945881795.1 Rhodoferax sp. OV413
GATTTCGTAGTCGAGCAGTTTTTGTCCGTCGACGATGGCCAGGCGGCGTTCTTCAGCCTGCGTGGCGTTGATCAGCATCCGTTTCATGGATTGCATCCTTCTTCAGTAAGTACATGCCCAGGATGGGCCAACGAAGCCGGACTGACGAACTGAAGTGAGGAGGAATTGCCGGAGAACTTCGGGTCACACGAGGTGACGAAGCGTAGGCGCGTGGACGGGGACGAGGGAGTGCGTTTGTGAACCAACTACCAAAAAGATAGCGGGTTGCGCAGGATTGACCGGGGCTGCAGGCCGATGTGTGCCACCCAACGGGGCGAAAACGCTCCGTAGGCACATGCATATCAGGCTTAACAACACAAACATCTCGTTTTGATCCGTCCGTCAACCAGGGGCTGACGGACTTGGGGTATTCCGTATCAGGGTTTCAATTCGTCGGCGTAAGCGCCTGGTTGCGCCGCCATCACCAGCAACTGGCGGGTGATTTGCGGGGATTCCGGGCGCAGGCTTCGACCTTCCAGCGCAGCGTTCAGTGGGGTGTGGACTAAACTCCAGACAAATCAACCACTTACAGCGCAACGCTAGTGAAACACATTATAGGGGGCAATCCGCCTCCACCCCCGCCGTCGGCAGGCGCCCAGGTGAAGTCCGTGACGGTGGACGAGAACAGCGCTGGCCAGCGGCTGGACAACTTCCTGATGCGCGAACTCAAAGGCGTGCCCAAAACCCATGTCTACCGGATCATCCGCAGCGGCGAGGTGCGCCTGAACAAGGGCCGCGTCAGCGCCGACAGCCGCATTGCCGCCGGCGACGTGATCCGGGTGCCGCCGGTGCGCACCTCGGAGCGGGTTGAGCAAAAACTCGCGGCCATGGCCGAGCAGGCCGGGCGCGCGGCGCCTGCCAAAGACTTTCCCTTGCTGTTTGAGGATGACCACTTTCTGGCGGTCAACAAGCCGGCCGGTGTGGCGGTGCATGGGGGCTCAGGCGTGAGTTTTGGCGTAATTGAGCAGCTGCGCATGGCCCGCCCGCAGGCGACGTTTCTGGAACTGGTGCACCGGCTGGACCGCGAGACCAGCGGCATTTTGCTGGTCGCCAAGCGCCGCAGCGCCCTGAAGATTCTGCAAGACCAGTTCCGCGAGCGCGAGACCGGCAAGACCTATCTGGCCCTGGTCGCCGGCGCATGGCCGGCCACTAAAAAGGTGCTGGACAGGTCGCTGCAGAAGTACCTGCTGCCCGACGGAGAACGCCGCGTGCGAGTGGTGGCCAAAGACCATCCGGACGCCATGCCCTCGCTGAGCTTGGTGCGGGTGCACTCGGTCACCCCGGCCCCCTGGGCGCCGCAAGCGCCGCAGCAGCGTGTGTATTCGTTGCTGGAAGTCACCATCAAAACCGGCCGCACCCACCAGATCCGGGTGCATCTGGCGGCCGAGGGGCTGGGCATTGCCGGCGACGACAAATATGGCGACTTTGAGCTGAATAAGGCCCTGGCCAAAGAGGAGGGGGCTGCCGCCCTCAAGCGCATGTTTTTGCACGCCTGGCGCTTCCAATGCAAACATCCTGCCACCGGCAAGCGTGTGGCGCTGCAGGCTGAATTACCCGCCGAACTCGCCCGTTTTTTACTGCAGGCCATTCCGGATGTTCCCGATAGTTCCGATATTCCGGGAATTCCAGATATCGCGCAGGATGCGGCCGCCGCCGCCATTTTCCGAGACTTCACGCCGCTATGAACCCATCCACCGCCCGCCCTCGCCGTTTTGACCTGATTGCGTTTGACTGGGACGGCACCCTGTTCGATTCCACCGCGGTGATTACCCGTTGCATTCAGCTGGCGGTGTCCGATGTCGGTGGCACCGTGCCCAACGACAAGGACGCGTCCTATGTGATCGGCATGGGCCTGATGCAGGCGCTGGCCCATGCTGCGCCGGATGTGCCGCAGGACAAGTACCCCCAGCTTGGTGCCCGCTACAAGCACCACTACGGCATCCACCAGAACGACCTCAGTCTGTTCGAGGGGGTGCTAGGCATGCTGGACCGTCTCAAGCACCGCCAGCACCTGCTCACCGTAGCCACCGGCAAGAGCCGCTCCGGGCTCAACGAGGTACTGCGCGATGTGAACCTGCAGGGCGTGTTTGATGCCACCCGTACCGCCGACGAGACCGCCGGCAAGCCCCACCCGATGATGCTCCAGGAGTTGATGACCGAGTTCGGCGTAGCGCCCGCTCGGGTGCTGATGATTGGCGACACCACCCACGACCTGCAAATGGCGCTGAATGCCGGCTGTGCCAGCGTTGCGGTGAGCTACGGCGCCCATGAACCGGACAGTTTTCAGGCCCTGAAGCCCCTGCACATCGCCCATTCGGTGGCGGAATTGGACGTTTGGCTCCAAGCCCAGGCCTGATTGCCCGCGCCCGCAGGTGCCAATGGCCGTGGCGCACCCGCATGCCCTGGTCCACTGGCATACTGGTTAATCATTTCCTACGGTATCTTGCTCAATGACCGAATCCCGCCCTCCCGAAGACCCGCCAGAAGGCGAAAATGTGCCTCCCACGCCCGCCGGTGCTGCGCAAGTAGCTCCTAAAAGTGTAGCAAGTCGTACGTCTGACAGCGCTCCAAGCTGGGAGCGCGCCACGCTGGAAAGTCTGGCGCAGGCCCTGCTTGCCGAGCAGCGAAGCGCACGCCGTTGGCGCAACGCCATCCGCATCGCATGGCTGGTGTTTTTGTCTGCGGTGGTGTGGATTGGGATGCACGAGGGACGCGCGCCCAGCGACATCAGTACCCCGCACACCGCGGTGGTGAGCATCCATGGCGAAATTTCTTCCGAGAGCGAGGCCAGTGCAGAGGTGGTGGTGGCCTCCATGCGCGCCGCCTTTGAGGACCAGGGCGCCAAGGCGGTGGTCTTGCTGATCAACTCGCCCGGCGGCAGCCCGGTGCAGGCCGGCATCATCAACGACGAAGTCCGCCGCCTCAAGGCCTTGCACAACAAGCCGGTGTATGCGGTGGTGGAGGAAACCTGTGCCTCTGCGGCGTATTACATTGCCGTGGCAGCCGACCGGATTTATGTGGACAAGGCCAGCATTGTGGGTAGCATCGGCGTGCTGATGGACGGTTTTGGATTTACCGGCCTGATGGACAAGCTGGGTGTGGAACGGCGCCTGCTGACTGCGGGAGACAACAAGGGCTTTCTGGATCCCTTCAGCCCTCAAACCGACAAGCAACGCTTGTTTGCGCAGACCATGCTGAACCAAATCCACCAGCAGTTCATCACCGTGGTGAAAGAAGGCCGCGGCACCCGCCTGAAGGAAACGCCGGAGATGTTCAGCGGCCTGTTCTGGACCGGTCAGCAAGCGATTGCGCTCGGACTGGCGGATCAGCTGGGCAATATTGATTTTGTGGCCCGCGAAGTGGTTCAGGCTGAAGAAATCGTGGACTACACCCGCAAAGACAACGTGGCCGAGCGCCTGGTCAAGCGTTTTGGTGCGTCTATCGGGGAAGGCGCGGTCAAGGCGGTGCGCAGCCTGCCGGCGTTTCACTAAGGCAGGCGGCTAGCGCCCAAGCGCAAACACCGTCGGCGTGGCGTTATCCAGCGCCCAGCCGTTGCTCTTCCAAACCTGCACTGTCTGGCTCCGGCTGCTGGCGTGCTCCAGCGTGAGCCCGCTGGCGGTGGCCAATCGGGTGTTGGGTTGCAAGGTTTGCAGCAAGCTCTGCAGCAAGGCGGTGTTGCGGTAAGGGGTTTCTATGAACAACTGGGTTTGGCTGGTTTTGAGCGCCAGAGACTCCAGCTCCTTCAGCCGTTTGGCGCGATCTGCCGCATCCGAGGGTACGTAGCCCACAAACGCGAAGTTCTGCCCGTTCAAGCCGCTGGCTGCCAGCGCCAGCAAGAGCGACACCGGCCCGACCAGCGGCACCACCTGCAAGCCCAGCGCGTGGGCCGCCCGCACCACCGAGGAGCCCGGGTCGGCAATGGCCGGCATGCCGGCTTCGCTCACCAGCCCGATGTCGTGGCCCTGCAGGGCGGGGGCCAGCAGGGGTCTGGCGTCGAATTCGCCCAGGTGATCGCCCTTCTTGTGGACTTCCCGCGGCAATTCCTGCATCTGCATTTCTTGCAATGGCACGCACAGCGGGTACGACTCACCCACCCGCTTGAGATAGGCGCGGGTGCTCTTGGCGTTCTCGCATATCCAGTGGCGCAGACCGGCCGCGTGGCGCAGTGTGTGGGCCGGCATACTGTGGTCTAAGGGGCTTTGGCTGGCGCAGCCGAAGTCCAGCGGCGCCGGCACTAAATACAGGACGCCACTCACGCGGAGACGCCCAGCAGATCCAAGCCCGCCGCGCGCAGCATGCGGCAGGTGCGTACCAATGGCAGGCCGACCAGGGCGGTGGGGTCGTCGTTGTCTATGGCATCCAGCAGGCTGATGCCCAGGCCTTCGCTCTTGGCGCTGCCGGCGCAGTCGTAAGGGGTCTCGAGTCGCAGGTAGTTTTCGATTTCCATGTCTGACACATTGCGGAACTGCACCCTGACGGGGGCCAAGTCTTCCTGCATAAATCCGCTGGCCTGGCAGATCACCGCAACTGCGGTCTGAAACACCACCGACTGCCCGCGCATGGCCTGCAACTGCGCCACCGCACGCTCATGGGTGCCCGGTTTGCCCAGCGCTTGGCCGTTCAAGTCGGCGACCTGGTCTGACCCGATCACGATGCACTCGGGGTGTTGCCGGGCTACTGCCCGGGCCTTGGCCAGGGCCAGGCGCCGGGCCAGATTTGCGGGGGCTTCGCCAGGCAGGGGCGTTTCATCGACTTCGGGTGCGGCAATTTCAAAGGGCAGCCTTAGACGCTCCAGCAGCGCGCGCCGGTAGACCGAGGTGGAGCCCAGGACGAGCTTTCTTTGCGGGAAATGTTGCATGGAGTGATTCTCTTACACTGCGCCTATGAAACACGAGTACTCACCCAGCAGCCTGTCTATCAAGGCCTTCGCGCAGGCCGGCGACACGCTCGACTGCGGCCTCCAGTTGTCGGATTTCGCCCGGCTGAGCGAGGAGTCGATGGGCCCGGTGGCGGGTGTGGCGGTTAATTTTTCGGCGCAAGGCGAGATGCGTGAAGACGCCTCCGGCCAGGATGAGCCCTGGGTTCGCCTGTCGGGCTCGACCCACCTCATCATGACCTGCCAGCGATGCCTGGGGCCGGTGGTGGTGGGGGTGCAGTTTGAGCGTTCGTTCCGCTTCGTCGCCAGCGAAGCGCTGGCGGAAGTGGAAGACGAAGAGTCCGAAGAGGATGTGTTGGTCATCAGCCGCGAGTTCAATCTGCAGGAGCTGGTGGAGGACGAATTGCTCATGGCTGTTCCGGCCGTGCCCAAGCACGAGGCGTGCCCCGTGCCGGTGAAGCTGAGTGCTGCGGATGCCGGCTTTGAAGATTCCGTCGCCGACACGCCCAACCCGTTTGCCGTCCTGCAGCAGCTCAAAAAGTAAGACTTGGAGATCGCCTGGGCCTTGGGCTATAATTTCAGGCTTCGCGCGTCGGACCCGACTCGCAAAAATAAGTTTTACTAACCCAACCGTGTTGCGGCTCTGCGCAGCACCTTGTTCCAGGAGCCAATCATGGCCGTTCAACAAAACAAAAAATCTCCTTCCAAGCGCGGCATGCACCGTTCGCACAACGCGCTGAACGTGCCCGGCATTGCTGTGGAGCCCACCACCGGTGAAATCCACCTGCGCCACCACATCAGCCCCACCGGTTTCTACCGCGGTCGCAAGGTGTTGAAGACCAAGTCCGAAGCCTGATTCCGGCCTGCCCCACGAAGCCCGAAGCTACAGTTTTTGTAGCGACGGGCTTTTGTCATTGGGGCGCCGGATAATCGCTCGCTCCCGCTTTACTGGATTCAAGCACGCATGATTACGATTGCCGTCGATTGCATGGGGGGCGACCACGGCCCCGGGGTCACGCTGCCTGCCTGTACTGAGTTTTTAGACCGGCGCCCCGACGCTGCTTTGATGCTGGTGGGGCTGCCCGAGGCACTCCAAGGCTTCTCGCACCCCCGCGCCAAGCTGGTGTTTGCCAGCGAAGTCGTCACGATGGACGACCCGCTTGAAGTCGCCCTGCGCAAGAAAAAAGACTCGTCCATGCGCGTAGCGGTGCAGCAGGTAAAGGACGGCGCTGCCCAGGCTGCCTTGTCGGCCGGCAACACGGGCGCCCTGATGGCGATTTCGCGCTACCTGCTCAAAACGCTGGACGGGATCGAGCGCCCAGCCATTGCTGCGCAAATTCCGAATGCCAAAGGTGGCGCTACGACCGTGCTCGATCTGGGTGCCAATGTGGACTGCACCGCCGAGCACCTGCTGCAGTTCGCTGTCATGGGGGCTGCGCTGGTGTCGGTGCTTAGTGGCGACGAGTCGCCATCGGTGGGGCTGCTCAATATTGGCGAAGAGGTCATTAAAGGCAACGAAGTGATCAAAAAAGCGGGCGAACTGCTGCGTTCTGCATCTAACGCCGGCGATCTGAACTTTATTGGTAACGTGGAAGGCAATGATATTTTTAAGGGCGTGGCGGCCATCGTGGTGTGCGACGGCTTTGTGGGCAATGTGGCGCTCAAGACCAGCGAGGGACTGGCAACCATGTTTGGAACCTTCCTGAAGGCAGAGTTCTCCCGCAATATCTTTACGAAAATGGCTGCGATCGTGGCTTATCCGGTCTTAAGTGCGTTTAAAACTCGATTTGATCACCGGCGCTACAACGGCGCCGCACTGCTGGGCTTACGCGGGCTGGTGTTCAAGAGCCACGGCTCGGCGGACGCGCTGTCCTTCGGTAATGCGCTGAACCGCGCGTATGATGCAGCCCGAAACAACTTGCTGGACCGCGTTCAGGTTCGCATCGCCCACGCCGCACCCTTGTTGGCTGTGGTTGAGGCGGCTGTCGACTGAACTGAACGGGGTGAGCGCATACCACCCATGAGACGTTTTTCCCGCATCACAGGCACCGGCAGCTACCTGCCCCCCCGCCGGCTGAGTAATGCCGATTTGGTGGCCGAACTTGCCGCCAAGGGTGTCGAGACCTCGGATGACTGGATCGTTGAGCGCACAGGGATCCGCGCGCGGCACTTTGTGGCCGACGGCGTGTACAGCAGCGACCTGGCCTTGCAGGCCTGCCAAAGCGCCTTGGAAGCGGCCGGGCTGCAGGCCTCGGAAATCGACTTGATCATTGTGGCCACGTCGACCCCTGACATGGTGTTCCCGTCTACCGCCTGTATCTTGCAAAACAAGCTGGGCGCCAATGGCGGCGCGGCGTTTGACTTGCAGGCGGTGTGTAGCGGCTTTGTGTATGCGCTGGCGGTGGCGGACTCCATGATTTGCACCGGAGCCGCAAAGCGGGCGCTGGTGGTGGGGGCTGAGGTTTTCTCGCGCCTGCTGGATTTCACCGACCGGACCACCTGTGTGCTGTTTGGCGACGGCGCCGGCGCGGTGGTGCTGGAAGCCTCTGACACTCCGGGTATTTTGGCCAGCGATCTGCACGCCGATGGCAAGCACGTTGGAATACTGTGCGTGCCCGGCCATGTGTCCAACGGCCATATTCTGGGCGACCCGCTCTTGAAAATGGACGGCCAGGCGGTGTTCAAGCTGGCGGTGGGCGTTCTGGAAGACGCAGCCCGCGCTACGCTGGCCAAGGCCGGCAAAACCGAAGCGGACATTGACTGGCTGATTCCGCACCAAGCCAACATCCGCATCATGCAAAGCACGGCCAAAAAGCTCAAGCTGTCCATGGACAAAGTGGTGGTCACGGTGGACCAGCACGGCAATACGTCGGCGGCATCGATTCCGCTCGCGCTGGACGCTGCGGTGCGCTCCGGCCAGGTTAAGCCCGGGCAGAACCTCATGCTCGAGGGCGTGGGTGGTGGCTTCACCTGGGGCGCGGTGCTCCTGACTTTGTAGCTGCTTTCGCAATAGCGGCGGGCGATGGCGCCTTATTTGACTTATAAATCTTCATGAAACCATTTGCTTTTGTATTTCCCGGCCAGGGTTCCCAATCGGTGGGCATGCTGGACGCATGGGGCGACCATCCGGTGGTTGTGCAGACCTTGAAAGAGGCCTCTGACGCGCTGGGCGAGGACGTGGCCCGACTGATTCACGAGGGCCCCAAGGAGGCCTTGGCGCTCACCACCAACACCCAGCCGGTGATGCTGGTGTCCTCGGTCGCGGCCTACCGCGTCTGGATGGCGGAAACCGGCGCCGCACCCCAGGCGGTGGCGGGCCATTCCCTGGGCGAATACTCGGCGCTGGTTGCTGCCGGTGCGCTGAGCCTGGCGCAGGCTGCGCCTCTGGTGCGCCTTCGGGCGCAGGCCATGCAGGAAGCGGTGCCTGTGGGCGTGGGAGCCATGGCGGCCATTTTGGGGCTGGACGCTACGAAAGTCATAGCTGGATGCGCAGAAGCGATGAGCACTTTCGGCACTTCAAGCACTGAAGTCGTGGAGGCGGTGAACTTCAACGACGCCGCCCAAACGGTGATTGCCGGCAGCAAGGCCGCGGTCGACAAGGCTTGCGAAATCCTCAAAGCGGCCGGTGCCAAGCGGGCTTTGCTGTTGCCGGTGTCTGCGCCTTTTCACTCCAGCCTGATGCAGCCCGCCGCCGAAACGCTGCGGTACCGGTTAGATGAAATTGAGATCGCCACGCCCCAGATCCCGCTCATTAACAACATTGACGTGGCCGTTGAGTCCGACGCAGGCCGCATCCGCGATGCGTTGTACCGCCAGGCTTTCGGCCCGGTCCGCTGGGTGGAGTGCGTGCGGGCCCTGAAGGCGCGGGGCTTGAGCACGGTGGTGGAATGCGGCCCGGGCAAGGTGCTGGCCGGCATGGTCAAGCGCATCGACGCCGACATGGCAGGCTTTGCTCTGTTGGACCCCGCAACTCTGGAAGAAGTGAAAGGCCTGCTCGCATGAACGACATTGCATTGGAAAGCCAAGTGGCCCTGGTCACCGGCGCATCGCGCGGCATCGGCGCAGCCATCGCGCTGGAATTGGCCCGCAAGGGCGCGCGTGTCATTGGTACCGCCACCTCGGACGCCGGTGCTGCGACCATCCGCGCAGCCTTGGCCGCCTTTCCCGGCTGCGATGGCCGCACCCTGAATGTGACCGATGGCGCGGCCATCGAGGCGCTGGTGGACGCTGTGACCAAAGAGCAGGGTGGCTTGCAAATTCTGGTCAACAACGCCGGCATCACCCGTGACACGCTGGCCATGCGCATGAAAGACGACGACTGGGACGCGGTTATCGACACCAACCTCAAGGGCGTGTTCCGTATGAGTCGCGCGGTGTTGCGCACCATGATGAAGCAGCGCTATGGCCGCATCATCAGCATCACGTCGGTGGTGGGCGCCTCCGGTAACCCCGGCCA
>NZ_CAMCVG010000083.1 GCF_945881795.1 Rhodoferax sp. OV413
GTCCGGCTTGCAAAAGCAGGTGTCCCTGCTCATGATTGACGTGGGCAGCAGCAGCTCGCCTGAGTCGTTTGATGCCGTCAAGAAAAAATGCGGCGCTCTGGAAACCGGCTGCATCACCTTAGGGCTGCGCCAGCCTGCAGACATGTTCAGGCGGGCCAAAGATGGCGAAATCGAGCGCGAAAAGATGACGCCCATGCTGGTGGAAATTAACGCGCTGTTCCACCGCCAGATGTACAGCATCGAGTAAGCGCGTGAGCGTAATTGCCCGACTCCTCGGCCGCCCCCGCGCCATGGGTCCGTTGCCCAAGCGTTGGAGCGCCTGGGCGGCGCTGGCGTTTGGTGTTCTGCACTTTGCCGCGGGCGCTGTCACGCTCTGGCTCGAGAGTGCCGACAGCCCCTGGGCGCCGCTGGGCGTGGAGCTTGCGCTCATAGGCCTGTTGTTTGTTGCAGCCGCGGCCTGCACGATCTACTTCTACCTTGAAGAAGCCCGTGACAAGAGCAGCCACCTCGACGAATTCCGCCACGTCATCGACAACCTCAACCGTGGTGAGATAAAACAAGGTGCGCGTTTGAGCGAAGACCCCAAGTCCTACCTCAACGACTTTTACAAGGCCTTTAACGGACTGCTCGAGCGGCGCCTGGAGACTTACTTCGATGGCTTTGAACAAGACAAGCAGGTGCTGTCCAGCCAGCGCGACGAAGCCGAGGCGGCCAACAAGGCCAAGTCGGAATTTCTCGCGCTCATGAGTCACGAGCTTCGCACCCCCATGGCCGGCGTCATCGGCATGCTGGAGTTGGGGCTGCGTGAGGGCATGCCCGATTCGTTGCGCGAAAAGATGACCATGGCACTGGCCAACGCCAAGGGCCTGCTGACCATCGTGAACGACCTGCTCGACGTCTCAAAAATCGAGGCGGGCAAGCTCAGCCTGGAGTACATCGACTTTGCACTTGGCCCCATGCTGCGGGATTCCTTGGTCATGTTGCATGAGAACGCGCGGCAGCGCTCTATTGAGTTCTCGATCAACGTCGACCCCCGCATCACCCCGTATGTCAATGGCGACCCGACCCGCATCCGCCAGGTGCTGATCAATCTGGTGGGGAATGCGCTCAAGTTCACCGAAAAGGGGGGCGTCACCGTCCACGTGAAGCCACTCAAGGAAGCGCCCGAGGGCTTGCCCACGCCTGCGGGCGATGTGCAGTGGGCGCACTTTGTGGTGCGCGACAGTGGCATTGGCATGTCGGAGTCCGCGCAAAAGCGCATGTTCCAAAAATTTGAGCAGGCCGACAGTTCCACCACCCGCCGCTACGGCGGCACCGGGCTGGGCCTGGCCATTTGTAAACAACTGGTGGAGCTGATGGGCGGGCAAATTGGCGTGACCAGCCGCGAGGGCTATGGCTCGGTGTTTTACTTCGATTTGCCCCTGCAAGTGGGTCAAAAGCCGGCCGAGGGCGACGACTATGTGGCCATCGCCCACTCGCACATCCTCAATATTCTGGTGGCCGAAGACGCGGTTACCAACCAGATCATCATCAAGTCGCTGCTCGAAGAAATGGGCCACCTCTGCACCTTGACAGACGACGGGCGTGCTTGTATCGACATGCTGATGGAGCGCGAGTTCGACCTCATTCTGATGGACCAGCGTATGCCGGTCATGGACGGCGTAGAGGCCACCGATGCGATTCGCAAGGGCCACGCCTTTGCGCCGGGCTGGGAGTTTGTAGATGACGCGGTGCCCATCATCGCGCTGACCGCGAACTCCGGCGAGGCAGACCGTGATCGCTTTTCGCAGGCTGGTGTCGAAGATTTGTTGGCCAAGCCGATTGACGAGGTGGCGCTGCATAAGGCGCTTGCCGCGGTGATTCAGAAGCACCTCTCGGCTGGCCGCCCCTTGAAGCCCTTGAGCGCGCCGGCGCCGGTGCCCAGCGTGCCGACACAGCGCTTGGTGGCCGGCAGCGACGACGATGGCGAAGCCCCCAACGCCGATTTGCTGGAGCTTGAGGCCATGTTGGGTATGGCCTTTACCCCCAACGAGCACCCCAACATTCCTGAGCCCGCAGCCGCGCCGCCGCAGCCAGCGGCTAGCACCAGCACCAGCATCAGCATCAGCAAACCGAAGGTGCGGCCGGAGCTACACAAAAAGCTGCTCGTCACATTTCATGTGCAAGCGCCTGACAGAATTCGCGACATTGAAGCCGCCATGCAGCGCGGCGATTGGGGTTCTGCAGCCATCACGGTGCACGGGCTCAAGGGGTCTATGGGCTACATCTGGCCTGACCATCCTGCCGTCGCCCTGGCGGCCGAACTGGAGCAACTTGCTGATGGCGGACACACACAAACCTTTACCGAAAAACTGCCCCACCTCATCGGCCAAATGCGTGCGGCCTTTGCCAACGAGCAGATGGAGCTGAACTTCCCGCCAGCCGCCTGAACATGAAGCTGTATCTGTAAGACCCGAAATCCCGAGCTTTCCTTTCATTTCCCCTTGGAGCTTTTATGAACTTTCGAAAGATTGCCTCTCTGGTTCTTCTCAGCGGTGCCGCACTTGTGGGCCCCGTGAGTGCGCAGGAGCTGAACCTGGGGCTGGTGTCCGTATCGTCTACCGCGTCCTTGCGCCAAGCGTGGGAGCCTTTGGTGGCTGACCTCAATAAAGCCACGGGCCTGAATGTGAGCTTGTTTTTCGCAACCAACTACGCCGGCATCATCGACGGCATGAAAGACGGTAAGGTCCAAATTGCTTATATGGGAAACAAGTCTGCGATTGAAGCTGTCGATCAGTCCGGAGGGGTTGTCTTTGCGCAGGCAGTCGCCGCAGACGGCTCGCTGGGATACACATCGCACCTGATTGCGCATGTGAACAGCCCCATCAACGACGTGAAAGACGTGCTGAAGAATGCCAAGACCCTGAGCTACGGCAACGGAGATCTGGACTCGACCTCCGGATACCTGGTGCCCGAGTACTTCATCTACAGCAAAGACGGTATCGACACCAAAACCGCATTCCGTAGCGCCAGGAACCAGAACCACGAAGCGAACGCATTAGCGGTGGCAAACAAGCAGGTCGATATCGCCACCAACAACTCACAAAATCTGGCCAAGATCAAAGACAAATTCCCCGAGAAGTTCAAAGACATCAAGGTAATCTGGACTTCGCCTTTGATTCCCCTTGACCCTTTGGTGATGCGCAAAGACCTAGCCCCTGCGGTTGCTGCGAAGTTGAAGACTTTCTTTTTCAGCTACGGCAGTGATGAACGGGAGCGTGGCATTTTGGCCAAAATCGAGGGCACCAAATCCTTCAAAGAATCTTCTGACAAGCAACTCATTCCGGTGCGCCAGCTGGGCTTGTTCTCTGACCGTAACAAGGTGGTCGCCAACGCGTCTTTGAGCGATAGCGACAAGAAGGCGCAACTCGCCGCCATTGACGCCAAGCTCAAGGCGCTTCAATAAACCACCAGCCTATTCCGGCATACCAAGCAAGGCACGATCCCAGCATGAAGCTCAAGCTCCGTCACAAATACGCGCTGGCTTTCGGGGGCCTGATCAGCCTGGCATTGCTGTTGAACAACTTGGTGGATGGCTACTTCACCTACCAGCGAACCATTGCCAGAGTGGCCGAAATCCAGCGCGAAAAGGCGGGGTTTGCGGCGCAGGGCGCGCAAAGGTCGCTGGAAGATGTGAGCCAGTTGCTCATTCAGTTGTCGCGGCCTACCAAGGGACAGACGCCCTTGGAGGCGCGCATTCAGAATATGGAGCAGCTGCGTGAGAACCCGGTGTTCAGCGAGCTGGTTGTTTTGGACAAAGACGGGCGCGAGCGCTACCACGTCTCCCGCACTGAAGCCGACGCCATCAACAGCCTGAAGGACCGCAGCGATTGGCCGGAGTTCAAAAAGGCCATGAGCGACGGGTTCTACCGTGGCCCTACCTATTTTGTGAACGAGAGCGAGCCCCACATCAAGCTGGCGGTGGCCGCCGGGCCGAACGAGGCGCGCATTGTGGTTGCGAGTGTGAGCCTCGAGGCCTTGCTGCACGACGTGAGCAAAACAACGGTGGGCAAAACCGGTTATGCCTATGCGGTCGATGAAGCCGGCAGGCTGGTGGCCCACAAAGACCTGAACCTGGTGCTGCAAGGGGCCAAGGTGTCGGGCCTGCCGCAGGTGCAGGCGGTCATGCCCGCGCTGGGGGGCAGTGACAATGCGGTAGTTCCCTTGATGGGCAAGGATTTGAGCGGTAACTCGGTGCTGAGTGCGAGTTACCCCATCCCCAAAATCGGTTGGCGCGTATTTGTGGAGCAGCCCGCCAAAGAGGCCTTGACGCCGCTGTTTACCGATCTGGCCATCAACTGGGCGCTGATTTTGTTGGTCGGCATCTCGGCTGCCCTGGCAGTGACATCGGTCATGGTGCGCAGGTTGGTCACGCCGATTGCGATATTGAAGCGGTCAGCGCAGGAAATGGCCGCCGGGGCGCTCGGCCAGCGCATTGAACTGCGCAGCGGCGATGAGTTGCAGGATCTGGGTGACCAGTTCAACCTGATGGCCGAGCGTCTGTCTGAGAGCTACGCCACGCTCGAGCAAAAAGTGCAAGACCGCACGCAGGCACTCAATAGCGCCAATGCGGAGCTCCTGGAAAAAGAAATTTCTCTGGAGGATGCGCTGGCTAAATCCCAGCAAGCCAGCGCGGCTAAAACCGCCTTCCTAGGCATGATGACGCACGAGCTGCGGACCCCCTTGGCCGGCGTGGTGGGTATGCTGGACTTGACCTTGAAGTCGCTGCGTAACAGCACCGAAAAATCCAGTTACGAGCGGGTCATGGAGGCGCAGCGCAACGCGTACCAGCTGCTGGAGATGTTGGGCGGTCTGCTGGATATTGCCGAAATGGATGCCGGCAAGCTCGCAGTGCGTAGCGAGGTGTTTGCGCTGTCGGACTGCCTGGATGAAGTCCGCCACCGGTTTGCGCACAAGGCGCAGGCCAAGGGGCTGGAGTTGTCGATTCAGGTTGATCCGGCAGTTCCCCCTTACCTGATGGCTGACGAGCGACTCATGACCACGGTGCTGGGCAATTTGATGGACAACGCGATCAAGTTCACCAGCCGCGGCAGTGTGCAGGTGCTGGTGCATTGTGCGGACCCTGCGGGTGACAAGGTGCCGCTCACGCTGGAGGTGGTAGACACCGGTGCGGGCATCGACCCCGAAGCGCAAAAGTCGATTTTTGAGGCTTTTCAGCAGGCGGATATTTCGACCACACGCCAGTTTGGCGGGGCGGGTCTGGGCCTGGCCCACGCGCGCAAGATTCTGGATCTGATGGGCGGCACTATCAGCGTAGCGTCTGCGCCGGGACTGGGATCAAAATTCACGGTGCAGCTGCACGTAGGCGTGGTGCACAAAAAGCGGCACGACTACAAGCTGCACATTCTTGCCGCTGAAGACGTGTTGACCAACCAGATCATCGTTCGCGACGTGGTCGAGGGGATGGGTCACGACATCGTGCTGGTGGAAAACGGCAAAGAAGCCTTAGATGCCCTGGCGAAAGCGCACTTCAATATGGTGTTGATGGACCTGCGTATGCCGGTGATGGACGGGATTGAAGCCACCCGCTGGATTCGCTCGGGGCAGCATGAGGGCGTGCACTTTATTGACCCCCGCCTGCCCATCGTGGCGCTCACCGCCAACACCAGCGAAACTGATCGCCAAAAGTGCATTGACGTTGGCATGAGCGGCTTCTTGGGTAAGCCACTGGACGAGCTGAACCTGCACCAGATTATCTCGGGGGTCATTGCCGACAGCCTTCAAAACGGCGTGCCGCTGGTGCCCATGCACCCGCCGGCGGCGCACAGCCAAGATGCAAGCGCTGCCGCTGACCAAGATGACGGGCTGTCAGCCTTGGACGACCTGCTGGCCTTGGGTGCTGGCGCGAGTCTCGACCTCGAATTGCCGCTGGATGAGGTGACCACCGGCGCGGTAGCGCCGCTGCCACCACCGGCTCCCGCGGCGCCCGTGTCAGCGCCTGCGGCGCCTGGCCTTGATGCCAAAAGGCAGGCTTTGCACGTAAAGATGTTGCAGGTGTTTATGGACGACGCGCCCAAGCGCCTTGCGGTGACCGAGACCGCCATTGCCGCCGACGACTGGGACACCGCGGCGATCGTGGTGCATGGCATCAAGGGCAGCGCGGCCTATATCTGGCCGGGTGGCGAGATCTACGAGCTGAGCAAGAAGCTTGAAATATTGGCTGACGATCGCCAGACCGAAGAGTTCGTGCAGCAGTTTGGACGCCTCAAAGAGCTCGTGGCCAGCTTGAATGCGCAACGGGCTGGGCAATAGTCGCCTCGATAAGCGGCTCGATAGGCGGCGCTCCGTCACGCCGCTATTTCTGCGGCGTTTCTTTTAGAAGCTGATGCCCGCCGGGTTGTTGGGGTTGAGTGCGGAGCCAGGGGCTTCAGACGCAGGCCCCGCGGGCCGGCTGTCGGGCTTGGTTTGCGGCTTGTCTGTGGACGGCTCTGCGAGTTTTTGCACTGCGACCAACGGTGTGGCCGCGCTGAAACGGTAGCTGGCAGGTAGCGCCGATTTTTGAGGATAGCCTGCAGCGTCCAGGTACTGCGTCCACTGCGACTCCGACAGCCCCTTGATTTTTTGCCCGCCCAGGGTCAGCACGGGGAGCGATGTGTCGCCTGACAAGCGCTTGAGGGCCTCGATGTCTTCGTTGGTAGAAATCGACTTCTCGGCAAATGGAATCCCGCGGGCCTTGAGCAGGCTGCGACCGCTGTCACAGGGCACGCAGTCGGCGCCGGCATACAGGGTGACGGGGTATTGGCCCATTGCCTGGCGCAATGCATAGGGCAGGGCGCTCGCGGCGGGGCCTGGGGGCGGGGTTGGGCTGGCGGATGCTGAAGTGGCTGGTGTGACTCTGGCAGCGGCCTCCTGCGGCGGCTTGTCAGAGAAGGTGACCCGGCCATCCGGTCCGACGATGCGGTAGACCGTTTGCGCCTGCAAGGACGCCGCAGCCATAAGGCAGGCGGTCAGGGCGACAAGGGGCAGGGCGGCAAGGGGCTTGGCAGCAAAGGGTAAGGCGCGGGTGGATTTCATGTGAGGTTCCTCATCAAACAGCAGATGCGCCAACCCGCGATCCCGCTCAGCTTGCCATGCCCTGATGGCGGAGCAGGGCGTCGAGCGAGGGCTCGCGGCCGCGGAAAGCCTTGAACGACTCCATGGCGGGACGGCTGCCGCCGGCCTCGAGGATAGCCTCGCGGTATTTGCGGCCGGTTTCGGGGTTTGGCAGACCATCCTCGCCAGCGGTTTCTTCAAAGGCCGCGTAGGCATCGGCGCTCAGCACTTCGGCCCATTTGTAGCTGTAGTAGCCCGCCGCATAGCCGCCGGCAAAGATGTGGCTGAAAGTGTTGGCCGAGCGCGCCCACTCGGGCGGCTGCAGCACCGCCACTTCCCGCCGCACAGTGTCCAGCAGGGGCAAGTAGTCGGCCTCGGGCGCGTGGCTGGTGTGCAGCAGCATGTCGAACAAGGCGAATTCGATTTGCCGCAGGGTTTGCATGCCGCTCTGGAAGTTTTTGGCGGCAAGCATTTTGTCGAACAGGGCGCGGGGCAGGGGCTCGCCGGTGTCGACATGCGCTGTCATGTGCTTGAGCACGCTCCACTCCCAGCAGAAGTTCTCCATGAACTGGCTGGGCAGCTCCACCGCGTCCCACTCCACGCCGCTGATGCCGGAGACGTCGTGCTCGTTGACCTGCGTGAGCATGTGGTGCAGGCCGTGGCCGAATTCGTGGAACAGGGTGGTGACATCGTCGTGCGAGAGCAGGGCCGGTTGGCGGATGCCGTTGATCTCCACGCCATCGGCAAAGTTGCAGACCAGATGCGCGACCGGGGTTTGCAGGGCGCCGGTGTCGGGGCGCAGCCAGCGGGCGCGCACATCGTCCATCCAGGCGCCACCGCGTTTGCCGCTGCGGGATGCGGGGTCGAGGTAAAACTGCCCGACCAGGGTGCGGCCCTGCGGGCTGACACGCTCGAGCCGGTAGAACTCGACGCCGGCATTCCAGACCGGGGCGGTGTCGCGCCGGATTTCGACGTCAAACAGGGTTTCCACAATCTTGAACAGGCCGGCCAGCACTTTGGGCGCGGTGAAGTACTGCTTGACCTCTTGTTCGCTGAAGGCGTAGCGGGCTTCCTTGAGCTTTTCTCCGATGAAAGACCAGTCCCAGGCCCGCGGCTCGGCGATGCCCAGTGTGTCGCGGGCAAAGTCGCGCAGGTCTTGTATGTCTTTTTCGGCATAGGGCCGGGCCTTGGCCGCCAGGTCGCGCAAAAAGTGGATGACGGATTCGGCCGACTCGGCCATCTTGGGCACCACCGACAGCGCGCCGAAGTGCGGATAGCCAAGCAGGCGGGACTCTTCGAGACGCAGGGCCAGAATTTCTTTGATGTTGGCGGTGTTGTCAAACTGCCGGAACTCGGGCGCGGCCTGCTCGCTGGCGCGGGTTGCGTAGGCGCGGTACAGCACGCTGCGCAGGGCGCTGCTGGTGGCGAACTGCATGACCGGCAGGTAGCAGGGCATTTTGAGGGTGAGCTTGTAGCCTTCTTTGCCCTCGGCCTCGGCGGCCGCGCGGGCGGCCTGCTGCACGTCGGGCGGCACGCCATCGAGCTCATCGGCGCGGGCGTAGTAGCTGAAGGCGTCGGTGGCGTCGAGGGTGTTTTCGCTGAACTTCTGGCTCAGCTCGGCCTGTCTTTCCTGAATCTGGGCGAAGCGCTCGCGGGCGGCTCCCTGCAGCTCGGCGCCGCCGAGCACGAAGTTGCGCATGGCGTTTTTGTGGGCCTGTTGCTGCTCGGTATTGAGGGTGGCGGTGGCTATGGCTTTGTACTTGGCATACAGCCGCTCGTCGGCGCCCAGCCGTGTCCAGAATTCGGTGACCTTGGGCAGCGCGGCGTTGTAGGCGGCGCGCAGCTCGGGCGTGTCGGCTACGCTGTTGAGGTGGCTGACCGCGCCCCATGCAATGCCCAGCCGCTCAGTGGCTACGTCGAGCACCTTGGCAATGGCCGTCCACTGTGCTTCAAAGGTCGGCGCGGTCACGGTGTCGAGCGCGGTTTGTGCCTCTGCCAGCAAGGTGTCAATGGCCGGCTCGACATGCTCGGGGCGGATGGCGTCGAAGGCTGGCAGGGTTTGGGGGCTGAGCAGTGGGTTCATGGCGTGGTGTGCGGCTTGTCGGTGTGTGACTTTTCAGTGTGCGGTTGGGTCTGGGACGGTGGCGCGCTCGGCGGCTTGCAAGGTGTTGGCCAGCAGCATGGTAATGGTCATGGGGCCGACACCTCCGGGCACCGGGGTAATGAAGCCAGCCACCTGGCGCACGCCGTCAA
>NZ_CAMCVG010000084.1 GCF_945881795.1 Rhodoferax sp. OV413
TTGCTGTGGCCGACGCTCTCTGCGCTGTGGTTGGCGGCGGGGGGCTTTCCGGGGTGGCATCTGCTGGCGGTATTCACCCTGGGTACCGTGCTGATGCGCAGCGCGGGGTGTTGCGTCAATGATGTGGCGGACCGGGAATTCGACAAACACGTTAAACGCACCGCGCAGCGGCCGGTGACCAGCGGGCGCATCTCCAGCCGCGAGGCGCTGGCGGTGGGCGGGGTGTTGGCGCTCATCGCCTTTGGGTTGGTGCTCACTACCAACGCCGCTACCGTGGCCTGGTCGATCGCCGCGCTGGTGGTCGCGGTGGCGTACCCTTATGCCAAACGCTTTTTTGCCATGCCGCAGGCGGTGCTGGGGGTGGCGTTCAGTTTTGGTGTGCCGATGGCGTTTGCGGCGGTGCAGGGCAGCGTTCCTTGGCATGCCTGGGGCTTGCTGCTTGGCAATCTTTTTTGGGTGCTGGCTTACGACACCGAATACGCCATGGTCGACCGTGATGATGACCTGAAGATTGGCATCAAAACCTCCGCCATCACCCTCGGGCGCTGGGATGTGCCGGCCATCTTGGTGTTTTACGCGTTGTACTTGCTGGTGTGGTCGGCGCTGGTGTTGCCCCGTATTGCAGCGTCCTGGGGTTGGTGGCTGGGAGTGGCCGCAGCTGCGGCACAGGTGCTGTGGCACTGGCGGCTGATTTCCGACCGCTCTCGAGAAGGCTGTTTCAAAGCCTTCCGCCTGAACCACTGGGTGGGGTGTGCGGTGTTTGCCGGCGTGGTGTGCGGCGTGGGCCTTTAGCCTGCCACGCCGGCAATAGCCCCAGCGGCTGACACCGCCCCCCGTAAAATCCGCCGATGCTCAACGTCAAACACGACCTTCTGCAGGTGCTGGCCGCCTGCCTCGAAAAACTTTCTCCCGGTGCCGGCCTCAAAGCGGCCTTCGAGTCGCCCAAGGTGGCGGCGCACGGCGACTTTGCCACCACCGCGGCCATGCAAATGGCCAAGCCCCTGAAGCTGAACCCCCGCCAGCTCGCCGAAACCCTGCGCACCGAGTTGCTGGCCACGCCTGCCTACCAACAGTGGGTGCAGGACATCGAGATTGCCGGGCCGGGATTTATCAACATCCGCCTGACCCCCGCGGCCAAGCAGGAAATCGTGCGCGAGGTGCTGGGCCAGGGCGCGCGCTTTGGCTACCAGCTGGACCGCGGCCTGCCGGTGCTGGTGGAGTTTGTGTCGGCCAACCCTACCGGCCCGCTGCACGTGGGCCATGGGCGCCAGGCCGCGCTGGGCGACGCCATTTGCAACTTGTTTGCCACGCAAGGCTACAAGGTGCACCGCGAGTTTTATTACAACGACGCCGGCGTGCAGATTGACACCCTGACCAAGAGCACCCAGCTGCGCGCCAAGGGCTTCAAGCCCGGCGACAGCTGCTGGCCCACCGACCCCGACAACCCAGAGAGCAAGGCTTTCTACAACGGCGACTACATCGCCGACATTGCCCGTGACTTTGTGGCCCGCTCCACCGTCAAGGCCGACGACCGCGAGTTCACCGCCAATGGCGATGTAGACGACTACGACAACATCCGCCAGTTCGCAGTGGCCTACCTGCGCAACGAGCAGGACAAGGACCTGCAAGCCTTCAACCTGCACTTTGACCAGTACTACCTGGAATCCAGCCTGTACACCAGCGGGCGAGTCGATGCGGCGGTGAATAAGTTGATTGCCAATGGCAAGACTTACGAACAGGACGGTGCCTTGTGGCTCAAGAGCACTGACTACGGCGACGACAAAGACCGCGTCATGCGCAAAGGCGACGGCAGCTACACCTACTTTGTGCCCGATGTGGCCTACCACATCGCCAAGTGGGAGCGCGGTTTCACCAAGGTGGTCAACATCCAGGGCACCGACCACCACGGCACGATTGCCCGTGTGCGCGCCGGGCTGCAGGCGGCTGATGTGGGCATCCCGCAGGGCTACCCCGACTATGTGCTGCACACCATGGTGCGCGTGGTGCGCGGCGGGGAAGAAGTCAAGATCAGCAAGCGCGCCGGCAGCTATGTGACGCTGCGTGACCTGATTGAATGGACCAGCAAGGACGCGGTGCGTTTCTTCCTGCTCAGTCGCAAGCCCGACACCGAATACACCTTCGATGTAGACCTGGCGGTGCAAAAGAACAACGACAACCCGGTGTACTACGTGCAGTACGCGCACGCCCGCATCTGCTCGGTGCTGGCCAGCTGGGGCGGCGATGTGGCCGCGCTCAAAGCGGTGGACTTGTCGGCCCTGCAGAGCCCGCAGGCCCAGGCGTTGATGCTGCTGCTGGCCAAATACCCCGAGATGCTGACCGCTGCCACCGAGGGCGAGGCCCCGCACGACGTGAGCTTTTACCTGCGCGAGCTGGCTGCGAGCTACCACAGCTACTACGATGCCGAACGCATTCTGGTGGACGAAGAAGCGGTCAAGCTGGCGCGGCTGGCGCTGGTCGCAGCCACCGCGCAGGTGCTGCACAATGGCCTGGCAGTGCTGGGTGTGAGCGCCCCGCAAAAAATGTAACGATTTAAGAATGCAACGATTCAAAAGTTTGGCAAAGTGAGCATGGCATGAAGTCGGAACGTGGCGGAACCCTGGTGGGGTTCATCATCGGCGTGGTGGTGGGCCTGGGCGCGGCATTGGCGGTAGCGGTGTATGTGACCAAGGTGCCGGTGCCCTTCATGAACAAGAGCCAGAGCCGCAGCGCCGACCAGGACGCCGCCGAGGCCCAGAAAAACAAAAACTGGGACCCCAACGCGCCCATGTACGGCAAGAATCCTGCGCCGGCCGTGCCTGTGGCCACCGTGCCCGGCGCTCCTGCCAAGGACAACAAGCCCGACGGGAAAGTAGCGGACAAGGCAACGGATAAAGCCGCAGACAAAGCCTCCGCCGATCCGCTGGGTGATCTGGTCCGGGCCAAAGCGGGCGGCGCGGATACGGACACCTTTACCTACTGGGTGCAGGTCGGCTCGTTCCGTACCGCTGAGGACGCCGAGACCCAGCGCGCCAAGCTCTCGCTCAGCGGCATAGAAACCAAGATCAGCGAGCGCGAACTGGCCGGCAAGCCGGTATTCCGCGTGCGGGTCGGCCCCTTTGACCACAAGGAAGACGCCGACAAGGCCAAAGAGAAAATGGACAAGGCCGGCCTAGAAACGGCCCTGGTCCGCGTGCAGCGCCAAACCCAGCCCTGAACCATCCCTGAACCATCCCTGAACCAGCCCGGCCCATCGGACCGGACCCTCATCCCAACACCATTACGGAGTCAAGCACTATGAAACGTCGCGCATTCACACAAGTGGCAGGCGGTGCCGCATTGGCCGCCACGCTGGGCTCAGGCCAGGCCCTGGCGCAAGCGAGAAAGCCGCAGGCCGGCACCGATTACATGGCGCTGGATCCACGCGCTCCGGTTGAGGCGCCGGCAGGAAAAGTCGAGGTGGTGGAGTTCTTCTGGTACAGCTGCTCGCACTGCAACGCCTTCGAGCCCAGTTTGCAGACCTGGGTCAAGAACCTGCCCAAGGATGTGTCTTTCCGCCGCGCGCCAGTGGCCTTCCAGGAAACCTTTGTGGCCCAGCAGCGCTTGTATTTCACGCTCGAGGCGATGGGTCTGGTGGAGAAGCTGCATGGCAAGGTGTTTGTTGCGATTCACGCCGAGAAGTTGAACCTCTCCAGGCCCGAAGCGATCGTGGACTGGGCGGTGCAGCAGGGCGTGGAAAAAGACAAGTTCCTCGCCCAGTACAACTCCTTCGCCGTGGCCACCAAGGCCGGCAAGTCCACCCAGCTGCAAAACGCCTACAAGGTTGAGGGCGTGCCGGCGCTGGGCGTGGCCGGTCGCTTCTATACCGACGGCTCTCTTGCCGGCAACATGCAGCGCGCCCTGATGGTGGTGGATTCGTTGGTTGCCGACGTGCGCGCGGGCCGGGCCTGAGCCGCGCGTTGGCAAGGCGCGGCGCTGGCTACAATGCATCGAGCGCATTTGCAGCAAGTTTCGTGCCCCTATGAAAAACCCCCTTATTTTCCTGTCGGTGCTTCTGGCTATGGCCGGCTGGTCCGGCTCCGCGCAGGCCGAAAAAGCCGACCGCAACAAGCCCATGCATGTGGAGTCCGACGCGCTGCGCTACGACGACCTCAAGCAGGTCAGCGTCTTTTCGGGCAACGTGGTGCTCACCAAGGGCACCATCTTGATTCGGGGCAGCCAGATTGAGGTACGCCAGGACCCCGAGGGCTATCAGTACGGGCTGGTGACCGGCTCCCCGGCCAAGCAGGCATTTTTCCGCCAGAAGCGTGAGGGGCTGGAGGAGTTCATCGAGGGCGAGGGCGACACCATCGAATACGACGGCAAGGCCGACACGGTGCGCTTCATCAAAAAGGCCCAGATGCGCCGCCTGCGGGGTACCACCTTGGCCGATGAGGTGACCGGCGCGCTGATCGTGTATGAAAACCTGACCGACCGGTTCACCGTGGACGGTGGGCCCAAGGCGGCCGGCGCGCCCACAGGCCGTGTGCGGGCCATGCTCACACCCAAGCCGGAGCCGGTAGGCGCTGCCGGTGCTGCCGCCTCGGGCGGGGCGCTCAAGACGACGCCACAGCTCGATAAGGCCGGCCAGTGAACGCTGACCCCAAGGCCACCCCGGCAGATGCGCCAAGCGCTGCCGGGCGGCTCGAAGCCCGCCACCTGCAGAAGTCGTACGGCAAGCGCCAGGTCGTGAAAGACGTGTCGCTGGCGGTGCGCACCGGCGAAGTGGTGGGCCTGCTGGGCCCCAATGGCGCCGGTAAGACCACGTCCTTTTACATGATTGTGGGACTGGTGCGCGCCAGTGGCGGAGACATTCTGATTGACGGCCAGAGCATCGAGCACATGCCCATCCACCGCCGCGCGCGCCTGGGACTGGGCTATCTGCCGCAGGAGGCGTCAATTTTTCGCAAGCTCAATGTGGCCGACAACGTGCGCGCCGTGCTAGAACTGCAGCACGACGATCAGGGCCAGCCGCTGAGTCCGGATGAGGTCGAGCAGCGGCTCACCCACCTGCTGCAGGAGCTGCGGGTGGAGCACCTGCGGGATTCGCCCTCGCTGGCCTTGTCGGGCGGCGAGCGGCGCCGGGTCGAGATTGCCCGCGCCCTGGCGACCCGCCCGCGATTTATTTTGCTGGATGAGCCCTTTGCCGGTATCGACCCGATTGCGGTCATCGAGATCCAGCGCATCATCAATTTCCTGAAGGCGCGCGGCATCGGCGTGCTGATCACCGACCACAACGTGCGCGAAACCCTAGGCATCTGCGACCACGCCTACATCATCAGTGACGGACATGTGCTGGCCCAGGGCACGCCCTCCGAGATCGTGAACAACGCCGACGTCCGCCGCGTGTACCTCGGCGAACACTTCAAGATGTAGATGAAGCCGGGCCTGTCACTGCGCGCGTCGCAGCACCTGGCGCTGACGCCTCAGTTGCAACAGTCCATCCGATTGCTGCAACTCTCGACGCTGGAGCTCAGCCAGGAGGTCGAGCAGATGCTGGACGAAAACCCGTTTCTCGAGCTCGCTGAAGATCGCGCCGAGCGCGAAGACTTCGGGCTGGATGCAGCCGACGCGCCGGTGAGCGAGGGCGACCGGCTCTCGGAGGTGGGCGACGCAGCCCGGGACGGAAGCGAATTTGCTCCTGTTTCTATAGCTGACTACGCAGCATCTATAAGCTCTACCACCCCATTAGACGGTGAATCCCGAGCCTCCGGCCCTGACGAACCTGATGAACCTGATGAACCTGACTGGGGCGGCGACGGCAGCAGCGAGACGGCGGCTGACGACGGCGAGTGGGGTGTTGAGGCCCAAGCCAAGTCCAACAACCTCGAAGACGACGGGCAGAACGATGCCTTCGAGCGGGCCCGCTCCGGCGAGTCGCTGCAGGCCTACTTGCACCGCCAGGCGGGTGGCCTGCGCGCCGGGCCCGAGGACATGGCGGCGCTGCGCTTTTTGATTGAGTCGCTCAACGACGACGGCTACCTCGAAGAACCCCTGGAGGAACTTGCCCGGACCCTGCAGCCCGCGGACGACGAGCAGCTGCACGCGCTGGTGCACCACTTCACCGTGGCGCTGGGGCTGCTGCAGAGCCTGGAGCCGATGGGTGTGGGCGCCCGCGATCTGGGCGAATGCCTGCGCCTGCAAATGGCGGCGCTGCTGCACACCGCGGATGAAGACGGCCACCACGGGCGCCTCGAGCTCTTAAACGTGGCGCTCTCGGTGTGTCGCCAGCCGATGGAGCTGCTGGCGCGGCGCGACATCAAGCGGCTGGTGGCGGCAGGCGCGGGCAGCGAAGCGCTGGTGCGCGAGGCGATTGCCCTGATTGCGCGCCTGGAGCCCAAGCCCGGCCGGCGTTTTGTGGATGTGGAGCGCAACATCGTGGTGCCCGATGTGCTGGTGCAGGCGATTGGCAAGCCAGGCGGCATGCCGAAATTCCGGGTGCTGCTGAACCCCGATGTGATGCCCCGCCTGAAGGTGCACGACATTTATTCCAACGTGCTGCGCAACCACAAGGCCAGCGCCAGCCACGCCGGGCTGCAGCAGCGCCTGCAAGAAGCGCGCTGGTTCATCAAAAACATTCAGCAGCGCTTTGACACCATCCTGCGGGTGAGCACCGCGATTGTGGACCGGCAAAAGAGCTTCTTCACCCACGGCGAGCTGGCCATGCGACCGCTGGTGCTGCGTGAAATTGCCGACGAGCTGGGCCTGCACGAGTCCACCATCAGCCGGGTCACGACCGCCAAATACATGGCCACGCCCTTTGGCACCGTGGAGCTGAAGTATTTTTTCGGCTCGGGGCTGGGAACCGAGTCGGGCGGCAACGCGTCCAGCACCGCGGTGCGCGCGCTTATCAAGCAGTTCATTGCCTCCGAGAGCAGCACCAAGCCGTTGAGCGACAACCAGATTTCCGACATGCTCAAAGAACAAGGCATTGATTGCGCCCGGCGCACCGTGGCCAAATACCGCGAGGGCATGAAAATCGCCCCCGCCTCACTCCGCAAAGCGCTATGAACCAACTGACCCTTTTCCTGCCCTGCGCCGCCGGCGTGGAGGAATACCTGGCGCCGGAGATCTTGCAGATCACGGGCCTGCCGCCGGGCTGCATCACCAAGCAACGCGGAGGTGTGGCGGTGCGCAGCTCGTTGGACCATGCCATGCTGCTCAACCTGCACAGCAGGCTGGCCCAGCGGGTGCTGGTGCTGGTGTCGTACACCGAGTACCGCAGCGAGCAGGACCTCTACCGCGCCGCCATGCAGGTGGAGTGGGAGCGCTGGTTTACCCCGCGCGAGAGCATCAAGGTCGAGGTCACCGCGCAGCACAGCCCGCTGACCTCGCTCAACTTCGCCGCCTTGAAGGTGAAAGACGCAGTGTGCGACCGCTTTCGCGAGGTGGCTGGCGGTGTGCGCCCGGACGTGGACACCCAGTGGCCCGATGTGAGGATTTACGCCCACCTCACCACCGACAGCTGCAGCCTCTATATCGACACCTCAGGCGAGCCGCTTTTCAAGCGCGGTTGGCGCGAAGACAAGGGCGACGCGCCGCTCAAGGAAACCCTAGCCGCCGCCATGATTGCGGCCAGCGGCTGGGCCTCGGGCGACGCCGACCTGCTGCCGCTCTACGACCCCTGCTGCGGCAGCGGCACGGTGGTGATTGAGGCCGCGCAAATCGCCTGCAATATCGCCGCCGGTTCGCTGCGCCGTTTTGCCTTTGAGAAGTACAAGCCGTTTCGCGCGCAGAGCTGGGCCGCTATGAAAAAAGAAGCTGCCGACGCAGTGGTGAAGCCGGAGCCAGGCCAAAAAGCCTTGATTTACGGCAGCGACGTGTCGTTCCGGATGGTGGATTTTGCCGAGCGCAATGCCCAACGCGCCGGCGTGGCCGATGTGATTGAGTTCCGCGGCGGCGACGCCCTGCAGCGCATGCCCCCGATCGACGTAATCGCCACCGGCGGCGGCCTGATGCTGATCAACCCGCCCTATGGCGAGCGCATCGGTATTGGCGGGGTGGCGGGCGAGGGCGAGGGTGCGCGCTTTGGCGCGCGTGAGTTGGCACAAGCCGACGACGGCGTGGAATTTTTCAACCAGCTGGCCAGCCACTGGAAGAAGAACTACAGCGGCTGGACAGCCTGGATGCTCACCCCCGACCTCAAGCTGCCCAGCAAGATGCGCCTCAAGGAATCGCGCCGCGTACCCATGTGGAACGGCCCGCTGGAGTGCCGGTTGTTCAGGTTCGACATGGTGAAGGGCCGCCTGGCCCCGGGTGGCGCAGCGCCCGCAAACGACGCCGCGCCGCAGGGGTGAAAGCCGCGCTCAATGCCTGAGGCGACTGACTTGACGTTACAGGTGCTGCTGCCGGTGCCCCGCATCGTGCTTGACACCAACATCGTGCTGGACCTGCTCGTCTTTCAAGACCCGCGCACCCCGCCCCTGCGCGAGGCCCTGCAGGCCGGCACATTGCAGTGGGTGGCCACCGCCGCCATGCGCGACGAGCTTGAGCGGGTGCTGGCTTATCCGCACATCGCCAAGCGCCTTGCGTTTTATAGGCTGGAACCGGCTGCCGTCTTGGCCGCGCGCGACGCATGGGCCCACACGGTGGAGCCCGCAGCCAAGGCCCCCGTGACCTGCAAAGACCCGGACGACCAGCGCTTCATCGATTTGGCAGTCGCCCATCGCTGCCTGGTGCTGAGCAAAGACAACGCCGTACTTTGCATGGCAAAACGCCTGCTGGCGCTTGGTGCATCTGCGCGGGCTGCTATTTAATCGATAGCGAAAGCTTGGCGGGCGACTTGGTTAGCCTGCGTGACGAAGAAGTACAGCATTTATGCCTTTGAGTCGCAAATAGGGGTGTAGCAAGCGGTATCGGAAGCTGCTGTGCCAACTCGGATGCCGGGGCCAATGGCATCAATGCAGGCAACAAAGTTCTTGCGTTGACAAGTAGGTCAATCTGCAGCCTCCAAAATTGTGCAGTCATGGCTAGATGCTTCGGGCCGCTGGCTGGGCGCAATGTTTATGGATCCAGATAAAACTATTTGTCAGTACGTTGTCAGGACGTTATCATAGATCAATTCGTCAACAAGAGGGCGCCATGACCGCAGTCTTTCATTCCAAATCCGAGCGCATCGATGTGCGTGCCAGCGTACCCGTGAAGCAATTGCTTCAGGAAGCGGCGCGCGTGGCGCACAAAAATGTGAGCGAGT
>NZ_CAMCVG010000085.1 GCF_945881795.1 Rhodoferax sp. OV413
GTGGGCAAGCGCGGCAACAAGGTGCCGCACACGCTGTATGTGTTGGACGAGCCCACGGTGGGCCTTCACATGGCCGATGTAGAGAAGCTCATTCACGTGTTGCACCGCTTGGTGAACGGCGGGCATAGCGTGGTGGTGATTGAGCACGACCTGGACGTGATTGCCGAGGCCGACTGGGTGCTGGATCTCGGGCCCGAAGGGGGCAACGGCGGCGGCCGCGTGGTGGCCGCCACGACGCCCGAGCAGCTGGTGGCACTCGGCACCCACACCGGTCAGGCCCTGGCGGGGGTGCTGGCGCGGTGAGTATTTGCCCTGCTCTACACGTTACCCTGCAGGCTCTTGCCAGCGGCGCACATCGATGCCCTAGCGCTGGTAGCTCGTTGGCCACCGCGCACATCAAGCGCGGCAGTTGTGCGGCATCGCCTGCAATGGCCAGCCATTTGCGCAAGCCCTTGAACAAATCGCCGGTGACGGTGGCTGACGACTTGATTTCGATGGGCAACAAGCCTTCGGGTTCGTCCAATAGTAAATCCACCTCCAATCCCACGTTGTCACGCCAGAAAAACAGGTTGGAGGCAAAACCTGCGTTGAATCGTGCCTTGAGAAATTCGGACACGATCAGGGTATCAAACAGCGCGCCCCTCAGCGGGTGAATGGCCAACTGGTTTGTGGTTTGAATACCCATGAGGGAGGCCGCCAGAGCGGTATCCAGAAAATACAGTTTGGGCATTTTGACAACGCGTTTACCCAGATTGCGATGGTGCGGCTGCAGCAAAAAAACAATGTAACCGCCCACCGACCCTGCGGAACGGCCACCGATCACGACATAGTCACATGTCATGGTCCACTCTAAATGCGAGGAGGGCGAAATGCCCTCCCCAAAGACGATGACCGTCCCGCCGCCCGCTAGACCGGCGGACATTCAATCGCAACTGCTACCTATTTCTTGGCCTTTGCGGCGGGTGTCTCATCCGTGTAGTTGCTGATGACTTTCCACTTGCCATCCACTATCTGGGAAAGCCGTGATGTGTTGGAACCGAGCCGCTTTGTCGGGCTGAACGTGTATGGGGCACTGCCAAAGATGTCGTTGGGGTAGGTCATGGTGTCCATGACCTTGATAAAGCTGTCCGTTGTCAGGTTTTTCCCGGCCTTCGATGCAGCTGCCGCAAAGGTTTCTATTGCAAGATATCCATAGACTGACATGACCGCAGGGTCTTCATTGAACTTTGTTTTGTACTTGTTCGCCCAGAACTGGATGGGGCCACTCAGCCCCTCGGTGTAAGGAATCTGCACTGTCATCGCGGCGATCAGACCGTTCATGGCCGGACCGCCGAGCTTGTGGATCAAATCGGTGTAGGCGCCGCTGGAGGCTAAAAAAGTAGGGTTGTAGCCCAACTTGCGCGCGGTGCCAATCGTGCCAATGGTTTCCCGGATCAGAGTGCCCATCACAATGAAGTCGCAACCACTGGCCTGCATTTTTTGCACCTGAGACGAAAAATCCGTGGCACCCCGCTTGAAAGAGGTTTGCTCAGCGTACGTCATGCCAATTGTTTTCAACCCGTCTTCACCGCCCTTCAGATGCTCCAGGCCAAAGTCGTCGTCTTGGTAAATGGTGCAGACTTTCTTGGCCCCTTTTTCCTTCACCAGTTTGGGGACGTGGTTCAACATCTGGTCGTAATAAGTGGCTGCAAAGGCATATTTCAGTCTGTGGAAGGGCTCGTACATTTCCCGAGCGGCGGCGGTCGGGAAAAAGTTAATGACATTTTTTTCGAATTGCACTGGCATGGCCGCCATGTTGTGCGCGGTCCCAATGTGGCCCACCATCATGAAAATCTTGTCCTGGTTTACCAGCTTTTGTGCGGCGAGCACGGCTTTCTTAGGGTCATAGGCGGAGTCTTCCACCACCAGCTTGACTTTTCGACCATTGATGCCGCCTTGTTCATTGAGTTCTTCCACAGCCAACAGCATGCCCTGTCGTATTTGCTTGCCAAAGCTTGCGACTGGCCCAGAAAGGTCCTGAATTGACCCGAGCACGATTTCATCCTTGCTGACGCCCTGTTGCTGGGCGTTAGCGAGTGAGGAAGTGAGGGCCAGAGCGGCTAATGTGATTACGGAAAGCATCTTCATGGTGAGTCTCCTGGTTAAAAATCAATTCTGTGGATGGAAAGAAAAGTGCTTAGCGGTACATCGCGTCAACTTGCGCAGCGTACTTTTTTTCGACCAGCTTGCGCTTGAGCTTCATGGTGGGGGTCAGTTCTTCGTCTTCTGCGGTGAGTTGGTTCTCAAGCAAGAAAAACTTCTTGATCTGCTCAACCCGGGCAAACTTCTGGTTTACGCGATCAAGCTCGCCCTGGATGAGGTTTTGGATCTCGGGTGCGCGCGTCAATGATGCATAGTTGCTGAAGGGCACGTCTCGATCCTGTGCAAACTTCTCCACATTTTCGAGGTCAATCATGATGAGGACCACCAGATAAGGGCGCTTGTCACCAATCACCACAGCGTCGGTGATGTAGGGAGAAAACTTCAGGTCGTTTTCCAACTCGCTGGGAGTGATGTTCTTTCCACCCGCGGTGATGATGATGTCCTTCATCCGGTCGGTGATGGTGTAGTAGCCCTCGCTATCCACCACGCCCACATCACCGGTATGCAACCAGCCTTCCGCATCAAGGGCTTCAGCCGTCTTTTCCGGCAGGTTCAGGTAGCCGGCAAACACGTTGGTGCCGCGCACAAGAATTTCGCCTGTGGCCGGGTCGAGTTTCATTTCATTGAAAGGCGCCGCGGGTCCGATACTGCCGGGCTTGATGCGCGAAGGGTCTGCGCCGCTAGAGGCACCGCAGGTTTCTGTCATCCCCCACACCTCCACCATCGGAATACCCAATGCAAGATACCATCGGATCAGCTCGGATGAAATCGGCGCCGCGCCCGACAGCAAGATGCGCGAGCGGTGGATGCCAATCAGCTTGCGCACGTTATTTAGGATCAACACACTGGCCAAGTGAAACTGCAGTTTGAGCATCGGGCTGACAGGCTTGTTCGCAAGAACCAAGTTGGCAATCCGAGTTCCCACGCCAATCGCCCATCGGTAGGCCAGCTGCTGCACGGTGCCTGACTCTTTCAACGCGATCATCACGCCGGAATAAAACTTCTCCCAAACCCGTGGTACCGCCACAAACACGGTGGGCGCAATCTCGCGCACGTTTTCAGGAACGGTCTCTGGGTTCTCTACAAAATTCAGCTTTGCTCCTGAATACAGCGCGTAATACTCCCCGCCTATGCGCTCGGCAATGTGGCACAGGGGCAAAAAACACATCCGCTCGTCGGCCTCGGTCTGCTGAATCAGTGAGTTGTAGCCTCGTATGGTGTAAACCAACCCACGGTGCAGGTGCATGGCTCCTTTGGATTTTCCGGTGGTGCCCGATGTGTAAACCAAAATAGCCAAGTCATCGGGTTTGCAGCTCTGGGTGCGCTCTTCCACTGCCGTCGGATGTTGAACCAGGTAGGTGCTGCCCAGCCGCCGAAGAGTATCCAGACTCAAGACACCGGGGTCATCCAGTTTTTTTAGACCAGCCATGTTCATGACGATGATCTTGCTCAGGCTGGCAATCTGGTCGCGAACACCCAAAACCTTGTCCAGCTGCTCATCGTCTTCTACGAATAGGATGCGTGTGCGCGAGTCTTCACATAGGTACTGCACCTGAACCGGCGCATCCGTGGGGTAGATGCCATTGGAGACTCCCGCAGCACTGAGGATGGCCAAATCGGCCCAGACCCACTCGACGCAGGTATTGCCAAGTATCGACGCGCACTCACCCTTCGCCAGACCCAAGGCAATCAAACCGGCCGCAATCTCGCGCACGGCTTGGGCCGTCTGGTTCCATGTCCAGCTGCGCCAGATGCCCAGATGCTTCTGGCGCATCCATATCTTTGGGCCACGCATTTTTGCCGCGTTCCAGAAAACCGCAGGGATGGTGTCACCAGGAACGATAACCTCGCTGCTGTGCGTGATGGGCGCGACGTTCCATAAACTCATGCCGTTATCTCCATGTTTTCTTTTTCTTCCAGCGTCGCTCGCCTCGCACGCCTTCTTCCTTCAGGCCCAGGTAGAACTCCTTGATATCGTCCTTCTCCCGCAGGTTGGCGCAGCTGTCTTGCATGACGATGCGCCCGTTCTCCAGCACATAGCCGAAGTCTGAAGCGTTCAATGCCATGTTGGCGTTTTGCTCCACCAGCAAAATGGTGGTGCCGCGTTCGCGATTGATGCGCACCACAATCTCGAATATTTCCTTGGTGAGTTTGGGCGAGAGACCCAGGCTGGGCTCGTCGAGCAGAATGAGCTCCGGGTTGGCCATCAGGGCACGCGAAATGGCCAGCATTTGCTGTTGCCCGCCGGAGAGCAGACCGGCATCCTGCATGGCGCGTTCGCGCAAAATGGGGAAGTAGCCAAACACAGATTCCATGTCGCGGGCAACGCTGTCTTTGTCGTTGCGGGTGTACGCGCCCATCAAAAGATTTTCGCGCACACTCAAGAGTGGAAACACCTCGCGCCCCTCGGGTACATGCGAAAGGCCCTGCCGCACGATCAACGTCGGGTCTTGCGCAGTGATGTTGGTGCCCTTGAATTCGATCGAGCCCTTGCGCGGGTCGATGATGCCGGAGATGGTCTTCAAGATGGTGGTTTTACCGGCCCCGTTCGATCCCAACACGGTAGAAATCTCGCCCCGCCGCACTTCCAGGCTGATGCCGCGGATGGCCTTGATCGGTCCGTACGAACTCTCCACGTTGGAGAGCTTGAGCACGACGGGTGCCTCCGCGGAATAGTGCGATACCGCCATCATGTTACCGCCCTGCGCAGGGACGATACGTCATCGACCGAACCCAAGTACGCTTCCATCACACCCGGGTCGGTCTGCACCTCGCGTGGCGATCCGAGCGCAAGCACCTCGCCTTGGTTCATGGCAAGCACTCTGTCGGAGACCTTGGAGACCAGTGTCATGTCATGCTCCACCATCAGCACGGTGATGCCCAGATCGTCCCGGATGTCTTGAATCCAAAAGGCCATGTCATCGGTCTCTTCCGGATTCAGCCCGCTGGACGGTTCGTCCAGCAGCAACAGCTTGGGTTCGGTGCACAGCGCGCGGGCCATCTCCACCACTTTGCGCACGCCGTAGGGCAGGCCGGCCACGTAGGTATCGCGATAGTGTTGCAGGCCCAGTAAGTCAATCACGGCTTCCGCCTTTTCCCGCGAGCGTAGTTCGTTGTCGCGCACCTCGGGGGTAAAAAACAAGTCCTGCCAAAGCGTTGTTGTGCGGTGGGTGTGCCGCCCTACTAGCAGGTTGTGCAGCACGCTGGCGTGCTCGAAAAGTTCGATGTTTTGAAACGTCCGGGCAATGCCCAGCGCCGCTACGCTTTGCGGCGCTTGCTCGGTCAGATCAATTACGCCCTGCGGGCCGCAGTACGCGATGCTGCCGGTGGTCGGCGTGTAAATGCGGCTGATCAGGTTGAACACGGTGGTTTTGCCCGCGCCATTGGGCCCGATCAGGGTGAAAACTTCGCCTGCACGCACATCAAAACTGACGTCATTCACGGCGCGCACGCCGCCAAAGCGCACACTCAGATTTTTGGCAGCGAGGAGTGGAGGATTCATCATGCGCGTGCTCCGTTCACTTCAAGCGGTCCGATTTTTGAAAGGCTTTTTGCCGCTTGAACATGCCCTTGCGGTAAAAAGGGAACATCTGGAAGTAGGTACGCACCTTGAGCCAACGGCCATAGATGCCCATGGGCTCGAACAGCACAAACAGGATCAAGACCGCGCCGTACAGCACATTTTTCAGACCGGGTGCCTGGCCAATGGCATCCGGCAAATATTCTTTGACAAGAGAAATGCCCTGCGGCATAAGAATGAGGAACGCCGCACCGAGAAAAGCGCCATGAACGGATGCCAGACCCCCAACCACAATCATCAGCAGCAGGTCTATCGACTGCAAAATGTTAAACTGATCGGGTGCAATGAACTGCAGTTTGTGGGCATATAGAGCGCCGGCAACGCCCGTGAGGGCGGCGGAAAGGGAAAACGCGGTTGTCTTGTATTGCGCCAGATGAATGCCCATGCTTTGCGCCGAAATCTCCGAGTCCCGAATGGCTACAAAAGCGCGTCCAGTGGGTGAGCGCAGCAGGTTCAAGATGCCCAGCGTGGCGGACACGGTCAGTACCAGGCACAGAAAGTAGAAGCCTTCGTTGCTCTCAATCGTCCAGCCGAATATTTCGGGCTTCTTGACCGCAAGCCCCGCGTTGCCATTGGTAATCGACTCCCAGCGCGCCAAAATCTCCTCAACAATAAAGCCGAACGACAGCGTAGCCATGCCCAGGTAAACGCCCTTGAGGCGCAGGGCTGGCAGGCCCACGATGATTCCCACCGTGGCCGAAAGACCCGCGGCGCATGCCAGCGCCGCCGGGAAGGGCACGCCCGCATTCGTCATGACCGCTTGCGTGTAGGCCCCCACCCCTAGGAATGCCGCATGGCCCAGTGAAAAAAGCCCGGTGTAGCCAGCCAGCAGCATCAGCCCCAGCCCTGCAATCGAATAGATCAGAACAAAGGTAAGTTGTGCCAGCCAATACTCGGCAAACAACCAGGGCGCGCAAATCAACAGCAGCATCAAGGCGCTGTACCAGAATGCATGCCCGCCATGCTTGGCAATCTGTAGGTCCTGCGCGTAAGCGGTTTTGAAGATGAATCTCATACTTTTTTGCGCAGCTTCTCACCGAACAGCCCATTGGGCTTAACCATCAGCATCACCAGCACCACCACATAGGCGGCGATATCCTTGAAGCCATCGGGCAGATAAAAACCGGCGAACGACTCAACCAAACCAATCACCAACCCGCCAACTATCGCCCCGGGCAGGCTGGAGAATCCGCCCACCACCGCAGCCGGAAATGCCTTCAGCCCAATGAAGCCCATGTTGGCATGCACAAAGGTGATGGGTGCCAGCAGCAAACCTGCAATGGCAGCTACCGCCGCCGCCATGCCCCACGCAATACCATTGAGCCGCTTGACCGGTATGCCCATGTAGAAAGCGGCCAACTGGTTCTGCGAAGCCGCTTGCATGGCAATGCCCAGCTTGGTAAAGCGAAACAACGCAAACAACAGCGCACACAGCACGGCCGTGGCGGCAATGACCACCATGTGCTCCACGTTGAAGACGACCGCCCCGATTCCGTTGGCATCGCCCCCGAGCTTCCAGATTTCGTCCTTGTAGGGCACCGGCAACGCCATGGTCTCGGTGCCAATGACCGGCACCATGGTGATCAGGCCCCGCACCACATAGCCAATGCCAATGGTGAGCATGATGATGGAGAAAGCCGGTTGCCCCAGAATGGGCCGGATCACGATGCGCTCCAACAGAACCCCGACCAGCGCCACCGCCACAATGGCGCACGCAACCGAAAGCCAGTAGGGAAAGTCCAACATGGTCAGGCCGACAAGCCCGCCAAAGGCGCCGAGCATCATCAGCTCCCCCTGCGCGAAACTGACCGTTTCCGTGGCCTTGTAAATGAGCACAAAGCCCAGTGCGATCAGCCCGTAAATACAGCCCTGCGCCACCCCGCTGACCAGCAGTTGAAAAACCTGCACCGCGTCTCCTTTACTCGATGACAGGTTTATAACTGCGAAGCGTCCTCTGGCCGATAGGGTTGATACTGATGCCCTTTCGTGCGTAAGCACATCGTGCGCAGCCCAATCCTCATCCGCCGCGCTCTTCCCAGTGATGCCGCCGATTACGCCCGCATCATGGGCGACCCAGAGGTCTACATTGGCCTGATGCAGCTGCCCTATGCCAGCGAGGACGCGTGGCGCGCGCGACTCAGCGAAAGCCTGGCCCCTCGGCAAAGCCGACCTGCTGCTGATTGCACACCGCAGCGGCCAGGTGGTAGGCAGTGCGAAAAGCTGCGGCACATGCTGCACCTCGTCGATGGTGGCACCAAGGGGCCAGCGCGCCAAGAAGCTACGCGGGTCGGTGGCTGCGAATTCGCGTTCATCGGGCGCTTCCAGGGAGACATACGGTTTATCTGGAAAAGCGGCGCGCGCAAGAGTGGTCTTGCCAGACTGAATTTCCCCGGGAATAGCGGAGGCTCCACACTTTGAAAAGTGGAGCCAAGAGCAAGAAATCAAACCGTTTTTCACCTGAGGTGCGCGAACGTGCTGTCCGCATGGTGCTCGAACACCGAGGCGAGTACCCATCCCCTTGGGCCACCATTGATTCCATTGCCCCAAGATCGGCTGCGTGCCGCAAACCCTCAACGACTGGGTTCGCCCGCATGAGGTTGACGAAGGCATGCGCGATGGCGTCAGCTCTGACGAGCGAGCCCGCATCGAAGATCTGGAGCGTGAAGTCAAAGAACTGCGCAAAGCCAACGAAATCCTCAGGCTGGCGAGCGCTTTTTTTGCCCAGGCGGAGCTCGACCGCCGTCTCAAGTCCTGAGGGATTTTGTAGATCAAAACCGCCAGGCCTATGGGGTCGAGCCGATTTGCAAAGTGCTGCAAAATGCCCCGTCTGGCTACAGGCGCCATGCTGCCCGCAAACGCAAGCCAGAACTGCTTTGCGCTCGGGCCAAACGTGATGAAACCCTGATGCCGCAAATTAAAGCCGTCTGGCAGGCCAATATGCAGGTCTACGGCGCTGACAAGGTCTGGCACCAGATGAACAGAGCGGGTACGCAGGTAGCCCGCTGCACGGTCGAGCGGCTCATGAAGCGCATGGGATTACACGGTGTGCGCAGGGTCAAAGTCGTGCGCACCACGGTCCCGGACATAGCATCGCCGTGCCCGTGACCTGGCGCGGCAAGAACATCGGCGAGGTGCTGCAGATGGAGGTCGACGAGGCCACCGATTTTTTTGCCGCCATGCCCGTCATTGCGCACTCCCTGCAACTGCTCAAAGACGTGGGCCTGGGCTACCTGACGCTGGGGCAACCATCGCCCACCCTGAGTGGCGGTGAGGCCCAGCGAATAAAGCTGGTCACCGAGCTGAGCAAGGTGCGGGACGACGTGGGCAAGCGCGGCAACAAGGTGCCGCACACGCTGTATGTGTTGGACGAGCCCACGGTGGGCCTTCACATGGCCGATGTAGAGAAGCTCATTCACGTGTTGCACCGCTTGGTGAACGGCGGGCATAGCGTGGTGGTGATTGAGCACGA
>NZ_CAMCVG010000086.1 GCF_945881795.1 Rhodoferax sp. OV413
CAGGCATTGGATGGCGCAAGGCCTGCCAGCAGGGTGCCGGTGGCGAGCGTGCCAAACAACAGGCCTGAGCCTTTGAGGAAATCTCGCCGGGCGAGCGGCAAATTGACTTTGCGGACCACGCCGCTGTCTTCGTCGCAACCCGCGACTTCGGGGCTCTCGGGGGCTATGGAAATGACGCGCATTGTTGTCTCCGGTGGGTTTGTAAGCACACACCTCGAAGGGGCATGTGACAGCCGGAGTATTCAGCCGAACGAACCCGTTTGGGTGATAGCTGACTACTTACGGGATAAACCCTAATCTGCGCTTTGTGTGACAGACACGGCAGGCCGCCGGGCGTAAAGAAGCCCGCCGGCGGCGGGCTCCATACGGGTGCGCGGGTGGATCAGCTCAGGTGCTTGCCGGCAATGCCCGCCAGCTCAAACATGCTCACCTGCGGTTTGCCGAACACCGCGAGCAGCTTGGCGTCGGCGTTGATGTTGCGCTTGTCGGCCGCGTCCTGCAGGCCGTTGGCCTTGATGTAGTCCCACAGCTTTTTCATCACCTGCGGGCGGGCTACCGGCTCGCCGCCAATGACGGCGGCCAATGCCGCGCTGGGCTGTTTGCCGCTGGCCGCGGTCGTCTTGCGCGGGGCTTTGGGCTTGGCCTCTTTGACTGCGGTTGCCTTTTTGGCCGGAGCGGCTTTTTTAGTGGCTTTTGCGGCCGCACCGCCCGCCGTAACTGCGCGAGATGCTCCTGTTTTTGTAGCGCCTGTGGCGGCTGAGGTCTTGGCGGCCGCCTTGTAGGCCGGCTTGCGCGGCGGGAACTTCGACGGCGCGAACTCAAAGTTCACCTTGCCCTCGGCCGCGTCCCAGGCCAGCATGGCCTTGAAGGCGCGGCGGGTGCGCATCGAGACAAACTTCTCCAGCATGTCGGTCTTGCCGTCGGTCAACAGCTTTTGCATCTGCTCGCGCTCAATGGGCTGCTGCAGGATGATCTGGCCGCTCTTGAAGTCGCAGCTCGGCGTGGGCTGGGCGTCGGTGGGTACCGATTTGTTGCAGACGTAGTTCTTGCCGTGCTCAAACACGAGGCCGCCGGCCGGGTTGGCAGACGCGGCGCCGCACTTGGGGCAATTGCCCAGGGCGGTCTGGCTGCTGAAGTCAATGATTTCGCCGTCTTCCTGGCCGGCCTTGTCGTCACCGAAGTCAAACTCCAGCTTGTAGTTCTTGGTTTCCTCGTCGAACTTGATGACCATCTCCGCCACAAACGGCCAGCCCGCCTTGGAGCGGAAGCCGTCCAGCGGCCCGATGTGTTTGTCGCGCAAGAACTGCTCCACCTCGGCCTGCTCAAAGGTGCGCCCGGCGGGCGACTTGCCGAACGAGAAGCCGCAGCCTTCGCTGTGCCCGTCCGGTCCGGTGCAGGAGTATCTGCGGTAGTTTTCTTTGACGATGCCGCCGCAGTTGGGGCAGCGGGCGGCCAGCGTGGCGTAGTCGCCGGGAATGGTGTCTCGGTCGTATTCCTTGGCCTTCTTCACCATGTGCTCGGTCATGGCGGCAATCTCGGCCATGAACTTTTCGCGGCTGAGCTTGCCCTGCTCCATCTGGGCGAGCTTGTATTCCCATTCGCCGGTGAGTTCGGCCTTGGTGAGCTCCTGCACATCGAGTCCGCGCAACAGCGTCATCAGCTGGAAGGACTTGGCGGTTGGAATCAGCTCGCGGCCTTCGCGCAGCATGTACTTCTCTGCAATCAGGCCTTCGATGATGGAAGACCGTGTGGCGGGGGTGCCCAGGCCTTTTTCCTGCATGGCCTCGCGCAGCTCGTCGTCTTCGACGGTTTTGCCGGCACCTTCCATGGCGCCGAGCAGCGTGGCCTCCGAATAGCGGGCCGGTGGCTTGGTTTTCAGGCCTCTAGCCTCCACGCTCTGGCCGCGCACCTTCTCGCCGGGCGCCACCGGCACCAGGCTCTGGCCCTTGTCGCCGTCTTTGGCGTCTTCGACTTCCGCCGCGGCTTCCTTGCCGTAGATGGCCAGCCAGCCCGGCTTGACCAGCACCTTGCCCTCGGTCTTGAAGGCGTGCTGGGCCGCGCCGGTTGCGGCGGTCACGGTAGTGATGCGGGTGGTGACCTGGTATTGCGCGCTGGGGAAAAACACCGCCATGAAGCGGCGCACCACCAGGTCGTACACCTTTTGCTCAGCCTCACTCAGGCCGCTGGGCGCCTGCAGGGTGGGGATGATGGCGAAGTGGTCTGACACCTTGGCGTTATCAAACACGCGCTTGGTCGGCACGATGTAGTTGTTATTCAGGGCGGTGAGCGCATGGGGGGCCAGATGCCGCAGGTCGCTGTCGGCCAGCATCTCGAAAGTCTTTTTGACCACCGGCAGGTAGTCCTCGGGCAGGGCGCGCGAATCGGTACGCGGGTAGGTCAGGGCCTTGTGGCGCTCGTACAGGCTCTGGGCAATTTGCAGCGTGGTCTTGGCGCTGTAGCCGAACTTGCCGTTGGCCTCGCGCTGCAGGCTGGTCAGGTCAAACAGCAGCGGGCTGGCCTGGGTGGTGGGCTTGCTTTCCTCCGTGACCGCCGCACTTTGGCCGCGCACCGCGTCGGCAATGGCCTGGGCTTCTGTGCGTGACCAGACGCGGTCGGCCTTCTTCTCGGCGTCGTCGGCGTCTTTCTTGTGCGCGGGGTTGAACCATTTGGCGGGGTATTCGCCGGCCAGTGCGGCAAAGGTGGCGTGCACTTCCCAGTAGTCGCGGCTCACAAACTTGCGGATCAGCTCTTCGCGCTCCACCACCACCGAGAGCGTGGGCGTCTGCACCCGGCCCACCGTGGTCAGGAAGAAACCGCCGTCGCGGCTGTTGAAGGCGGTCATGGCGCGGGTGCCATTGATGCCCACCAGCCAGTCGGCCTCCGAGCGGCAGCGCGCGGCGTCGGCCAAGGGCTGCATTTGCGCGTTGGTGCGCAGGTTGTCAAAGCCGTCGCGGATGGCCTGCGGCGTCATCGACTGCAGCCACAGGCGGCTGACCGGCTTGCCCAGCGGTTTGGCGCCGCCGGCGTATTGCTCAATCAGGCGGAAGATCAGCTCCCCCTCGCGGCCCGCATCGCAGGCGTTCACGATTTTGTCTACATCCCGGCGCTTGGCCAGCTTGACCACCGCGTTCAGCCGGGTCTTGGTTTTGTCGACCGGCTTGAGGTCAAAGTGCGGCGGAATCACCGGTAGGTGCGCAAAACTCCATTTGCCGCGCTTTACATCAAAGGCCTCGGGCGCCTGAATCTCGACCAGGTGCCCCACCGCGCTGGAGACTACGTAGGTGTCGCTTTCGAAATACTCATCGTGTTTTTCAAACTTGCCGGCGGTGGGCGTGAGCGCCCGCACGATGTCCTGGGCCACGGATGGCTTTTCGGCGATCACGAGTGTCTTGGTGGACGACGTGTTTTTAGCGAAATCTGCGGTTTTCATCTGACTACAATCCAATTCTCGCGTGCGCGCAGGCGCGCACTTGCACACGCAGGCACGCACACATGCGCGCCCATACGATTCACCATACCAAATTTTCCAACCGTGGCGAAACCCTCCGCAAAATCTGCTGCCGGCGCGGGTCCGTCCGCGCAGCGGCGCATCCAGACGCGGCGCTCGGGGGTTCACGGCAAGGGCGTGTTCGCATTGCAGGACATTGCCGAGGGTGAGACCATCATCGAGTACGTGGGCGAGATCATCAGCTGGCAGGAGGCGCAAGACCGCCACCCCCACGACCCGAAGGACCCCAACCACACCTTCTACTTTTCGCTCGACGACGGCCGCGTGATTGACGCCCTGTTTGGCGGCAACTCGTCGCGTTGGATCAATCACTCCTGCGACGGCAACTGCGTAGCCGATGAAGAGGACGGGCGCGTATTCATCAAGGCCCTGCGCAATATCACTGCCGGCGAAGAGCTGAACTACGACTACGGCCTGATTCTGGAAGAGCGCTACACACCCAAGCTCAAGGCCGAGTACCCCTGCTGGTGCGGCAGCAAGAATTGCCGCGGCACCCTGCTCGCGCCCAAGGGCCGCGCCCGCTGAACCCATGCCCACCGGACCCGTGCCGCTGCCCGCTGCTCCGCTGAAGTGGCCGGCTGAGGCGATATGGGAGGCCGTGTTCGCGGCGCTCCCGGGCCTCAGCGTTGAGGTGCTGCCCCGGGTGGACTCCACCAATTCCGAACTGATGCGCCGCGCGCGCGCCGGCCTGGCCGATCCGGTCCTGCTGGTGGGCGAGCGCCAGATCGCCGGCCGCGGCCGCCTGGGGCGCGACTGGCAGAGCGACACCGCCGGCGCGGGCGGCACCCTGACCTTTTCGCTGGGGCTCCCCCTGCAGCCTCAGGACTGGTCGGGCCTGTCGCTGGCGGTGGGTCTGTCGGTGGTGCGCAGCCTTCACCCTGATTTGCAGCTCAAGTGGCCCAACGATGTGTGGTGGCAAGGCCGCAAGCTGGCCGGTATTTTGATAGAGACCACCAGTGTTGGCGAGGAGCGCTATGCCGTCATCGGGGTGGGTATCAACATCAGCCCGATGACGCCGAGCGAGAGCGCGGGCCTGCGCACGCCGCCGGCCGCGCTGCAGGAGCTCCTGCCGGCGCTGGATGCGCCCGCCGCGCTGCAACGTGTGGCCGCACCGCTGGTGCATGCGGTGCTGCAGTTTGCGTCCGAAGGCTTTGCCCCCCTGCAAGACGCCTTTCGCAGCCGTGACCTGCTCTTCGGGCAGCCGGTGGTCTGCACCAACGGCACCCGGGGTATGGCCTCTGGTGTCGATTCCAGCGGGGCACTGCTGGTGCATACTGAGGCGGGGATGGTCAGCATCCACAGCGCCGAGGTGAGCGTGCGCCAAGGTCCGCTGGCCCCGCCCCCCTGATTCGACCCGACCCCTGGAACTAACCGAATGTTGCGAATCCTTGTTCTGGTGCTGCTGCTGGCCAATGCGGTGTATTTCGCCTGGAGCCAGCGTTACTTTCAGATGTACGGCTTTGCGCCGGCCATGCGCACCGAGCCGCAGCGCCTGCAGGCACAAATCAAGCCCGAGAACATCCGCCTTCTTACGGAGGCCGAGCTGGAGAAGGCGCAGGCCCCAAGCGCTCAGTCCTCCCAGCCGGCCGAGCCGGCTCAGCCCGCCCGGGATTGCCTGCAGGCCGGTCCCCTGAAAGACAAGCAAGTCGCCGTGGTGCGCAAGGCAATGGAAGCAGCCCTGCCGGCCGGCAGCTGGGACATTGAAGCCACCCCCGCCAAACCCCGCTGGGTCATCTACATGGGCCGCTATGCCAGCGACGAGCAGATGCTGAAAAAGCAGGCCGAATTGAAGGCGCTGGGCGTGACCGGCCAGCCCGCCGCGACCGGCGAATTGGAGCCGGGGCTGGTGCTGGCGGTACTGGAGAGCGAAGCGGCCGCCAAGACCGAGCTGGCGCGGCTCGCCAACAAGGGCATACGTACTGCCCGGGTGCTGCAGGGGCGGGATGCGGGCCCGGTGTACCTGCTCAAGGTACCCGCAGCCACTGAGTCCATTCGCGCCAAGCTGGCGCAAGCCAAGCCGGCGCTGGCGGGGGTTCCTCTCAAGGCCTGTAATTGAGCGGGCGGGGCCTCAGGCAGGTCCGGCAAACCGCGAAAAACGCAGGGTGAAGGTGGCTCCGGGCGGCGTCTGGCCCGCGCGGGTGTCGTCCAGCGACATATCGGCATGGTGCTGGCGGGCAATCTCCCGCACGATCGACAGGCCCAGGCCGGAGCCGTCGGCGTCGTTGCCCAGTGCGCGGTAAAAGGGCTGGAACACCAGCTCCCGCTCGGCCGGCGCAATGCCCGGGCCGTTGTCCTCGACCTGCAGCACCAGCGCGCCGCTGAAGGGATCCAGCAACACGCGGGCGGTGATCACGCCCGGCCGCTCGGGGTTCGAGGGTGTGTAGTTGATGGCGTTGTCCACCAGATTGCGCACCATTTCCTTGAGCAGGGTCAGGTTGCCGGGAATGTCTGCGCCGGGGGTGCCGGGCTCCACGCCCTCGTAGCCAAGGTCGATGGTTTTTTCAAGCGCGCGGGGCACGCAGTCCCGCACCACGTCCATCGTCAGGCGAGCCAGGTCGCAGGGCTGGTGGGCCAGCACCGTGCCGCTGCTTTCGGCGCGTGCCAGGGCGAGGAGCTGGTTGACGGTGTGGGTGGCGCGGATGCTGGAGCGGCCGATCTGGCGCAGCGATTGCTTCAGGTCGTCGGCGCTGGCGCCCGGTCGCTGGGCCAGGTCAGCCTGCATGCGCAGCCCGGCCAGCGGCGTTTTGAGCTGGTGGGCGGCATCGGCGAGAAACCGCTTTTGGGTAAAAATCGAGTCCTTCAGGCGCAGCAGCAGGTCATTCACCGACGACACCAGCGGCACAACCTCCAGCGGAACCGCCTCCACGTCCAGCGGGCTGAGGTCGTCCGGGTTGCGGGCCCGGATGCGCTCTTCCAGCCGGTTCAGCGGCTGGATGGCCTGCACCAGCGCCAGCCAGACCAGCAGCACCGCCAGCGGCAGAATGACAAACTGCGGCAGCATCACGCCCTTGACGATTTCAGTGGCCAGTACCGAGCGCTTGTCCATGGTTTCGGCCACCTGCACCAGCGCCGGGCGTCCGTCGGGCACGTCCAGCCGCACCCACATGTAGGCCACCCGCAGGTCCACGCCCTTGAATTCCACCTCGCGCAGCAGCACCTCGCCGCTGGCGACCCGCTCGTCATCCGCCGGCAGCGGCAGGCCCTTCTCGCCGCTCAGGAACTCGCCCCGGGTACCCAGCACCTGGTAGTACACCGTGTCGGCGTCGTCAGCACGCAGGAGCTCGCGCGCCGGCAGCGGCAGCACAAACTGGGCGCGGTTTTTGCTGACGGTGATGAGCTGCGCCAGCGCGCCGACGTTGTATTCAAGGGCGCGGTCGAAGGGCTTGCCCGCAATGCCCTGCGCCACCAGCCAGGTCAGCACCAGACTCACCGGCCAGAGCAGCAGCAGCGGCGTGAGCATCCAATCGAGAATCTCCCCGAACAGGCTGCGTTGTTCGCGCTGGAAAATCTTCACCGCCGCTGTCCCGCGCGCAAATAGGCATCTAATCGGCTTGCGCAGCAGGTGGAATATGCGCAAGCAGCTATGAAAAGCATAGCAATTTAATCAGGACTGGATTTTTTCGAGGCAGTAGCCCAGGCCGCGTACGGTGGCTATGCGGATGGGGCCCTTCTCGATTTTTTTACGCAGGCGGTGGATGTAGACCTCGATGGCGTTGTTGCTCACCTCTTCGCCCCACTCGCACAGGCGCTCGACCAGCTGGTCCTTGCTCACCAGCCGGCCGGCGCGCTGCAGCAGGACTTCGAGCAGGCCGAGCTCGCGGGCCGAGAGTTCGACCATCTTGCCGTCGATGGTGGCTACGCGCCCGGCCTGGTCGTAGGTCAGCGGGCCGTGCTTGATGTTGCTGGTGGTGGCGCCCATGCCGCGGCGTATCAGGGCGCGCACCCGTGCCTCGAGCTCCTGCAGGCTGAAGGGCTTGGCCATGTAGTCGTCGGCGCCGTAGTCCAGCCCCTTGACGCGCTCGTCCACGCTGTCAGCAGCGGTGAGGATGAGCACCGGCAGGGACGAGCCGCGCGCGCGCAGCTTCTTCAAGACTTCCAGCCCGTGCAGCTTGGGCAGGCCCAGATCGAGGATGAGCAGGTCGAACTCGGTATTGGTCATGAGCGCGGCATCTGCCTCGGAGCCGCTGGCCACATGGTCTACCGCAGCGCCGGCGTTTCGCAGCGCTCGCAGCAGGCCGTCGGCCAGAACTTGATCATCCTCAGCTATCAAAATGCGCATGCTGGTCTCCGTGTTGTGTGCGGCGCTGCGGCCGTTTTGCTGCCATTCTAGGCCGCAGCGGCGGGAGGGCTGCGGGGCCTATTGCCCCGCGTAAGCCTCCAGCCCCAGGGCAATCACCGTGGCTACTTCCGAGCCCACCGCCTGCTCCAGCTCCAGGTGCGCCTGCGCCACCGCGTCCTGATAGGCCTGCACCCAGGCCAGCCCCGCGGCGGTGAAGCAGATGCGCCTGGCGCGGGCGTCGGCGGGGTCGTCGGAGCGCTCCACCATGCCCCAGGCCTCGCACTGGCTGACCAGCGTGGCCATGGCCTGCTTGGTCATGCCGGCGCGCGCGGCCAGGGCGGTAAGGCGCGTGCCCTGTAGCTCGAGGTGGCGGGTGATGTGGATGTGCGCCGCCCCGATCTGGCCGCGTGCCGCCAGGTTCGCCAGTCCCAGCGGTACCGCCGGGTGGCTGGCCATGAGTCCCTGCACCCGCGCATCAAACCGCTCCAGCGCCAGGCGCAGCCAGTGGCCTACGTGGTTGGTTCGCCAGGCGTCAGGTTGGAGCGGGGACTGCATGGCCAAATAGTAATGCAAACTGACCAAAAAACGGGTTGCACAAGATTCACCACGCCCATAAACTACTGTTCAAGCATCCAGCCTGTTGTTAACACCAGACAGATGCAGACCGATTTCAACCCTCTACAACTTTTTATTTTTTCAGGAGATTTTCATGGAAGCCAACGTTAAATCCCCCGCCAACGCCGAAAAGGCCAAGGCCCTGCAAGTCGCGCTCGCCCAAATCGAAAAGCAGTTCGGCAAAGGCACCATCATGCGGCTGGGCGAGGGCGAAGTGATTGAAGACATTCAGGTCGTCTCCACCGGCTCACTGGGGCTGGACATTGCGCTGGGCGTAGGCGGCTTGCCGCGCGGCCGTGTGGTGGAAATCTACGGCCCCGAGTCCTCGGGCAAGACCACGTTGACGCTGCAGGTGGTGGCCGAGATGCAAAAGCAAGGCGGCCAGTGCGCCTTTGTCGACGCCGAACACGCGCTCGACATCCAGTACGCCCAGAAGCTGGGCGTGAACCTGCAGGACTTGCTGATCAGCCAGCCCGACACCGGCGAGCAGGCGCTTGAAATCGTGGACAGCCTGGTGCGCTCCGGCGCGGTGGACCTGATCATCGTGGACTCGGTGGCCGCGCTCACGCCCAAGGCTGAACTCGAGGGCGAAATGGGCGACAGCCTGCCCGGCCTGCAAGCGCGCCTGATGAGCCAGGCCCTACGCAAACTCACCGCCCACATCAAGAAGACCAACTGCATGGTCATCTTCATCAAC
>NZ_CAMCVG010000087.1 GCF_945881795.1 Rhodoferax sp. OV413
TGGGCTCATTGCTGGCCGGCTGGTCGCAAGGTTTTATGTTGGGGCAGCTCATCACCGGTTTTAAACAAGACACGCCGGGCTACGTGTTTAGTGCCTTGATAGGGTTTTGTTTGGTGTTTGCTTACCGGTTGCTGGGTGCGGGCTGGCTCATCATGAAAACCGAAGGTGAGCTCCAACTCAAGGCTGTGCGGTGGGCAAAAAATAGCTTGTGGCTCACCGCCGCGGGGGTGCTGGCAATTTCGGTGGCCACGCCTTGGGTGAGTCAGCGTATTTTTGACAAGTGGTTCAGTTTTCCCAACCTGCTCATGCTGTTGCCGATTCCCGCGATGACATTGGGCTTGTTTCTTGTCATCGGTCGCAGCTTGGGCCGCTTGCCTACCCGCCTTGCGCAAGGCAATCAATACGGCGCTGCGGTGCCGTTTGCCAGCACGGTAGGAGTGTTTCTGCTTTCCTTCTATGGCCTGGCTTACAGCCTGTTCCCTTGGTTGGTCATCGACACACTCACTATTTGGCAAGCTGCCAGCGCGCCTGAAGCATTGATGGTCATTTTTTATGGTGTGGTGGTGGTCTTTCCCGTCATCATTGCCTACACGGCCTACGCGTATCGGGTGTTTTGGGGGAAGTCGACGCAACTCCACTACTAGCGGTTAGCCAAACAACTGCCCCCGAGCGGTTTTCGTAATCGCCACCACGCAGGGGTGGGTGATGCGCCGCTCCACCGACACCGCAAAAAACTCCTCCACCAGCTCGTCGCTGCGGCCAATCACCTCGACGCCGAATTGCTCCACGATGTCGGCCTCCATCACCGTGGGCGCCATGAACACGCCGCGCCCTTTGCGGCCGAAGGCGGTCATCAGCGCGCCGTCGTCAAATTCGCCGATGGTGCGGGGGTGTAGCTGGTGGCGGCTCAGCCAGCCTTCCCACTGCTGGCGCACCGAAGCCTGCGCACCTTGAATGAGCATGGGCGCGTCATTCAGGCAGCCTGGAAAATCGCCCTTTAACGTGCTGCGCAGCTGCGGCGCGCAAAAAAAGCTCATCGGCGTGCTGCCCAGCGGGTGGTTAAACGCCTTCACGCTCATCCGCTTGGACATGGGCTCATCGGCAATCACCAGGTCCAGCTGGTTGAGCGCGAGTTTGGCCAGCAGGTCGGAGAACTTGCCCTCGCTGCAGATCATGCGCACCGGCTCCTCCATGGTGAGCGCCGGCTCCAGTAACCGGTAGGCCAGTGACTTGGTCACCGAGTCCGCCACGCCAACCTTGAAGTCCAGCACCCGGTGCTTGCCGCGCGGCAGCCGCACCACGTTCTCCAGCTCCGCGCCCAGCGCGAAGATCTGGTCGGCGTAGCCCAGCGCCAGCCGGCCGTCATCGGTCAGCTCCATCTGGCGGCCGCTCTTTTGAAACAGCTTGCGGCCCAGCCACTCCTCGAGCAGCTTGATCTGGCCCGACAGCGTTTGCGGCGTGGTGTGCAGCTGCTCGCCGGCGCGCATCACGCCGCCGGCCTTGGCAGTCACCCAAAAATAATGGAGGTGCTTAAAGTTCATGGTCTACGCCTTGGAAAAAGTAAATTACTGCGCAAAAAACTTACTAAAAATTCACAAAATACGAATTTACACGAAGCATAGGCCCTTCTACATTTGCTGTCATTAGCTGTTCATCGAAGGAGACTCTGTATGCGACTCAGCACACGCGGACGTTTTGCCATCACCGCCATGATCGACCTTGCCCTGCGCGAGAGCGGCCAACCCGTGCCCCTGCAGGAAATCGCGCTTCGGCACCGCATTTCGCTGTCCTACCTGGAGCAGGTGTTTGCCAAGCTGCGCCATGCCGGGCTGGTGGAGAGCACCCGCGGCCCCGGCGGCGGCTACTCCCTCGGATTTCGCGGCGACCGCATCACCGTGGCCGACATCATTTGCGCGATCGAAGACGCCGAATCCCCGGGCCGCGACACCTCCAAGAGCGCGCACGACATGACGCGCGATCTATGGGCCGCCCTGCAAAGCACGGTGCTCGCGCACATGCGCACCATCACCCTGCACAGCCTGGCGCAAGAGCAGCAGGCCAAAGGATTTGCGGTGAAGGAAAGCAAGGTTCCCAAGAAAGGCGTCCTGACCAAGCGAAAGCCTGAGGCTGCCCGCGCCCATGTACCCAACTCGGTGTTTGCGCTGGGCCAGGCCCTGCCGCTCAAGGCCTAAACGGGCCTTGTGTCAGGCCCGAAAAAGGGCAAAAAACACCGTTTACCCATACAGACCGTGCGTTAGCAGCTATCAAAACCAGAGCAAACAAGCCCGGAGTGAATCAGTCCTGGGTGAAGACGAACAGCTGAGTAGATCGCGCGCCGGAGCGGCAAAAAGCCAGCACCGGTGCCTGGGCGGCAGCCAGCGCCTGCTTCATGGTGGCCACCTCGTCGGTGGTAATGGCTCCAGCCACCACCGGCAGAAACACATAGTCCAGCCCAGCCGCCTGCGCGGCCGCCTGCATGGCGGCGTGGGCCGGCTGGTCGGCGCCGCCCTCAAAGTCGGGGCGGTTGTTGATCACGGTTTTGAAGCCCATGGCAGCGGCAGCGGCCATGTCGGCGGGCCCGAGTTGCGGCGCCACATAAAACTCAGGGGTTACGGCTCGTACAGGTAGGGTCATGGCGGTTCATCCTTTGAGCACGAGTTTAGCGGGGCGCTTTACGGGTCCGCTTCACTGGTCCGTTTCAATGCGGGTGACGATCAGTTTGCCATCCTGCTGGATGACATCGAAGCGGATCTTGTCTCCCGGCCGCGCGCGTTGAAGCAGGGCCTTGTCCCTGACGGTGAACACCATGGTCATGGGCGGCATGTCGAGTGAGGGAATATCGCCGTGCTTGATGGTGATTTTGGCGGCAGCCTCGTCAATTTTGCGGACCTCGCCCCGCGCCAGCTCGTCTGTGCCCTGCGCCCACACCGAGGTGGACCCCAAGACCCAGGCCATGACCAGGCCGGCGCAGCGATTCACGTGTGAAGTCGTCATCGAAGAGCCTCTCAGCGGTAGCGTTGAAAAACAGCGCTGCCGCCGTTGCCGGCTCCAGCACCACATAACCGCCCACCAGCACGCCAGGTTGTCCTCATTTGGAGGCCTCTACCTTGACCGCGCCCTTCATGCCCGCCTCATAGTGACCGGGGTGCAGGCAGGCAAAACTCACCGTGCCCGCCTTGGTGAATTGCCAGATGACCTCGCCAGTCTGGCCCGGGGCGACACTGGCGATGTTGGGCTCGTCGTGCTCCATCTCGGGAAACTTCTTCATCAGGTCGTAGTGGGCCTTCAGGTCTTTCTCGGTGCCGAGGTTGAACTCGTGCTTGAGCTGGCCCGAGTTTTTGACGACAAAACGCACGGTCTCGCCACGGCGCACGGTGACCTTGGCCGGAGAGAAGCGCATGGCGTCGCTCATGTCGATCTGCACCGTGCGACTCACCTTGGCGGCCACTCCGGGCTTGCCTATGGCTTCGGTGCCGTGGCCCCCGCCGTGGCTTCCAGCAGCAAAAGAGCCGAAAGCGTACGCCAGCATAGCGCCAGCAGCTATGGATTTGATAGTGTTGTTCATGGTGTTCAGAAGTGTGTGAGAGTGAAAACGGATCAATGCTTCATCGAGCCCATGGGCTTGCGCACCTGGACCCGGGTGTCGTGGTGGGGCGGCTGCGCCAGCGGCATGCTGCCCGTCCCCTCGGCCTGAAAGCGCGCCGGGTCGGGCAGGGCGCCGGCCCACTCAAAGGCACGGGTGCCCGGGGGCTGCGGGTACCAGCCGGGGTCCTGGTAGTCGCCCGGCTTCTTGTCCTTGCGCACCTTCAAGATGCTGAACATGCCGCCCATCTCCACCCCGCCGTAGGGGCCGGTGCCGGTCATCATGGGGGCGGTGTTGTCGGGCAGGGGCATCTCCATCGCGCCCATGTCGGCCATGCCGCGTTCTCCCATCACCATGTAGTCCGGCATGGCGCGCTGCAGCTTGCCCACCAGGCCGCGGTGGTCCACGCCGATCATCGTGGGAACGCTGTGGCCCATGGCGTTCATGGTGTGGTGGCTCTTGTGGCAGTGAAAGGCCCAGTCGCCCTCCTCGTCGGCCACAAACTCCAGCTGCCGCATCTGCCCCACGCCGATGTCGGTGGTGACTTCGGGCACCCGTGCGGCCAGGGGCCAGGGGCCGCCGTCGCTGCCGCTCACCTCAAACTCGTGGCCATGCAGGTGGATGGGGTGGTTGGTCATGGTCAGGTTGCCTACCCGGATGCGCACCCTGTCGTTGTGCCGGACGTTCAGGGTGTCGATGCCCGGGAACACCCGGCTGTTCCAGCTCCAGATGTTGAAGTCCAGCATGGTCATGATTTTGGGTGTCAGGCTGCCGGGGTCAATGTCGTAGGCGCTAAGCAGGAAGCAAAAATCGCGGTCCACCTCGCGGATCAGCGGATTCCTGACCTTGGGGTGCGTCACCCAGAAGCCCATCATGCCCATCGCCATCTGCGTCATCTCGTCGGCATGCGGGTGGTACATAAAGGTGCCGGGGCGGCGCGCCACAAACTCATAGACAAAAGTTTTTCCCACCGGAATGGCGGCCTGATTCAGGCCCGACACGCCGTCCATGCCGTTGGGCAGGCGCTGGCCGTGCCAGTGAATGCTGGTGTGCTCGGGCAGCTGGTTGGTGACGAATATGCGCACGCGGTCGCCTTCCACCACCTCGATGGTGGGGCCGGGGCTTTGGCCGTTGTAGCCCCACATGTTGGCCTTGAAGCCAGGCGCCATCTCGCGCACCACCGGCTCGGCCACCAGGTGGAATTCCTTGACGCCCTGGTTCATGCGCCAGGGCAGGGTCCAGCCGTTCAGCGTAACGACCGGGTTGTAAGGCCGGCCGCTGGCAGGTACCAGCGGCGGCATGGTGGCGGCGGAGTTTTGCACCACCGGCTCGGGCAGCGCAGCCAGCGCCACACGGCTGACCGAGGCGGCTGCGACCGCGCCCATGGCAGTCGCGGCAGCACCACTGAAAAAATGACGTCGGTTCATACAGATCCTGTTCTAGGGGTGTGGCGGGCGCTCAATGCGCCGCCTGTTTATTTGCGCCGGGCCGTGCGGTGGCAGATGCGGCCGCTGGTGCGGTCGCGTTGCCCTCGGGCGCCACGCCGGCCAGTACCGCCTGTACATCGGCAAACGCAAGCCAGTAGTCGCGCAGTGCCTCCAATGCGTCCTGCTCGGCCTGCGTGCGCATGCGGCTGTCCGCTAGCACTTCAAACACACTGGTCAGCATGCCGTTGTAGCGAAGGGTCAGCTCCTCGTGGATGAACTGGCGCAGCGGCAGTACCTCGGTCTGCAGGTGATGGGCCATGTCCCACCGGGTGTGCAGACCAAACGCCGCCGCGCGCGCTTCGCTGCGCACCTGGATGGCTTCGGCACGTATGCGCGCAGCGTCGCCCAGGGCGTCCCATCGCTCATCTACATTCGACGGCACGGCTTCTGCCAATTTCTGTTGCCAGTTCAGCCGCCCGGCCTGCAGGCTGCTGCGCGCAGCCACTGCGCCGGCCTCTAAGTCCGCCCTATCTGGCGGACTGGCGGGTAATGCGGGCAGCGCCGTGGTCAGGGTGAAGCCGGTCTGATTGCCCCACAGTCCCAACACCCGGATGAGGTGCTCGCGCGCGGCAAAGGCCGCCTGCTCCCCCCGGGCCAGGGCCATCGTGGTCTCCGACAGCGTTGCCTGGCTCTGGGCTTGCGTGAGGCGGCTCGCATTGCCCGCGCGGACCATGCGGCGGGTGAGCTCGTCGGCGGTGTCAGCAGTGGCCCGGGCCTCGCGCAGGAGCGCTGCGCTGCGTTCGGCGCTCACCGCCGAAACCCAGGCCCTGAACGCGCGCAGCCCCAGGAGGGTGGCCTCGTCGCTGGCGCGCAGGCGTGCGGGAAAACTGCCTCCCTGCAGGTCCGTGATGCCCCGGCCCTCGGCGCCAAGTAGCATTTGCAAGTCGGGGCTGTTGAGCAATGCAATGCGTATGGCGTCTGCGCCTTGCAGCGGGCCTTGCAGCAAGCGCGCCAGGTCCTCGCTGCCGTTGTAGGTCGGGCTGGCCAGGCGCAGCGCGCCGGCCCCGGGCGCCAACAGGCCGCTCAGGCGGCGCTGCACATCCGACTGCAGGCCCTGCACCCCGCCGTCCAGCGGTGCCGCATCGGCGTGGGCGTAGCCCAGCAGCAGAATCAGAAACCACGGCCGCACAGCCTTTAGGAGCCGCGCACCCGTCATGGCTGCTCCTTGGGTGGGGTGGCGCGGGCTTTTTCCCAGTTCAGCAGGTCGATATGACCGCGCTGAAACTGCCCGACGGCCTTGTTGGCCGCCTTCCAGTTGCCGCCGCCCTGTTCCACACCGCGTGGGAAATCGGCGAATACCGACCGGTACTCCAGCGGCGGCACGGGGCTGGCGGCATCACTGGCCTGCAGCGTGTGGGCAGACACGGTTGGCACCGGCCCGGTGGGCTGGGCCAGGGCCGGGGCGGATATAAAAATTGCGAGGCCCAGGCGGGCTCCTGCAAAACACATAAAACGCTGACGCGAACGCGGAGAAAGCATGGTGGGGTTCCTGATCCAAGTTAAAAACACCCCCTCTGCCGGCTGCCTGGTGCAACCAGCGGGGGGACTACAGGCCCACTACGGGCCGTGGACTCAGGAAATGGGTGGTTTTTGGGCCAATGCTGCCGAGGCACTGACAAAGTGGTCGCTGCGCCGGGAGGCCTGCGTTTGCGAGCCCAGTACTGGCAATGCGATGTGCAGGTCGGCGGGGAGCGCAGCTGTCGCGCACATCTGGCACAGGCCGCAGTTCTTGCATCCATCGTGCGAGGCGGCTTCCGTGGGTTGCGCCGGCTGCGCAGCGGCATTCCCGGCGTCCAACGCTTCGTCGCAATGGTGAGCCGAGTCGTGCGCGTCTCCCGCGTCCCACAGGCTGGCGACAACGGTGGTCAGCCCGGTGGCCACAGGGGTGGCCATGTGGCTCGCCATGAGCTCACCGGCAATGCCGCGCAAAGGCGCCAATGTAATCAACAGAATCAGAACGAAAGTCCGCATTAGCAAATGATACGCCGCAGGCCTGTTTTGCGGGACTACACGCTGTGCAATCCCCGGATTGTCACTAAGGCCACCGCAACCAGGCCGCAATGCCGGCCGCCACCAGCACGATAAAGCCAATCAGCCAGCGCTGGATGGTGCGGGTTTGCAGGCAGTCGGTGCAGATCCCGCCAGCTTTTCCGTTCGCGCTGGGCGGGCCGCCACAGGCGTAGCAGCGCCGCGCATGAACCCAGGCCCTGCGCCGTTTGGAGCGCCAGGCATACAGCGCCACCAGCACCAGCGTGAGCAGCAAAACAAAGTTCAGGCTTATCTTGCCCATGGGCGGCTCGGCTGGGTGGGTGCGGTGCGGCGCCGGGGTTTCGGTAGGTCGGTCATGGCGTGTGTCGGGCTGCCCCCGACTGTATCGCCACGGCGGCCCTTAAGATGCCGCAATGCAACATAGCCAGAATCCCGCACGCCCCACGGCGTCTTCCGCGCGGGCCGCGCTCTACCCCCTTTTGTTTGTCGCCCTCTGGAGCACCGGCTTCATTGGTGCGAAGCTCGGCCTTCCGCATGCGGAGCCGCTCACATTTCTGAGCACGCGCTACGCCATCGTCATGCTGCTGATGGGGCTGGTGGTGTGGCGCTCCAGCGCGCCCTGGCCCGCCAGCTGGCGGGCGGCCTGGCACATCGGGGTGAGCGGGGTGCTGGTGCATGGGGTGTATCTGGGCGGCGTGTTCATTGCCATCGGCCACGGCCTGCCGGCGGGTGTGGCGGCGCTGGTGGTGGGGCTGCAGCCGCTGCTTACCGCGCTGGGCGCGGGCTGGATGCTGGGCGAGACAGTGCGCCCCGCGCAGTGGGCCGGCCTGGCTGCAGGATTTGCCGGCGTGGCACTGGTGGTGGCGCACAAGGTAGCTGCGGGCGCCGGTGCTGCCACGCTGTGGACGCTGCTGCTGCCGGTGGGGGTTGCGCTGTTGTGCATCACCGCGGGCACGCTGTACCAGAAGCGTTACTGCCCGAGCTTTGACCTGCGTACCGGCTCGCTGATCCAGTTCCTGCCCTGCGTGCTGCTGACCGGGCTGGCCGCGGCGGCGACCGAGACCATGCACATCGACTGGACGCCTTCGTTTGTGTTCGCGCTGGGCTGGCTCTCGCTGGTGTTGTCGCTGGGCGCGGTCACGCTGCTCAATGTGCTGATCCGCACTGGCAGCGCGGTCAATGTCGCCAGCCTGTTTTACCTGGTGCCACCCTGCACGGCACTGGTGGCCTGGGCCCTGTTTGGCGAGACCCTCACCGGCCTGGCGCTGGTGGGCATGGGCCTCACCGTGTTCGGCGTGTGGCTGGCGCGCAAGTAGCCCTTGTACGGACAGCGCTCCTGTTTTGATAGCTGCTTGCGCAATATTGGCGCTGGCCATCCGCCGTTTTGATTACTTTTTCGTGTAAATCTGGTCAAAGCTGCCGCCGTCGGCAAAGTGGTCTTTGTCGGCCTTTTCCCAGCCGCCAAATGCGTCGTCAATGGTGAACAGATTGAGCTTGGGCAGTTGCTTGGCGTACTTGGCCTGCGCCTTGGCGCTGGTGGGCCGGTAGAAGTTTTTGCCGATGATGTCCTGTGCCTCCTCGCTGTAGAGGAACTTCAGGTATTCCTCGGCCACAGCGCGGGTGCCCTTGCGGTCGACGTTTTTGTCCACCAGCGTGACCGGAGGTTGGGCCAGAATGCTCAGCGAGGGGTAGACAAAGTCCACCTTGCTGCCGAATTCCTTGTCCAGCAGGTAAGCCTCGTTTTCCCAGGAGATGAAAACGTCGCCCTGGTTGCGCTGGGCAAAGGTGATGGAAGAACCCCTGGCGCCCGTGTCCAGCACC
>NZ_CAMCVG010000088.1 GCF_945881795.1 Rhodoferax sp. OV413
CTCGTCGGAGCCCCTTGCAACGGCCATGAACGAGCCCATGCCCAGCTTGGCCACTTCACGCGGGCCGAGAACCTCGCAGGAAATTTTGGGGAAGTTCGCCAGCGCCTGTGCAGCCTCGCCCAACAGGGTGGGGGTCGCATAATTCGCAGGGCGGTTGCCCCACTCTTTGGCCAGCTCTACGCCAGGCACGGTCGCCGCGCTCCGGTCGAACGAAGCCTTCACTTCGGATGCGTTAACCGCCGCCACCAGCACCTTTTGCAGTACCCGTAGCTCCGGCTTGGACTTAGTGTGGGTGTAGACATAGCTGGCATCAGCCACCGCCAACGGCACGGCCCGCGCCGCGTCTTCCAGCGCGGCGCCGGCAAACCCGAGCACCAGCTTCTTTACCCCGGGCGCCTTGATGGCGGCCGCGCAGGCTGCAATGGCCGTGCGCACATGACGCGCGCCGCCCTCGCCAATGCCCGCCAACACAAGGCGCGTAGCGTGGGCCTGCACCGGCCGGTACATGGTGAGCAGCGTCCCGGGCTTTGCGGCAAAGTCGCCGGACTTCAGGGCCTGCGCCACCAGCTCAGAGAGTTCGTCTTTGCCGGCCTTGAAGTCTTGGGCCACCAGTAAGACGAGGACGTCCGCTTTTTCATTGGCCAGTGCGACGAGGTTCAGGGGTTTGAGTTCAAAGTTCATAATTGACGCTTTCGTTTCGCACAATGTTATTCCATTCCTCCATCCGCAGAGAGTTGGGCCGCAGTTTCGGCGCCACCTTGGTCGTGCTGGTCACCGTCGTGTTGACCATGACGCTGCTGCGCACCTTGGGCGAAGCTTCGCGCGGCAGCTTTAATCCGGCGGATGTACTGATCATCATGGGGTACACAGTGCTGGCAGACATGCCGACCATTCTGTCCATGAGCCTTTTCATTGCGGTTCTGAGCGTGGTGAACCGCATGTACCGCGACAGCGAGATGGTGATTTGGTTTGGCAGCGGCAAAGGGCTGATGGGCCTGGTGCGGCCCCTGCTGCGCTTTGCCTGGCCGGTGATGGTGGTGATCGCGGGGTTGGCGTTTTTTATCCTGCCCTGGTCATTCGCTCAAATTGAAGACCTGCGCGACAAATACGACAAGCGTGGCGATATTGCCCGCATCGAACCCGGACAGTTCCAGGAATCTGCCAACGGCGACCGCGTGTTCTTTATTGAGAAAGACAGCAAGGGCCAGCAAACCGGCACCAACGTGTTTATCGCGACCCGGGAGAGTAGTAAAGAAACCATCACCACGGCGGGCATAGGCTCGATTGAAGTCTTGAACGGCGACCGCTTTCTGGTGTTGCAAAACGGCCAGCGGCTGGAGCGCACTCAGGGCAAAAACGACATCACCGTGAGCACCTTCGAGCGCTATGGCGCACGCGTTGGCGCGGACAACACTGCCGCCCGCAACTACGCCCCCGCCAACGCCACCGGCACGCTAGACCTCATCAGCAAACCCACGCGGCAGCATCTGGCCGAGCTGGCCTGGCGCGCCGGCCTGGTGCTGGCCCCGTTCAACCTGCTGTGGTTGGGCCTAGCGGCCGCGGGAGCCAACCCGCGTGCCGGGCGCAGCACCAACCTGATCTTCGCCTTTCTGGCGTTTGTGGTGTATTTCAATTTGCTGGTGCTGGGGAAAAACTGGGTCGAAAACGGCAAGGCCGAGCTGATGACCACCCTCCTGCAACTGCACGGCGGTGTGTTCCTGCTCAGCATGGGCTGGCTGGCGATGCGCCACAACCACTGGTCGCTGCGCTTTCCCCGGCGCAAGGTCCCTCAGGCGGCAGCCCCATGAGGACACTGCGCAAGCTGCTGTACGGCGAGGTGGTGACCGCGGTAACGCTGGTGACGCTGGGTTTTGTGGCCCTGTTCATGTTTTTTGATGTGGTGGAGGAGCTGCAGTCGGTCAGCCGCCTGGGGTCGAGCGCGTACCAGGTGCCGCAGGCGCTGATTTATGTGGCGCTGATGGTGCCGGCGCATGTGTACGAGCTGTTTCCCATTACCGTGCTGATTGGAACTATTTTTGTCATGGCGCGGCTGGCCCGCAGCTCGGAATTCACCATTTTGCGCACCAGCGGACTGGGGCCCTGGCGTGCTCTGAGATCGCTGGCGGTGCTGGGTCTGGGATTTGTGCTGTTTACCTTTGCGGTGGGCGACTATGTGGCGCCCCTGGCCGACAAAACGGCGCAGCTGTTGAAGTCGCGCTTTCAAGGCCGCATCAGCGTGGGGAAGACCGGGGCCTGGCTGAAAGAAAAGCAGGCTTACGGAAACTACGCCGTCAATGTGGGCGCGCTGTCCTCCGACGCCACGCTCAAGGACGTGCGGGTGTTCGAGTTTGACAACCAGGGCGCCATCGTGTCACTCACCGAAGCCCGCGGCGGCAGCTTTGGAAGTGACGGGTCGTGGACCCTGACCGATGTGCAGCGCACCGAGTTCAACGCTGACCCCGCGCGCACCCCCAAGGCAGAGCGGGTGGCGGTTCAGACCCTGCGCTGGCCCACAGAGATCAGCGCAGAGATGGTCGCTGCGGCGGTTTTGCGCCCGGAGCGCATGGGGACCATCGACCTGTTTCAGTATGTGCGGCACCTCCAGTCGAATGGGCAAAGCGCTCAAAAATACGAAATCCAGTTCTGGAAGAAAGTGTTTTACCCTTTGAGCTGTCTGGTGATGGTCGTGCTCTCGCTACCGTTTGCGTATCTGCATTTCCGCTCGGGGAGCATTGCCGGTTACACCTTTGCCGGCGTGATGGCGGGTATCAGCTTTGTGTTGCTCAACAACGTGATGAACGACCTGGGCAACCTGCAAGGCTGGCAGCCTTGGCTTACCGCCGCCCTGCCCGGCTTGATTTATTCCTTCTTTTCACTCACCGCCTTTACCTGGCTGGTGCTACGACGATGACCCACATACCCGACGCCAGTGCCTCTTCCGCCCCGGACACCAGGGCTCCCGACAGCAAGCGTGCAGTTGTCTTGTTCGCCCACGGATCGCGCGACCCGCTCTGGCACAAACCGATGGAGGCGGTAGCTGCGCGCATACGGCAACAGTCGCCCCAACTCGCGGTGGCCTGCGCCTATCTGGAGCTCAGCGAGCCCGACCTGCCCAGCACTGTGGCGTCTCTCAGCGAAACCGGTGTGAGCGCGCTTGCCATCGTGCCCATGTTCCTGGGGGTGGGCCGGCATGCGCGGGAGGACTTGCCGGAGCTGGTCGCGCAACTGCGCGTGGATTTCCCCGCGCTGCAGATCGAACTGCGGGCCGCGGTGGGCGAAGACGCACGGCTGCTGGACATGCTGGCCCACATCGCGCAGCAACCCGCCTGAGGACGCTCGCACCGCCTCCTCGCATGCATAATGAATTCCATCTTTAGCTGGAATTCGATATGAACCTGCACCAATTTCGCTTTGTTCAAGAAGCAGCCCGCCGCAACCTCAACCTGACCGAGGCCGCCAAAGCGCTCCACACCTCGCAGCCCGGCGTGTCCAAGGCCATCATCGAGCTGGAAGAAGAATTGGGCATCGACATTTTTGCCCGCCACGGCAAGCGCCTCAAACGCATCACCGAGCCGGGGCAGCATGTGCTCAAGAGCATTGAGCTCATCCTGCGCGAAGTCAACAACCTCAAGCGCATCGGCGAGCAATACAGCTCGCAAGACAGCGGCACCCTGTCCATAGCCACCACCCACACCCAAGCCCGCTATGTATTGCCGGAAAAGGTGGCCAAGCTGCGCGCGGCTTACCCCAAGGTGAATGTCAGCCTGCACCAGGGCGCGCCCGATCAGGTGGCCCGCATGTTGGTTGAGGATGTCGCCGAAATCGGTATTGCCACCGAGTCGCTGTCCAACTACTCGGAACTGGTCACCCTGCCCTGCTACGAGTGGCAACACGTGCTGGTCTTGCCCGCCGACCACCCGCTGGCGCACAAAGACCGCGTAACCTTGGAGGACGTGGCCGCTGAGCCGCTCATCACCTACCACCCCTCGTTCACCGGCCGCACCAAGATTGACCAGGCCTTTGAAGCCCGCAAGCTGCAGCCGCGTATTTCGCTCGAAGCCATTGACTCCGACGTGATCAAGACCTACGTACGGCTGGGGCTGGGCATTGGCATTGCCGCGGAAATGGCGGTGACCGATGTGGTTGAAGACATGGAGAAAAACGCCTCCCGCAGCGGGCTGGTCGTGCGGCCGGCGGGCTACCTGTTTGGTCAGAATGTGACGCGGGTAGCCTTTAAGCGCAGCGCCTACCTGCGCAATTTTGTGTACACCTTTGCGGAGCTTTTAAGCGGTCGCCTTAACCGCGTCCTGATTGCCAAGGCCATGGACGGCCACGTTGACGATTTTGAATTGTGAGCCTATGAACACGCACACCATCTCCTCCCCAACCTCCACCTTCGCCTCCACCCCCCACATCGTGTCGCGGCTGCCGGCTGTCGGCACCACCATATTTACCGTGATGTCGGCGCTGGCGGCTGAGCACCAGGCAGTCAATCTGGGCCAGGGCTTTCCAGACTTTGCCTGCGACCCCGCCCTGGTCGATGCGGTGACCCATGCCATGCAGGCCGGGCACAACCAGTACCCACCCATGGCCGGCGTGCCCGCGCTGCGGCAGGCGGTATCTGCCAAGATTGCCGGACTGCACGGCCGCCACTATGACGCGAACAGCGAAATCACCATCACCGCCGGCGCCACGCAGGCCATCATCACCACCATTCTGGCCATCGTGCACCCCGGTGACGAGGTCATCGTGCTCGAGCCCTGCTACGACAGCTACGTGCCCAATATCGAGCTGGCCGGCGGCGTGGTGGTGCGGGTGCCCTTGGGGCAGAGCGACCAGCCCGGCAGCTTCGGGCCGGACATGGACCGCATCCGCGCCGCCATCACCCCCCGCACCCGCGCCATCCTGATCAACACCCCGCACAACCCCAGCGCCACCCTCTGGAGCGATGCCGACATGCGCGCGCTGCAAGACCTGCTCGCGCCCACCGATATCCTGCTCATCAGTGACGAGGTCTACGAGCACATAGTGTTTGACGGGCAGCAGCACCACAGTGCAGCGCGCTACCCCGGGTTGGCTGCGCGGGCGTTTGTGGTGTCAAGCTTTGGCAAGACTTTCCACGTGACCGGCTGGAAAGTTGGCACGGTGGCGGCGCCTGCGTCATTGACCGCAGAGTTCCGCAAGGTGCACCAGTTCAATGTGTTCACCGTCAACACCCCGGTGCAGCACGCGCTGGCCGCCTACCTGGCAAACCCTGCACCCTACCTGGACCTACCCGCTTTTTACCAGCGCAAACGCGACCTCTTCCGCCAGGGGCTCGCCGGATCGCGCCTGCGGCTGCTGCCCAGCCAGGGCAGCTATTTTCAGTGCGTCGACATATCGGCGGTCAGCGATTTGAACGAGGCCGACTTTTGCCAGTGGCTCACCCGCGAAATCGGTGTGGCGGCTATCCCGCTCTCGGCCTTTTACGGCAACGGCTTTGATCAGCGTGTGGTGCGCTTCTGTTTTGCAAAACAAGACGAGACGCTTATCAGCGCCCTGGAACGCCTGAAAAAACTCTGAATCCGCTACAAAATCAGTAGCTGCACACGCAATACTGGTGTGCTTCAGGACGAATAATCGTCATAAATTGCAGCAGTGGAGGCAACTTCACCGACCTGTCATCTCGCGTGGCTCTAATTCGCCTTTCTTGGAGCCCGGACGATGCAACTTGTCAAAACCGAAAAAGGCCGATCAGAACTGCAAGCTGGCAAGCGCACCCTCGGGCAGCGCGAGCGGACTATGCTGATTCTGGCGGACGGCAAAAACACGGTTCAGACGGTTTCGCAGATGTTCAACGGCGAGGCCATGGAGATTGCGCTTCAGCTGGTGCAGACCGGCTACCTGGTAGCCCCCGGCGGTGCGGCGCCAGTAAACAACCCGGGGATCGCTGCCCCCGCTCCTGCGAACTCCAGCGCGCCCCCCCCTACACCAGCCCCATCGCTCCCCGAAGCGGCCCCGTCCAGTCCCGCGTCTACCAGCGACAGCTTCGAAGGCAAGCGATCCCTCGCGACTACACGGATGTTTCTGTTTGACATCTGCGAGCGCATGTTTGTACGTCGTGATCCGGCCCAAGCGGAGACCTTTCGTGAAGCGCTGCGCAATGCCAAAGACCGTGAAACCATGCTCGCTGCCGCGCGGGACATGATTGCCGCGGTAGAAGCGATCGCGGGCCACGAGCGTGCCGACTCGATTGCCGAGCGCATCGCCATGCTGCTGCCGCCCGAGGCATGATTTCGCCCGTCAATTCCCCGCCGGTTCACCGCCGGATTTGTTTCAGGCCGAAATCTGCGCCCAGGCCTTGTCCAGCCGCTTCACACTCACCGGCTGCGGCGTGCGCAGCTCCTGGGCGAAAAAACTGACCCGTAATTCTTCGAGCAGCCAGCGGAATTCCTGCATGCGCTCATCCACCGCGCCCTTGCGCTCAGCCACCAGGCGCCAGTAGCGCTGCTCCTGCGGCCGCAGTTCGGCCAGGCGCGCCGCATCGCGGGCGGGGTCGGCGCGGTACTTGTCGAGTCGCAGGGTGATGGCCTTGAGGTAGCGGGCCAGGTGCTGCAGCCTATCCCACGGCGTGGCCTGCAAGAAGCGCTTGGGAATGAGGCGGTTGATTTGCTGCTGCGCGTCGGCCGCCGCATCAGGGGCGTTTTTGGTCTCTTTGATTTTTCGGGCCGCGGCGGCGTACTCCAGCAAAATCACCCCGGCCATGCGCGCCACCTCGTTGGCAATCAGCGTCAGCCGGCCGCGCCCTTCGTCCATGCGGCGCTTGAAGGCGAACTCATCGGTGGGCAGCGGGTCGAGCAAAAAGGCACGGTCCAGCGCCACGGCGATGATTTGCTCGCGCAGCTCTTCCAAGGTGCCGCCCGGCCCTGAAGCGGCTGCGTCTTTACCGCTGTCAGCCTTGCCGACGCTCATGTAGCTCACCGCCATTTTCTGCAGGTCGGGAATGTTTTTTTCGAGGTACTTGAGGGCGTCTTTGATCTGCAGCGCAAACAATCGCCGCAGGCCCGCGCGGTGTTTGGCTGCGGCCACCTCGGGTTCGTCAAACACCTCCACCGTGACCGCGTCGCCCGCGTCAATAAGCGCAGGAAAGCCGATCAGCGTTTGGCCGCCCTTGCGGATTTCCAGCAGCTCGGGCAGCTCTCCGAAGGTCCAGGCGGTGAAGCGGCCGTCCAGGATGCTAGACGGGGGTTTTTGCGCGGCGCCGGTTTTAGAAGCATTGGGGTTCGCTCCGATTTTTGTAGCTGCCTGCGCAGTGTTGGCGGCCGCTGAGCGCTGGTTCGACGGGGTGTTCTGCTCCGTGTCCCCCGCCCGCTTTGCGGGCTCCTCCTTTACCTGCGCAGAACGCCCGGTCGCACCAGCTCCCGTCGAATCAGCGGCGGTTTGCTCTACCGCCTGACTCTCCATCTGGCTCTTCACCTGACTTTGCGCCAGCTTCAGGCTCGCCAGAGCCTGGAATGCGCCGCGCGCCTGGCTGCCCAGCTCGGCTTTGAGGGCGCCAAGGTTGCGGCCGTGGCCGAGTTGGCGGCCGTGCTCGTCCACCACCCGGAAGTTCATAAAAAAGTGCGGGCTCAGCATGTCGACCTTGATGTCGGCGCGAACAACATCCAGCGACGTTGCCTCCCGCACCAGCCTGAGTACCGCGTCCACCAGCCCGCCGGTGCCAAACTTTTCGGGCGCATTGAGCGCATCGGCAAACCGGGCTGCGGTGTCCGGCAGGGGCACCAGGCGGCTGCGCGGGCGCTGGTGCAGGGTCTTGATCAGGGCCTGCACCTTGTCGCGCAGCATGCCCGGCACCAGCCACTCGCAGCGCTCGTCATTCACCTGGTTGAGCACAAACAGGGGAACGGTCACCGTCAGGCCGTCTCGCGCATCGCCCGGCTCATGCAAGTAGGTTGCGGCGCAGTCCACACCCCCCAGGCGGATGGTTTTGGGGAATGACGCGGTGGTAATGCCGGCCGCCTCGTGGCGCATCAGTTCCTCGCGGGTCAGGCGAAGCAACTTGCAGGCAGGAAGAGCGCCCCCAGGACTCAAGGTAGACGGAGCGAAGCGCTCTGCCAACCGGGCGTCCTCGTAGTACTGCGGCTTTTTGCTCTCTTCGCGGTACCAGCGCTCCAGGCTCAAACCGCTGCACACGTCCGCGGGCAATTGCTGGTCGTAGAAGGCGTAGATCAACTCGTCGTCCACCAGCACGTCCTGCCGGCGGGCTTTGTGCTCTAGGTCCTGTACCAGCTTGACGAGCTTGTGGTTGGCCGCCAGGAAGGGCAGCGTCGTCTCCCATTCGCCGTTGACCAGCGCCTCGCGGATAAATATTTCTCGCGCGCCGGCCAAGTCGACCCGGCTGTAGTTCACCCGCCGCCCGCTGTACACCACGATGCCGTAGAGCGTAGCCCGCTCCAGCGCCACGACTTCGGCCGCTTTTTTCTCCCAGTGCGGATCGAGCAGCTGCTTTTTGAGCAAATGTCCGCCCACCTGCTCCAGCCACTGCGGCTCGATGCCGGCAATGCCGCGCCCGAAAAGCCGGGTGGTCTCGACCAGCTCGGAGGCCACGATCCACCTGCCCGGCTTCTTGGTGAGGTGGGCGCCGGGGTGGGCAAAAAACTTGATGCTGCGCGCCCCCAAATATTCGCCGTTCTGCCCTTCTTCGAGCTTGCAGCCCACGTTGCCCAGCAGGCCCGCGAGCATGGACAGATGCAGCTGCTCGTAGCTGGCAGGCGCGGTGTTGAGCCGCCACTTGTGCTCGGCCACCACGGTGTGGAG
>NZ_CAMCVG010000089.1 GCF_945881795.1 Rhodoferax sp. OV413
CCCGACAAGTTCAAGGACCTGAAGGTGATCTGGACATCGCCCCTGCTGCCGCTGGACCCGCTCTTCATGCGCAAAGACCTGCCCGCAGCCACCAAGGCCAAGATCAAGACCTTCTTCCTGAGCTACGGCAAGACGCCGGAGGAAAAAGCTAACCTGATGGAAATCAACAAGCTTTCGGGCTATGCACCGTCCGACGACAAGATGCTCGACCCGGTGCGCCTGCTGGCGCTGGCCGGCGAGCGATTCAAGGTGCTGGCTAATACCAGCCTTCCGGCAGAAGACAAAGCCGCCAAGGTCGCCGAGCTGGACCGGCGGATGGCGGCATTAAAGCCGTAAGTGCGATGCGCCCCGGAAGCCTCTGTGCGAGGCCCTGGGGGTTTTCGGTCACTCTCAACCCTTGCGCACGAACTTGAAAATCAATATCCAGAACACCAGCACCAACGACGCCACCGGAAACTGCAGCGCGGTGGGCATGAAATAGACCACCAGCACACCGGGTATCCAGACGCACCACATGGCGATGAGCACCGGCAGGTACTGCTGAGTGAAATAGTGACGGGTGCCGAGCTGGCGCAGCGCGCGGGTCTTGAAGCCGCCCTCGCGCCATGCGAACAGCGCGAAGATGGCGAAGTTGGAAACGGGCGAATACACAAACTGGTCCACCAGCATCTTCTTGACCATGGTGGCCGTATCGCGGCCTTCGCCAAACATCGCGATTTGCGCGGTGTAAAGCATGTCCACCGTCACCCCGATGAAGCCGAACACCAACGATGCGTACAACGCATCGCTGGTCGACCGGCGGGTCTAGGGCTGGCGGCGCAAGGCGTGGCTCAAGGTTTCGGGCACCAGCACCGCAAACACCACATACGACAAAAACGAAAAAGGATAGCCCCAGGCTGCCTTCAGAGCGCCCCACTCGACCAGCGTGTTCTCAAATCCCGGGCTCAGCGCATAGGCCACGAGCATGAGCGCCAGACCACACCACAGCATCACGCCGGGCAGCACATTGGCACGCAGCGCAGCGCCAACCTGCTGCAGCGCGGTGGTGTGCGCCTTCACGCCGCAGCTTTGTCGGCCAGCGCCAACTCCGCCATGCGGAGTGCGCCCTCGAAGCTGCGGGCCCCACCGATAAACAGGTTCAGGTGGCAGAACACGCTGTCGGCCACGCCATTCACCGCGGCCAAGTCGGCCTCGCGCAGGCCGGCCCATGCTTCGGGCAGGTCCATGCGGGCAATGAAGGAGCCGGCCTCCACCGGCACCGTCTTGATCTGGTGCTGGTTGCCGTCAGAGTCGGGGTAGATAACAAACATCACGTGGGGCATCTCATGCAGCACCACATGCGTCCAGGGCATGCCGCCTTCCTGCAGATGCAGCACCCGGCCGCCCAGAAGGCGCGGCGCCTGGCGCACCGTGTCCATGGCGCGCAGCTGCGCGACTTTGCGGCTCAGGGCATGGTCCAGAAACTTGCGGGTGATGGCAATGGCCTCGAGGAAACGCGTCTCCAGGAGTTGGGCGCGGCCGGCGGCGTCCAGGCCTTTCTCTTCGAGCCAGTGGGTGTTGAGCTGGGCAATCAGGCTGGAGAGTCCGAAAATACCCGGCGCCACATCGGCCTGCCCGGTGTCCACCATGTCGAGGTACTGCACCAGCGAATGGTCGATCGAGCGCACGATGTCTGCCACTGCGGCCGCGTCCAGTGCGTGGCCGCCGCGCTCGGCCCAGGCCTGCACATATTCCGCCCCGTGGGCCGCCCACACCAGGCCCGCGCTGGCATAGCCCACACCGGGCAGGATCGCCCCGTCCGACTCACGGGCCGGACGGGCGCCATCAAAGCCACGCTGGTGGTGATCGAACCGGCCGCTCGCCGCGTCCCACACGCCGCCCACGTCCACCACAAAATTGGCGGTCTCGATGAGCTCCTGTTTGCGGGTGCGGACTAGGCGGTGCGAGGGAAAAACCCCCATCAAAATGCCAACGCCGAACACATCGTCGGCGTGGAAGGTGCCACTGTGCGTGGCAATCAGGGTGGTGGTGGTTTCAGTCATCCACCGATTTTAGGGACTTAGATTGGTATGTGCTGATAATATACAACGATGATCGATCTGGCCCACATTGCCGGCTTCAACTGGGACTCCGGCAATGCCCGCAAGAGCGAGGAAAAGCACGGAGTCTCAATGGCTGAGGCAGAGCAGGTTTTCTTCAACATCCCGTTGCTGATGTTGGAGGACGCTGGTCACAGCCACAAGGAAATCCGTATCCACGCTTTGGGGCGGACCGATGAGGGGCGTGCCTTGCACATCACCTTCACACTCAGGAAAGCGGGTACTTTGATCCGGGTGATTTCAGCCCGGGATATGCACCGAAAGGAGCGAGCAATTTATGAGCAAACCAACTAAAGCAAGCCTGGCCGTCGTACCAGAGTTCAGCACGGAGGCGCAGGAGCGCGCCTATTGGGAGTCGCACAACTCTACCGAGCACCTGGACTGGACCCAGGCCGAAAAGGTCAATTTACCCAAGCTCAAGCCAACGACAAAGACGATCTCCTTACGGCTACCACAGCATCTGCTGGACTCGATCAAGGTGGCCGCTAATTCGCGGGACGTGCCCTACCAATCGCTGATCAAGGTGTGGCTACAAGAAAAAATCCGCAGCCACTAGGCTTTTCGCTTTAGGCTGCGCGTCTTGGCAGCCGTTCGGGGCTAGACCTCAAGCCCTCAGCCAGCCCAAACCATCACGGGTAGCTCCCGGTGCCGCGCCGCGCTGGGGGCGGTATTCGCAGCCTATCCAGCCATCCCAGCCGCATTGGGCGGACACCTCGTCAATCAGACCGAACAGGTAGGGGTAATTCAGCTCGCCGACGTCCGGCTCATGGCGGCCGGGCACACCGGCAATCTGAATATGGCCCACCCGGCCGGTGGGCAGGTATTCGCGGATTTTGGTGGCCAGGTCGCCTTCCATCATCTGGCAGTGGTACAGGTCGAACTGCACCTTCAGGTTCGGCGCGCTAATAGCCTGCACGATGGCATGGGCCTCTGCCTGGCGCTGCAAAAAATAACCGGGCATGTCGCGGGTGTTGATGGGTTCAATCAGCACCTGCTTGCCGGCTGTTGCGGCCTGCTCGCAAGCCCATGCCAGGTTCCCTGTGTAGGTGGCCTGCAGCGCGGCCGCATCGGCGCCCTCCGGCACCAGCCCCGCGAGCACATGAATACGGGGGCATTGCAGCGTCAGGGCATAGTCCAACGCGCGGGCGAAGCCAGCGCGAAACTCTGTCTCGCGCCCGGGCAGACAGGCCATGCCGCGTTCGCCGGCGTCCCAGTCGCCGGGCGGCGCATTCAGCAGCACCTGCTCCAGAGCATGGTCGTGCAGGCGCGCAGCCAGGGCAGTGGCTTCCCATGCATAGGGAAACAGGCACTCCACGCCCCGGAACCCGTCGTGCGCGGCGGCGGCAAAACGATCCAAAAACGCATGCTCGGTGTAGAGCAGGGAAAGGTTGGCAGCGAAGCGGGGCATCGGCGGGGCTCAGACGTCGGCGTTCGCGCTCACGCTGGCCTTCTCCGGCGCCACGATGGGGCCGGTACCGCTGAAACGCTCCAGCATCAGGTACAGCACCGGCGTGATGAAGAGGGTGATGGCCTGCGAAAAGATCAAACCGCCCACCACCGCCAGGCCCAGCGGTTGGCGCAATTCGGCACCTGCACCCAGGCCCAGCGCAATCGGAAGCGCGCCTACGAGGGCGGCCAGCGTGGTCATCATGATGGGTCTGAATCGCAGGATGCAGGCCTCGCGAATGGCCTGCGCCGGCGTCATGCCCAGATGCCGCTGCGCATCGAGCGCGAAGTCAATCATCATGATCGCGTTCTTCTTCACGATACCGATCAGCAGCACCAGCCCGATGGTGGCAATCAGGGTCAGGTCCTGCCCGAAGAACATCAATGTTGCCAGCGCGCCCATGGCCGCTGAGGGCAGCCCCGCCAAAATGGTGATGGGGTGGATATAGCTCTCGTACAGCACACCCAGAAGCACATAAATCACCAGGAGCGCAGCCACCACCAGAATGGTCTGGCTGCCCTGCGAGTTCTTGAACACCGCCGCATCGCCCCCGTAGGTGCTGATGATGGAGCCCGGCATCTGGATGGCCTCGCGCGCCGCGTCAATCTTGGCGGTTGCGTCGCCCAGCGCCGCGCCGGGCGCGAGGTTGAAGGACACCGTGACCGCCTGCAACTGCCCCACATGGTTGATGGCAGTGGGGCCCACGGAGCGCTCGATGGTGGTGAAGCTGCTCAGCGGCACCAGGCCGCCGTTGCTTGACCGCACATAAATGCCGGCCAGCGCGCTCTCGTCCTGCTTGGATTCGGGCGCGACCTCCATGATCACCTGGTAGGTGGCAGATGGCAGGTAAATCGTGGACACCTGGCGCTCGCCGAAGGCGCTGAACAGCGCGGTTCGAATGTTGTCCACCGACACGCCCATGGCGTTGGCGTGGTCGCGGTCAATCTTGAGCTGCGCCTTGAGGCCGCGCATCTGCGAGTCACTGGTCACATCCCGAAAGATCGGGTCGGCGCGCAGCTTTTCTTGCAGCTTGGTGGCCCAGCTGCCCAGCTCATCGGCATTGATGGACTGCAGAACATACTGGTACTGCGCCTTGCTCTGGCGGCCTCCGAGCTGCAGGTTCTGGGTCGGGCGCATGAACACCGAAATACCGGCCACACCCCGCAGCTTTTTGCGCAGGCCTTCGAGCACCTTCTTCATGGACTCGCGCTCGCTCCGGGGCTTGAGGGTGACGAACATGCGGCCGACGTTGACGCCCACACTGCCGCCGTTGAAGGAGCTGACCAGCGCCACGTTCGGGTCATTGCGGATCACTTCTGCCGCACGCTCCTGCAGAACCACCATGGCGGAGAAGGAGATGTCCTCCGAAGCCTCGGTGGTTACCTGAATCTGACCGATGTCCTCTTCGGGGAAAAAGCCTTTGGGAATCACCTGAATCAGCCAGGCCGAGCCCACAAAGGTAGCCACGGCAACGGCCACGATGACGTAGCGGTGGCGCAGCGCCAGATCCAGCATCCGGGTGTAGCCGGCCAGCACGGCGTTGAATGCCCGCTCGAAGCTGCGCACCACCATGCCCGGGGGCTTCATGTGGGCCTCGTCTTTCAAAAAGCGGCTGGCCAACATGGGCACCAGCGTGAGCGACACAAAGGCCGACACCACGATCGACAGGCCCACCACCACCGCAAACTCATGGAAGAGCAGCCCGATGACGCCGGGCATGAAGAAGATGGGGATGAACACCGCAATCAGCGACACCGAGATCGAGATGATGGTGAAGCCCACCTCGCGAGCGCCTCGCAAGGCGGCCTGAAACGGCGGCTCGCCGTTTTCCACGTGGCGCATGATGTTCTCCAGCACCACAATCGCGTCGTCCACCACCAGGCCCACGGCCAGGGTCAGGCCCAGCAGAGAAATGTTGTCGAGGCTGTAATTCAGGCCCCACAGGAGTGCCACAGCCCCGACGAGCGACACTGGCAGCGAGAGCGTAGGGATGACGGTGGCCACAAAACGGCGCAAAAACAAAAAGATCACCAGCACCACCAGCACGATCGTGCCGATCAGGGTGAGCGTCACATCGTGCAAGGCTTCGCGCACCGACACCGAGCGGTCGTTCACCGGGGTGACCTTGACCGAGGCCGGCATTTGACTTTGCAGGTCGGGCAGGCCCGCGAGGATGACGTCGACCACCTTGACCGTGTTGGCGCCGGGCTGGCGCTGCACCCCCAGAATGATGGACGGGTCGCCATTGAGGGTCGCCCAGGTCTTGAGGTTTTCTACGCTGTCTTCCACCCGGGCCACATCGCGCAGGCGCACAGTGTTGCCGCCGCGGGTGCTGACAATAAGGTCGGCAAACTCCGCGGCGCTTCGCAACTGCTTGTTGGCCTGCAGCACCAGCATTTGCTGGGGGCCTTCCAAAATGCCCACCGGGGTGTTGACGTTGGAGGCCCGCAGTGCCGCACTGATTTCGTCGAGCGAGATGTTGCGTATCGCCAGCGCATCGGGCTTGATGCGCACGCGCACCGCATAGCGCTTGGCGCCGTAAATATTGACTTGCGCCACCCCCTCAACGGTCGAGAGCGTGGGCACGATGAGGTTCTCAGCATAGTCCTGCAGCTCAGCGGGAGAGAGCGAGGGGGACTGCAGTACCAGCAGCAGCACCGGGGCATCCGCAGGGTTGACCTTGCGGTAGGCCGGCGGGTTGGTCATGTCGGCGGGCAGGGTGCGCTGGGCGCGCAGCAGGGCCGCCTGCACATCCACGGCCGCCGCGTCGATGTTGCGGCCCTCTTCAAACTCCAACGTCAACGAGGTCTGGCCCGATGTGCTGGTGGAGCTGAGCGTCTTGAGGCCGGGCACGGTCTGGAATTGCTTTTCCAGCGGCAGCGCCACCGAGGTGGCCATGGCATCCGGGCTGGCGCCGGGCAGCGAGGCGGTGACGTTGATAACCGGCGTGTCGTAGCTGGGCAGAGCGGCAACAGGAATGCTGCGAAAGCCGATTACCCCGGCCAGCACAATGGCCAGGTTCAGCAGCACCGTCATCACCGGACGGCGGATAAACAGTTCGGAAATGTTCATGGCTTGGCGCGCTCAACTACCGGCATATTGGGCCGCACGTTTTGCTTGCCTTCCTGCACCACGGCGTCGCCCGCCTTGATGCCGGTTACCGCGGCCTCACCGCGTTCTGAGTAGACCACCTTGATCGGCTTCATCACCGCCTTGCCGTCTTCCACCACATAGACCACGCTGCCGCGCGCGCCCTGCACGATGGAGGCAAAGGGAATGACAACCGCATCGGCGATGGTGCTCACGGTTTGCTGCACCTCGGCAAAGGCGCCGGGCCAGAGCTTGTAGTCCTTGTTGGCAAACACGGCCTTGGCCTTGACGGTGCCGGAGGCGGCATCCACCGCGTTGTCCACAAACTGCAGGCGGCCGGCGAAGCTGCCCCCGCCATCGGCCAGAGTGGCCTTGACGCCGGCGCCGCCTTTCAGGGCGGCCAGGGCGTCGCTGAGGTTGCGCTGAGGGATGTTGAACTGGATTCCGATGGGGTCGAGCTGGGTGATGGTGACCAGGGTGGTCACATTGACCTGCACGGCGCTGCCGGGAAACACATTGACCGCGCCGGCGCGGCCCGACACCGGCGCCACGATGCGGGAGTAAGACAAGGCCACCTTGGCCGCATCGATAGCCGCCTGGTCCGCGCTGACGTTAGCCGCCGCGGCATCGACGGCGGCTTGCGCCGTGTCCACCGCGCCCTGCGAGATGAAGTTTTGTGCAAACAGCTGCCGGGCCCGCTCGTGCTGGCGCCGGGCATCGGCCAGTGCGGCATTGTCTTTGGCGAGCTGGGCGAGGGCCTTGGCCACATTGGCCTCCTCGGTGCGCGCGTCCAGGGTAAAGAGCGGCTGACCGGCCTTGACAAACTGGCCCTCCTTAAAGTGCACCACCTTGATGAGGCTGTTCATCTGGGTGCGCACGTCCACCACGTTCAGGGGCACCACCGTGCCGGTTGCCTTGAGGGTTACGTTGAGCTCTTTGTTTTGCGCCTGAATCGTGCTGACCGAAGTAGGCCCGGCGCTGGGGGCGGCCGGGGCAGCAGTTGCGGCCGGGGCTGGGGTGGCGGCGGCAGAGGCGGCGGCGAGTGTTGCCGGCGCTGCCGCCGGGGTTGGGGCTGGAGATTCTGTTTTCCCGGAGCAGCCCGTCAGCGACAGGGGTATTGCAACAAGGGGCACTGCAGCGCAAAGAAGCGCAACTCTGGCACGGACGAAGTTCATAGGGCAGGGCACCAACGGGGTTGTCAGACGGGTTCTCCAGTCTACCGGAGCAGGGCCTCCGGACCAAGACAGGGGGGGGTCTTAGCCCGCGCTCACCAGCACCACGCCCAACAACACCGGCACCGCCCCCATCAGGAAACGGGTGTCCAGCGGCTCGTTCAGCAGCCACGCGCCGAACACCATGCCAAAAAGCGGCGTCATGAACGAGAACACGCCGAGCCGGGACGCCTGGTAGGTGCGCAGCAGCCAGAACCAAGCCAGAAAGCTGGCAAACGACACAATGATCCCGTGAAATGCCAAGCTGGCCCAGACAGCGGGCGTCCAGTTCACATGACTCTGTCCGGTCACCACGGCGCCGGCGAGCAAGAGCACGCAGGCCATGACCAGTTGGTACTGCAAGGTTTTCGCGGGCGAAGCGGTCGACAACACGGAACAGCGCACCACTACGGTAGTCGCCGCCCAGGAGATGGCAGCCAGCACGCCCAGAAAATCACCCCAGAGAATGGACGAGGCATCCGCCGCGGCGGCATGACCACGTCCCAGAAAGGTCATGGCGATGCCGGAGAATGCCAAGGCAATGCCCGACCACTGCAAAACGCCCAGTCGCTCTGCTGGCTGGCGCCAGTGCAGGCCCAGTGCCGCAAAGATGGGCGCGGTATATAAAAACACCACCATATGCGAGGCACTGGTGTGGCGCAGGCCCTCTGCCACCAACAAAAACTCCAGGGCAAACAGCACGCCTACTGCCAGCCCCGGCAAAAGGGTGCCGTCGCGCAAGGACATGCGCTCGCCACGCAAGTGCATCACCAAAGCCACCAGACACGCGGCAATGCCGGAGCGCAGGCCGATCTGCATGGCCGGCGCCATGTCTGCCGCGGTAGCTTTCAGAGCGACCTGCTGCATGCCCCAGGTGGCGCATAGCACCACCATCACCACG
>NZ_CAMCVG010000090.1 GCF_945881795.1 Rhodoferax sp. OV413
AGCACGCGGCGCTTCATGCCACCGGAGAGTTGGCGCATATTGGCGCCGGCTTTATCGGCCAGGCCCAGGCTTTCCAGAAGCTCGTCAATCCAGGCATCGTTGTTACGCACGCCGAAGTAGCCGGACTGGATGCGCAGCGCCTCGCGCACACTGAAAAACGGGTCAAACACCAACTCCTGCGGCACCACGCCAAGCTTGCGGCGGGCATTGGCATAGTCGCTCTGCACATCGCTGCCCAGCACCTTCACACGCCCGCTGCTGGGACGAGAGAGACCGGCGAGCATGCTGATCATCGTGGTTTTGCCGGCGCCATTAGGGCCGAGGAGGCCGAAGAATTCGCCCTGTTCGATGTCCAGGCTGACGTTGTCGATCGCCTGAAAGGTACTGCCCTTGGGCCCCTTGGGAGACGCGTAGGTCTTGGAGATGGATTGGAAAGAGATGGCGGGCATAGAGAACCCGCGATTTTACGCTGCGGCCCCGGGGCGAGGGTTTATGCGGGCTTGAGCAAAGCGTCAATGCCGTACAGGGCGGCCAACTCCCGCAGCCGCGCCGGAAGCTTCTGCACCGCAAAGACCTTGCCCGCTTTGGCGCATTCGCGGCGCAGCTCCAGCAACACCGCCAGCGCAGACGAGTCAAAACGCTGCAACAGCTGGCCGTCCACCACTACGGTAGCGGCCTCGTGCTGCAAACCGTCGCGCAGGGTAGACAGGCAGTCCGGCGCGACGTCAAGGGTCAGGGTGGGAGGCAAAGACAGCACATCAGCCTTTCTTAGCTTGGGCGTTGGCCTTGTTCTGCTCCACCAGAACGTCAATCAAACCGTCCACGCCCTTGGTGCTGATTTGCTGGGCAAACTGGCTGCGGTAGGTTTCCACCAGCCACACTCCCATCACGTTGAGGTTGTAAATCTTCCAGCCGGGGCCCACACCGGGGGTTTTTTCCAGGCGGTAGTCGAGCTGAATCGGTTCGCCCCGGCCCTTGATCTCGGAGCGGACCATCACCTCTTTGTCCTCGGGCGCGCTGCGCAGGGGCTTCATCACAATGGTTTGGTCGCTGACCTGCGCCAGCGCACCGGCGTAGGTGCGTACCAGCAGAATCTTGAACTCTTCCTGCAGGCGCTTTTGCTGCTCGGGCGTACTCTGGCGCCAGCTGGGCCCGACGGCCGAGGCAGTCATGCGCTGAAAGTTGACGTTGGGCATGATCTGTGTATCCACCAGGGTGATCACCTTGGCAATATCACCGGCACGGATGGTTTTGTCTGCCTTGATGGAATTCAGCACATCGACCGACAGGCGCTTGATCATCACATCGGGGGCTTCTTCCTGCGCCCACACCGCTGGCGCGAAGGTAGTGGCCGCCAAGGCCAGCGCCGCCGCAAAGCCCATCAAAACGCGTTTATTCAGCATGTGTCGTCCTCCACAAAAAACCAATTTCCTATTTTGCGCCCCGGTCTGAGCATCCCGACAACTGCAGGTCAAAGCCCCTGCTACTCCTGCGGCACATCATCCGGTGGGTTACCGTCGAACACCATGTAACGCTGGCGCTGGATGTAGCTGTCGCGGATGAAGGAATACCGGTCCAGCGCTGCCTGGTTGATCACACCTTCGGCGCCCAGCAGGGCAGCGCGCACGTCAACTGCGCTCACCACATTGAGCCCCAGGCGGGTGGCGTCGTTACCGATTTGGTTCACCAGATTGCCCTGCCGGTCTACCGGCAGGGCCGCCAACTCACGCAGGGTAAAGGGCCCCAGAATCGGCACCACCACATACGGCCCCGCGTCCACGCCCCAGCGGGCCAGGGTGATGTTGAAGTTGGCGGATCGTTTTTCAATGTCCAGGTCGCTGGCCATGTCCAGCACACCGCCCAGCCCGAGGGTGGAGTTAATCACCACGCGACCCAGGCTGTTGGCGAAGGCCTCGCCCCGCAGGGTAAGCGCATGGTTGACCACCGACCACACATCATCCAGGTTGGAGAAAAAATTACCGATGCCTGTACGGGTCCAGCCCGGCAGATCTTCCTTGTAGACAGTGGCCACCGGCTTGAGGACCGCGCGGTCCACCGCATCGTTGAATTCAAACACCGAGCGATTCATCGCCTCCAGGGGGTCCCGCGGGTCGGGGCTGTTCACCGTGGCGCAGCCCTGCAGCGCTGCGCAGGCCAGCAGCACACCCCAGGCACCCCATGCACGACGGAATGGGTGCTGCATCAAGAACTTCACGAAACGCTTCATGGGGACGACTTGTCTGCGGGGCCGTCGGCCGCCTTGTTGTAGAGGAACTGACCTATCAGGTTCTCCAGCACCACCGCGCTCTGGGTGCTACCGATCACATCGCCAGCCGCGAGGTTGACCGCCTCCGCGCCGGCTTCGATGCCGATGTACTGCTCGCCCAGCAGGCCGCTGGTGAGTATCTTCAGGGAGCTGTCTTTGGGAAATGCGAACCGCTTGTCCATGGCCAGCGTGACCCGGGCCTGGAAGGTCTTGTCGTCAAAGCCGATGGATTCGACACGCCCGACCACCACGCCGCTGCTCTTGACTGCCGCCTTGGGCTTGAGCCCGCCGATGTTGTCGAACTTGGCAGTCACGGCGTAGCCCTTGTCCACGGTAAAGGTCAGCAAATTAGCCGATTGCAGCGCCAAAAACACCAGCGCGGCCGCACCCAGCAGCACAAACAAACCCACCCACACATCATTCTTGGAGCGTTGCATTGTCGAATTCTCCTAAATACTGAACATCATGGCGGTCAAGACAAAGTCCAGCGCCAGCACGGTGAGCGATGCCACGACCACGGTACGCGTCGTGGCCCGGGCCACGCCTTCAGGCGTAGGTTGCGCCTCAAAACCCTGAAATAGCGCAACAAAACTCACCGCAAAACCGAACACGAGGCTTTTGACAACACCGTTGCCCACATCCAGCCACACATCGACGCCGCTTTGCATCTGGCTCCAGAAGGCGCCGGAATCAATGCCGATCAAAGGCACACACACCAACCAGCCCCCCAGCACACCCACCGCGCTGAACACGGCCGCCAGTATCGGCATGGCAATCACCGCGGCCCAAAAGCGCGGCGCGAGGATGCGGGGCACCGGGTCCACCGCCATCATCTCCATCGCGCTGAGCTGCTCGCCGGCCTTCATGAGGCCGATCTCGGCAGTGAGTGACGTACCGGCCCGCCCCACGAACAGCAAGGCGGTGAGCACCGGGCCAAATTCGCGCACCAGGCTCAGGCTGATGAGCATGCCGACCGATTCGGCAGCACCAAAACGCTGCAGCCCGTAGTAGTACTGCAGGCCCATCACAAAGCCAACAAACACCCCGGACACCGCAATGATGGCCAGTGAATAGTTGCCCATGAAATGAATCTGGTCGCGCAGCAGCGCGGGGCGGCGCAGCACCGGCCCCAGGCAAAGCAGCAGGCGCACGAACAATCGTGCGGCCGCGCCCAGATCGGCCAGCTTGCAACGCACGGCAAAGCCCAGCTCGGCGGGATGCAGAAACTTCATCGCAGCGCCTCCGCTGAAAAGTCAGCGTCCACCGCAAGCGCGGGGTAATGAAAGCGCACCGGCCCCTCGGGTAGTGCGTTCACAAACTGATGAACCAGCGGGTCGAGGCTCTCGCGCACTTCCTGCGGCGTGCCTTGGGCGGCGATTTTGCCGTTGGCCAGCACAATCACCTGATCTGCAATGTGGAAGGTTTCTTCCAGATCGTGCGAGACCACGATACTGGTCAGGCCCATGGTGTCGTTGAGCTGGCGAATCAGGCGCGCCGCGGTGCCCAGCGAAATCGGGTCCAGCCCGGCAAACGGCTCGTCGTACATCACCAGCTCGGGGTCCAGCGCAATCGCCCGCGCCAACGCCACCCGCCGCGCCATGCCGCCCGACACTTCGGAAGGCATCAGGTCGCGCGCGCCGCGCAGGCCTACCGCATTGAGCTTCATCAGCACGATGTCGCGCACCAGGGCTTCGGGTAGCTGGGTGTGCTCGCGCAGCGGAAAAGCCACGTTGTCGAACACGCTCAAATCGGTAAACAGCGCGCCAAACTGAAACAACATTCCCATGCGGCGCCGGGCGGCGTACAGAGCGCGGGTGTCCAGGGTGTTGATATCGATAGGCGCCTGTGCGGGGTCGGCGCCATGCAGCCAGATAGAGCCGCCTTGCGCCCTGATCTGCCCGCCAATCAGCCGCAGCACGGTGGTTTTGCCGCCGCCCGAGGCCCCCATCAGCGCGGTCACTTTGCCGCGCGGCACGGTCAGCGTGACGCCATCCAGAATGCGCCTCTCCCCGTATCCGAAAGACACGTCCTGAAGCTCAAGCAAAGCGGTGGGAGATGTGGGCGCCATAAAAAAGTAAGGCCGGAGGGTGTCCGGCCTTGGAATGATAAGGGGGAAAACCCTGATCAGCGGGGCAGTTCGCTAGAGCCCATCAGGAACTCGTCCACCGCGCGTGCGGCCTGCCGGCCTTCCCGGATCGCCCACACCACCAGGGACTGGCCGCGTCGGATATCGCCGGCAGCAAACACCTTGGGCACATTGGTCGCATAGCCGCCCACTGCCTCGGTGCCGGCCTTGGCGTTGCCGCGGGCGTCTTTGTCAATGCCGAAAGATTCCAGCACGGTCGCCACCGGGTTCACAAAACCCATGGCCAGAAGCACCAGATCCGCCTTGAGAATTTGCTCTGAGCCCGGCACGTCCACCAGTTTGCCGTCCTTGAACTCGACATTCACCGTCTTAAGTCCGGTGACCTTGCCGCCTTCGCCGATGAACTCTTTGGTGGAGATGGAGAACACGCGCTCGCAGCCTTCTTCGTGGCTCGAGCTGGTGCGCAGCTTCAGCGGCCAGTAGGGCCAGGTCATGGGGCGATTTTCTTCAACGGGGGGCTGGGGCATCACCTCGAACTGGGTCACGCTGACCGCGCCGTGGCGGTTGGAGGTGCCCACGCAGTCGGAACCGGTGTCGCCGCCACCAATCACAATGACGTGCTTGCCGTCGGCGCGCAATTGGTTCTTGAGCTTGTCGCCCGCGTTGACCTTGTTCTGCTGGGGCAGGAACTCCATAGCGAAGTGAACGCCATCAAGTTCACGGCCGGGCACCGGCAGATCGCGCGACTGCTCGGAGCCGCCGGTCAGCAGCACCGCGTCAAACTCGCTCTTGAGCTGCTCCGGAGATACGGTCTCTTTGGCCCAGTTGGTGACTTTGGAGTCCCTCGGCATGTCGCCCACCAGCACGCCGGTGCGGATGGTCACACCCTCAGCCACCAGCTGCTCAGCGCGGCGGTCGATGTGGGACTTTTCCATCTTGAAGTCAGGAATGCCGTAACGCAGCAGGCCGCCGATGCGGTCGTTCTTCTCGAACAGAGTCACATCGTGGCCCACCCGCGCGAGCTGCTGGGCTGCCGCCATGCCGGCCGGGCCGGAGCCAACGACAGCTACCTTCTTGCCGGTTTTCACGGTTGCGGGCTGGGGCGTGACCCAGCCTTCGTGCCAGGCGCGGTCAATGATGGCGTGCTCGATGGATTTAATGCCAACCGCTTCTTCGTTCACATTCAGGGTGCATGCGGCCTCGCAGGGGGCGGGGCATATGCGGCCGGTGAACTCGGGGAAGTTGTTGGTGCTGTGCAACGTGTCAATCGCGGCCTTCCAGTCCTGGCGGAAGACCAGCTCGTTGAAGTCGGGAATGATGTTGTTCACCGGGCAGCCGCTGTTGCAAAACGGTGTGCCGCAGTCCATGCAGCGCGCTGCCTGCTTTTTGGCCTGCGCGTCGTCCAAGCCGATGACGAACTCTTTGTAATTCTTGAGCCGCTCGGTGACGGGCTTGTAGCCCTCTTCGATACGCTCAAACTCCATGAAGCCAGTGACTTTTCCCATGATGTAGGTCCTTGTGCGTTAGTTCAGGTCGCCTTACTTGGCAGCCGTTGCTTCTTTTTTGGTAGCAGCTTTCGCAGGTTTGGCGGGTGCTACAGCCGATTTGCGTGCATGAATCTCACCCAGGGCACGCTTGTACTCGTTGGGGAAGACCTTGACGAACTTGGCTCGCGCGTTTGCCCAATCGTCCAGCAGCTCGCGGGCGCGCTTGCTGCCGGTCCAGCGGTTGTGGTCGTCCAGCAGCTTCTTGAGCTGGGCCTCGTCGGTCTCGCCGCGGTGCCAGATACCGCGGTCGATGGCGGCTTCTTGTTCGGCGCTGGTCAGCACCTTCTCGAGGCTCACCATCGCGGTATTGCAGCGCTTGGCGAACTGGCCATCTTCGTCGTAGATGTAGGCAATGCCGCCGCTCATGCCGGCGGCAAAGTTGCGCCCGGTTTTGCCCAGCACCGCCACCGTGCCGCCGGTCATGTATTCGCAGCCATGGTCGCCGGTGCCTTCCACCACGGTAGTAGCACCTGAGAGACGCACCGCAAAACGCTCGCCAGCCACGCCACTAAAGAAAGCTTCTCCGGTGGTGGCGCCATACATCACGGTGTTGCCCACGATGGTGTTGTTGACCGCCACGCCGCGGAAATCAATGCTCGGGCGCACCACCACGCGGCCGCCGGACAGGCCCTTGCCGGTGTAGTCATTGGCGTCGCCAATCAGGTAGAGCGTAATACCGCGGGCCAGGAAGGCGCCGAAGGACTGGCCGCCGGTGCCCTCGAGCTGGATGCGGATGGTGTCATCCGGCAGGCCTTCGGGGTGCACCTTGGTGACCGCGCCGGAGAGCATGGCACCCACCGAGCGGTTCACGTTGCGCGCAAATTCCATGAACTGGACCCGCTCGCCCTTGTCGATGGCGGGGCGGCTCTTGGCAATCAGCACATTGTCCAGCGCCTTCTCCAGACCATGGTCCTGGTTCAGAGTCTGGAAGCGCGGCACGTCGGCCGGCACCTGAGGCTGTGCGAACAGGCGCGCGAAGTCCAGGCCGCTGGCCTTCCAGTGGTCGATGCCCTTGCGGGTGTCGAGCAGGTCGGCGCGTCCGATCATGTCGTCAAACTTGCGGATGCCCAGCTGGGCCATGATCTGGCGCACTTCTTCCGCGATGAAGAAGAAATAGTTCACCACGTGCTCCGGCTTGCCGGAGAACTTGGCGCGCAAGACCGGGTCTTGGGTAGCAACACCCACGGGGCAGGTGTTGAGGTGGCACTTGCGCATCATGATGCAGCCTTCCACCACCAGCGGCGCGGTGGCAAAGCCAAACTCATCGGCCCCCAGCAAGGCGCCAATCGCCACATCGCGGCCGGTCTTCATCTGGCCGTCCGCCTGCACGCGGATGCGGCTGCGCAGGCGGTTCAGCACCAGCGTCTGCTGGGTTTCTGCCAGACCGATTTCCCATGGACTGCCCGCGTGCTTGATGGACGACCAGGGCGACGCGCCGGTGCCGCCGTCATGGCCGGCAATCACCACATGGTCAGCCTTGCACTTGGCAACGCCGGCGGCAATCGTGCCCACACCAATCTCTGACACCAGCTTGACGCTGATGCCCGAGTGCGGCGCCACGTTTTTGAGGTCGTGAATCAGCTGGGCCAAATCTTCAATGGAGTAAATGTCGTGGTGCGGCGGGGGCGAAATCAGGCCCACGCCGGGGACCGAGTGGCGCAGCTTGCCGATGTAATCGGACACCTTGCCGCCGGGCAGCTGGCCGCCCTCGCCGGGCTTGGCGCCCTGGGCCATCTTGATCTGGATCTGGTCCGCACTGTGCAGGTATTCGGCGGTCACACCGAAGCGGCCGGAGGCCACCTGCTTGATGCGGCTGCGCAGCGAGTCGCCGGCCTGCAGGGGCATGTCGACTTCCACGTTTTCGGCGCCGATCACGCTCTTGAGGCTGTCGCCGAGCTTGATCGGGATTCCCTTGAGCTCGTTACGGTAGCGGGCTGCGTCTTCGCCGCCTTCGCCGGTGTTGCTCTTGCCGCCGATGCGGTTCATGGCCACCGCCAGTGTGGCGTGCGCTTCGGTAGAGATGGAACCCAGCGACATCGCGCCGGTGGCAAAGCGCTTCACGATTTCTGCCGCAGGCTCAACTTCCTCCAGCGGAATCGCACGGGCGGGGTCGACCTTGAACTCGAACAGACCACGCAGCGTCAGGTGGCGCTTGGACTGGTCGTTGATGATCTGAGCGTACTCTTTGTAGGTGTTCCAGTTGTTGGCGCGGGTGGAGTGCTGCAGCTTGGCAATCGCATCCGGCGTCCACATGTGTTCCTCGCCCCGGGTGCGCCAGGCGTATTCGCCGCCAGCGTCCAAGGCGTTGGCCAGCACCGGGCTGTCGCCGAAGGCCAGTTTGTGCATGCGGATGGCTTCTTCGGCGATTTCAAACACGCCGATGCCCTCGACCTTGCTGGGCGTGCGGGTGAAATACTTCTCGATGGTCTCGGAGTTCAGGCCAATCGCTTCAAACAACTGCGCGCCGCAGTAGGACATGTAGGTCGACACACCCATCTTGGACATGATCTTGGACAGGCCCTTGCCGATGGCCTTGATGTAGTTGTAGATGGCCTTGTCGGCGCTCAGGTCACCGGGCAGGTCTTTATGAGTGTCCTGTAGGGTTTCCATGGCGAGGTAGGGGTGCACAGCCTCTGCGCCATAACCCGCCAGCACGGCGAAGTGGTGCACCTCGCGCGCG
>NZ_CAMCVG010000091.1 GCF_945881795.1 Rhodoferax sp. OV413
CCTTCGGTGGTGGCCACGTTTTTGCCCACCTCAAACAGGCTCTCGTCGGTCATGGACACATGGCCCTGCTGCAGGTCGTGCACCAGGTTTTGCACGCCCTTGGCAATGCTCTCGCCCTGGGTGTCGATTGCCTTTTTCTGCGCCTCGGCATTAAAGGCCAAAAAGTTGCTCGGGGCGGAAGCGGCGGTCCATTGCTCCACCGCAAACCGGACGCGGCTCTTGGTCTTCGGATCGGTCTCCAGGGCCTCGGCCAGGCCCATCATGGTGCGGGTGTTGAGCAAATAAACAGCCGCCAAATAGGACGACACCGGGTTATCGCCCCAGGCCGGCGCGGCAAAACGCTTGTCCGGCAAGGCGGGGGCGTGGGTCAGGCCTTTGGAGAAAAGCTGGAGCGCTTCTTCGGTGTACGTCTTTTGCAGCGCCTCAAGCCGCTCGGGGGCAAAGTGCATTTCGGGAGCGGGGGCGGCGCCTGCTGGGAAACCGGCGCCGGCGGCTGAGAGGTCGAGCCCCTTGAAGGACTCCAGCGCTTTGGCGAAATGTTGGGTGAAAGCTTGTTGAAACTGCTCGGCGGCCTGCGCCATAAAGTCAGAAGTGGGTTGCGTCACGCCATCACCTTAGAGATTTGTGTGTCTAGTCTAAGACACCAGTATGTCAGCGCTAAGCTGCGTTATCCTGACAAAAACACCCACCAAAACCCTTATGTACATCATTCCCATTGCCTGGATTTACGTGGCCCTGATGATGGCCGTGGCCGAAGCCACCAACACCAACGGTTCAGTCCTGGGCGCGTTTTTTACGTTTCTGCTCTATGGCGTGTTGCCGGTGTCGCTGATGATGTACTTCCTCGGCACCCCCAGCCGTAAGCGGGCCCTGCGCGCCAAAGAGCAGGCAGAACGGGACGCAGCCATCGCCAGCCATGCGGCTGCAGCCGCCTCACTCCAGCCAGATGCAGGCTGCCATGCGCCCGCTGACCCGGTCCCTCCGGTGGCTGAAAAACCGTGAGGGATTGCCCACGGTGCACCACGCGGCACTGCCATCGTTGCCGCTGATGCGCGACACCCCCGCCGCCGCCAGCCGCTGACGCGCCAGCCCGGCCAAATCAGCCAGCCATTTGCCGGCGCCGCTGGGCACGAAACAGCCCGCAGCAGGCGGCAGGCTCTCCACAAAAGCCGCGCGCACCTCGGGGCCCACCTCGAATGCTGCAGGACCGATGCATGGCCCCAGCCACGCTACGATTTCAGGAGCTGCAGGCGCAGTATTGGCGGGTTCTTGCGGCCTAAAAGCCTTCAAAACCTCTTCCAGAACACCCACCCCGCCGGCGCCGGCAAGCCCTCGCCAGCCGGCATGCGCCGCCGCCACACGGCTGCCGTCCGCGGCGGCCAACAGCACCGGCAAACAATCGGCCACCATGATGGTGCACACCGCACCGGGCGTGGTGGTGGTGCAGGCGTCGGCCTCGTATCCGTCAGGGGTGCCGGGGGTGTCCGGTGAGGCGGGTGTGGTGGCCTGCAGGTGCAGGCAGCGCTGCCCGTGAACCTGATTCAGGAACACCGGCCGGCCGGCCCCCATGGACGCCAGCGTTGCCGCGAGGCGCTGGCGGTTGGCGGCAACTGCCGCGCTATCGTCCCCCACATGCAGCCCAAGGTTCAGGCTGTCATACGGCGGCGCCGAGGTTCCGCCGCTGCGCGTGGTGCACAAGGCGCGCACCCCCGGCGGCGCATGCCACTCAGGGATAAGGCAGTCAGCCAAAAGTTCCGCATTCATGGGGCTAAGGATAAACCGCGTCCGTTAACATGCCAGCTCAAAGCAACCCGCTTAGTGCACCCCCCGATAACCCACCAACGGAGACACCATGATTCTTGAGCTAGCCGACATCCGCATCCAGCCCGGCCAAAACGCCGCCTTTGACGAAGCCATCGCCCGTGGACTGCGCGACGTGATCTCCAAGTCCAAGGGGTTTCAGGGCTTCACGGTGAACAAGGGCATCGAGAGCCCCGAGCGCTACCTGCTGCAGATCTTCTGGGAGACGTTGGAGGACCACACCGTGGGCTTCCGCCAGAGCGAGGCCTTCACCCAATGGCGCGCGATTGTGGGGCCCTTTTTTGCCGAGCCGCCGGTGGTAGAACACTTCCACCTGTTGACCCACTCCGGGTAAGGCCCCCAAAGGCCTCAACACGCCTCCGCCCAAGCCCCACCACGGCTGCGCAACCGCACCTGCCAGAACATCCCGCCCGTCTGAGCCCGCCATGAGTTTTGTTTTCAGCCCGCCCGCAGCGGCCAGCGTGGCGATTGCCGGCCACACCGGGCGTTTTCCGGTGCGCCGGATTTACTGCGTGGGCCGCAACTACGAAGAACACGCCAAAGAAATGGGCCACTCCGGCCGCGAGCCGCCTTTCTTTTTCATGAAGCCGGCCGACGCGGTGCTGGCGGCCGACGCGGGCCAGACGGTGGACATGCCCTACCCCAGCCTCACCACCAACTTGCACCACGAGGTGGAGCTGGTGGTGGCCATCGGCCTGGGTGGCAGCCAGATCAAGTCCGCCGACGCGCACCGCCACATTTACGGCTACGCAGTGGGCCTGGACATGACGCGCCGCGACCTGCAAAACGAGATGAAGAAGCAAGGCCGCCCGTGGTGCATCGCCAAGGGTTTTGATCACGCGGCGCCCATCGGGCCCATCACCCCGGCCGCTGAGGCCACGGGCGTGGAATCCGCGCCGATTGCGCTGCAGGTGAACGCGCAGGTGCGCCAGCAGGGGAACGTGGCCCAGCTGATCTGGAACATCGCCGAGACCATTGAGCAGCTCTCAGCCGCCTGGGCCCTGCAGCCGGGCGACCTGATATTCACCGGCACGCCCGCCGGCGTGGCGGCGGTGGAGCGCGGAGATGTGTTGCACGCCACCGTCGGGGGGCTCGCGCCGCTCACGGTGCGTATAGTGTGAGCCATGCACCGCGAGCCGATCAAACACTGCAAAGCCTGCGGCACCGCGGTGGAATACCGTGTGCCCGATGACGGCGACACCAAGCACCGCGCCGTGTGCCCGGGCTGCCACACCATCCATTACGAAAACCCGCTGAACGTGGTGGGCACCGTGCCGCACTGGGGCGACAAGGTGCTGCTGTGCAAGCGCAACATTGAGCCGCGCTTTGGCAAGTGGACGCTGCCCGCCGGCTTCATGGAGCTTCATGAGACCACCGCCGAAGGCGCAGCCCGCGAGACCGATGAGGAGGCCGGCGCCCAGTTTGAGATGGAAGGCCTCTTCAGCCTGCTCAATGTGGCCCGCGTCGGGCAGGTGCATCTGTTTTATCGCGCCCGTCTGACCAGCGACCAGTTTGCCCCGGGCACCGAGACCATCGAGGCGCGCCTTTTTAGCGAAGACGAGATTCCATGGGACGAGATTGCGTTTCGCACCGTCAAGGAAACTCTCGAACACTACTTTGCCGACCGCCGCGCGGGGCATTACGGCTTTCACACCATCGACATCGCGTGAGCATCCCCCTGCTGCCCAGCTACGTGGTGCTGGACCTGGAAACCACCGGCGGCAACGCGGTACAAGACCGCATCACCGAAATTGCCGCAGTGCGCATCGACAACGGCCAGGAGACCGCGCGCTGGTCCACGCTAGTCAACCCCGGAGTGCGCATTCCCCCCTTTATCCAGAGCCTGACCGGCATCACCGACGCCATGGTGGAAGACGCGCCCAACTTCTCACAGGTGGCAAAGCAGTTGCTGGAGTTATTGGACGGGGCGGTGTTTGTGGCCCACAACGTGCGCTTTGACCACGGCTTTGTGCACAACGAGATGGCGCGGCTGGACATTGCGCTCAAGGTCAAAACCCTGTGCACTGTGCGCCTGTCGCGCAGGCTTTACCCGCAACACAAAGGCCATGGGCTGGACGCCATCCTGCAACGCCACGGCCTGCAAACGCAGGCGCGCCACCGTGCCATGGGCGATGTGGATGTAGTGCTGGAGTGGCTGGGCGTGGCCGAACGAGAGCTGGGTGCAGAGACCCTGCAGCGCGAAGCGCAAGGCCTGCTGCAGGGCAGCGCCGCCTTGCCACCGCAGCTGGAAACGCCGGTCTCCGACCTGCCCGACACGCCGGGCGTGTACCTGTTTTATGGCGAAGGCAGCATCCCGCTGTATGTGGGCAAGAGCGTGACCCTGCGAACGCGGGTGATGTCGCACTTTCAGGCGTCAACCAAGGTCGCCCGCGAGATGCGTATCCTGCAGGAAATCCGCCGGATCGAGTGGCGCGAAACTGCCGGTGAATTGGGCGCGCTGCTGCTGGAGTCGCGCCTGGTCAAGGAGCTGCAGCCCATCCACAACCGGCTGCTGCGCCGCGAAAAGCAACTCAGCGCCTGGAAGCTACACCCCGACCCCAGCGCCCGCCCTGTGCTCCAACTCGTGGGGCTTGACGGGGTGAACGCGGCCGACATGGGCGAGCTGTTTGGAGCCTACCGGTCTAAACGCCAGGCCACGGACGCGCTGCGAACACTTGCCGAAAGCCACCAGCTGTGCCTGCTGGTTCTGGGGCTGGAGTCCGGCAAGGGCGCCTGCTTTGGCAGCCAGATCGGGCGCTGTAAGGGGGTGTGCGCGGGGCGCGAGGTGCCGGCCCTGCACCGGGTGCGCTTGCAAATGGCGCTGGCCGAACACCGGCTGCAAGCCTGGCCCCACCCGGGCCGCATGGCCATCCGCGAATATGACCCGCGCACCGGCCGAACCGATATCCATGTGTTTGACCAGTGGTGCCACCTGGCCACGGTGCACGACGAAGAGGCTCTGGCTGACGCCACAACCGCCCGCCACCCGCTGGCCTTCGACTTGGACACCTACCGCCTGCTGCAAAAGCGCCTGAGTGGCGCGGGGCTACGCTCCAAAGAAGTCATTCATCTGGCCAAATCGCTCATGGATGATGCGTAGGCAGCTATGAATTACATAGCAGACCGGCCATTATGGCGAAACTGCGAAGAACCAACGAACCAACGAAATTAAGACCGCAAGCCCCGATACACTGCGCCGCCTGGAAGCCAGACTCACCGCCCTCTTCAACACCAGCGCACTTCAACTGCGCATGACCTACGCGCTGCTGCTGTGTTTGAGCATCATCTGGGCGGCAGTGTTTTTTGAGCTTGACCGCAGCCGCTCCAGCGTATTGCATGAGGCGGAGGTGCGCACCCAGGTGCAATCCCGTGTTTTTGCGGAAAACTCCCGCTCCGTCATCAAGCGGGTCAATGAGATTCTGATTGACTCGCGGTCGCAGTGGACCGGCGACTGGAAGGCCTTTGCCAACGCCATCCGCCAGCGGCAGGAAAACATTGAGGACATTTCCTTTCAGTTGGCGGTGATTGACCGTAACGGCATCTTGGCTTTCTCCAACCTGGCCAAGCCCAGCGACCGAACCGACCTCAGCGAGCGTGAGCACTTCCGGTTGCACCAACAAAACCCGGGCTTTGACCGCCTGTTTATCAGCAAGCCGTTAAAGGGCAAGGTGTCTGGCAAGTGGTCGATCCAGTTCACCCGCCCGATTCGTACCAATGGCGTGTTTGAGGGTGTCATCGTGGCCTCCATCAGCCCCGACCTGTTTGCGAATTTCGCGCAGACCATGGGCATTGATGACAACGGGTCGGTTGCCATGGTGCGCGACAGCGGAGAGATCATGTCCCGCTTCCCTGTGGGGGAGTCTGCGCTGGGCTTCGTTATCACAGACCGGCCGTTCCTGAAGGCCGGTGCCGCCCTCTCGGGCACCTACGTCAGCAGCTCGCAAACCGACCAGGTCATCCGCCAATATGGCTTCTACCGGGAGCCGGAGTATGGGCTGGCCTTTGTGGTGGGCGCGCGGCTGTCCGACGTGCTGGCGCCCTACCAGGCCAACCGCGACATCGTGGTGACCGCCGGGCTGTTGGTCAGCTCGCTGGCGATTTTTCTGTTTTATTTGCTGCAACGCTCCATCAACGCCTCGCGCAAGCGCGGGCAGCGGACATGAAAAAGGCCGCTAAGCAGTTTTACTTAGCGGCCTCTACGTTACCAACTGGTCGGTGTGAAAGGATTCGAACCTTCTACCCCTTGCACCCCATGCAAGTTTTGGTGAATTCCAGAAAACTCAATAAAAGCTTAAAAGTCACCTAACCACTTGAATTTAAACGACTTTTCACCAATCATCATAAAAAGCATTATCCAACAACGTCCACTAAGATGCACTCAAAGCCTGCGTTGCGGTTGGGACAATGGTTGGGACAACGGAGACGGCGCAGTCAACCGGGGTTTGCTATGGCATTGACGATGTTGGAACTCAAAGCGCTGAATGCTGCGGACCACGGACGCCGGTTAACTGACGGTGGATCGCTCAAGGGCAAGGTCTATGTGGCGCGCGATGGTGCCGTGTCGGTTCAATTCCGGTTCGCCTACAAGTTCGGCGGCAAATTTCGCGAAGTGCTGGTCGGCACCTGGCCCAAATCCGACATCACCGCCATCCGCAAAGACCGCGACGCATTGCGCGTGAAGATTCAAAACGGCATCGACCCGGTGGAACAGAGCCAACTTGTGCGCGAACAAGTGCAATCCGACCGCGAAGCTGACCAACTGCGCCTGGCAGCCGAGCGGGAGGCCGAACTCCTCAAAATCGAAGCCGACCGGCAAGACGCTGTACACCAGCAACAATTACGGCTGCAAGCATTGGCCGAAAAGACCGCACGCATGACGGTCCGCAGCCTGTTTGACCAATGGCAGCGGCTGGAGCTGATCCAGCGCGCCGACAAAGGCAGCGAGGCGCTGCGCTCCTTTGAGCGCGATGTCTTCCCGCTCATCGGCAATGTGGCGGCGGCGGACGTGAGCAAGGCGCACATCCAGGAAATTGTGGACACCATCAAATCACGCGCCACGCCAACACAAAACATGGTGCGCACCGCCAAAAAGACGCTGGCCGACATGCGCCAAATGTTTGGCTTCGCGCTGGATCGGGATTATGTGGATGCCGACCCCACTGCCCGCGTGAAAAAAGCCCGCATCGGTGCTGACGTTGAGCGCGACCGCGTGTTGAGCGAAGCCGAATTGATTCTGCTGTTTCAGAAACTTCCTCGTTCGGGGCTGGCGGCCACCAGCCAACTGGCGCTGCTGATTCAACTGACAACCGCCGCCCGCATCGGCGAAGTGCTGGCTGCGCGCTGGGAACATGTGGACTTTGAGCGGCGGAGCCTGACCCTGCCCGAGACCAAGAACGGCAAGCGGCATGAAATTTGGCTGAGTGACTTTGCACTGCGCCAACTGAAGAACCTGCATGAAAGCACCGGCCTGACGCAATGGCTGTTCCCCGCGACGCAAGCTAAAAAAGATCAACCTGATTTCGCCGACCATGTTTGCGTCAAAACCGTGACCAAACAAGTGGGCGACAGGCAGCGCCCCGGTGATGTTCCAATGACAGGCCGCTCTAAGGACGTGGACGCACTGGTGCTACCCGGCGGCAAGTGGACACCACACGATCTGCGCCGTACAGCGGCCACCACCATGGCTGAACTCGGAGCCCTCCCCGATGTGGTTGAAAAGTGCCTGAACCACACCGAGGTCGGAAAGGTCAAGCGCATCTACCAACGCGCTCAGTACGAAGGGCCCATGCGCGACGCATGGAAACTGCTGGGCAGCCGTCTATCGCTGCTGCAAGACAAGGCTGCTGGCCGGGCAACCAACGTAGTTGCGATGCAACGGAGTCGCTGAGTAAAAAGTCGTAAAAACCCGCATTGAACCTATCGAATACCACCCACCAGCGACCGCCTAGCTATAATCAAACCTTCGAGAGACAAAAATCGGCTCCATGCCGTGAGGTGATTCGGTTCATCCTATATCTCTCGATCCATCTTTCCGACACCCGCTCTACTTTCCAAAGTCAGCGGGTGTTCTTTATTAAAGATGCCGCTTTCTCGGGCAGATTTCTTGCCCTTACGGGTTGACTCCACATCCAAGTCCAAGACCTCTAGCGTCTGCGGCCACACAAAATTCAGGTATCTGGCCTCGCCCCGCTCATAGAAGCGCTGCAATGCCCACAGGTAGTAATCGACCGCCTGTAGTCCCGCGTGGTCCTTGGGCACCGAGCACAACACCTCCGTTGGCTTGGGCTTTGACAAGCCAAAGTCCCGCGCAAACCCTTCGCCCTCGTGGGCGATGGCGTCCACAAATGCCTTGGTGCGGGGTTTGTGCCCACGCTGCGCGAACACAATTTTGTGGTCACTCCAGCCGTGCAAACGGGAAAACAAGTGCCGGGTCAGCTCGTCATACAACTCGTGCCCGGTGGGGTCGTAGCGGTACGTGGGTTCTATCCTGCGCCGTTGCAGGGCGTAGTCCACCAAACGCAACTTGTCACGCACCACCGCCACAAAACGGAGGTCATGCTGCGCCAACAACTTGTAAACCATGAACCGCACCTCGGGCGGATCATCTTTAGCGTGGAAATGAACCGCAGTGCGCTTACGCGCCGGGTCCAGCGATGGCACATCCTTGAAGAACGGGTCCGCCACCAAATCCTTTCGTAAGAGCTCTAGATCGGCAGTCAGCGCGTC
>NZ_CAMCVG010000092.1 GCF_945881795.1 Rhodoferax sp. OV413
CAAATGGCTGCCTTGGCAGACATATCCAGCAAGCTCTCTGACCCGGAGGCTTGGGTTGCGCGCAAGGCAACATCTTCCAACGCGGTGGCTGCCACTATCACCACAACCAACTCCGCGCCAGCTACCTCTTTCAGGTTGGATGTGGATGCTCTGGCGAGTTCGCAGTCGATAACTTCCCCGGGCATTAGCGCAACAGCCCTCGTGGGCGCTGGAACACTGACCTTTAGGACCGGCGCATGGAGCGGCACAGGCACATCATCCACCACCGATTTAGCGGACGCAGAAGCAACGCTTGCTGCAGCGGAAGAAGCCTTATCGCCATTAGAAGATCAGCTCACTAGCGCCGATGCCGAGTTGGTGACCTCGACCGAAGAGCTCGCAGTCGCGCAAACAGCCCTTACCGCTGCAACCGATGCCTACACGCCCTATCAAACCGATGTATTGGGCTTGACCGAAACCCGTGACCAGACCGCAACCGCGCTGGCTAACGGTACATCCCTGTTGGTTACGAAGCAAACCGCCCTGGATGCAGCCGATGCGGCCCTCACCGACGCAGAAAGCACACTCGCCAGCAAGACTACTGCTAAGGACGCGGCAGACACGGCCAATGCCGCAGCAGAAGCGGAATTAGCAACGCGAGAGTCTGAACTCAGCGCAGCCAACACAGCGGTGTCCGACGCGGAGGCCGCACTGGCCGGAAGCACCATGGGTGGCTTAGCTACTTCTTTGGCCACTGCACGCACCGAGCTGAGAAGCGCCCAGCAAGTGCTGGCAAGTGCGGCTGACGATCTGAACGACAAGATTCTCGCCAAAACAGAGTTTGATGAAGAGTATTTTCAAAAACTGTCGGCCAGCAATACCGCAGGCAGATTAGCAATAGCCGCGCAAAGGCTAACGGCAGACCGCGAAGTGGTTCTCAATGCGGCAGACGCCTCGCTCACTGCATCAGAGGCGACGCTGGCTTCCAAGTCCACATTGTTGGACGAAGCCAACACAGCACTCGAACCATTTGAAAGCACATTAGCCAGCAAGCAGGCAGCGCTCAATGGGGCGAACACTCTGAAATCGACCCTTCAAGCTGCTCTGCAGGAAAAGGAAATCGCACTTTACGCCGCAGAAAATCCAGATGCGGCGCAGGCAGCTTATTCTGCCGCCGCAGAGGCGTACGCAGATGCCACGGCCGTGTATGAGACTGCATACACTGCCTACCAGGCCTCTCTGAGCGATATCGGCCCCTTGCGCAGCGCGCAGCAAAAAGCCCAAGCTGATTACGCGGCGTCGCTGGGTACCAAGCTTCAGCAAGAGCAGTTGCTCGGTGCTGCAAGCGACCAACTGACCGGACTCAGCGAAGCGCTGGACACCAAAACCACGGAGCTCGACAGCGCCAACGCGGCCTTGGAGCCCCTGGAGGCCACTCTCGCTACCAAACTGGCGACATTGAACACGGCCAATGGGCAACAAGCGTCCTTGAAAAATGCGCTTTCTGTTTACGATGCAGCGCTAGCAATTGCGCCGGGAACCACCTCGATAGAGTCGGCGCTCGACCTTGCGGAAACGGCCTATGACGATGCCGAGACTGCGCAGGCAGACGCAGAAGAGGCCTATACGAGCGACCCAGGCGACACTACTTTGGCTACCCTCAATGAGGCCAATAGCACCAAGGCATCACTTAAAGCAGCGCTCACCCAATGGCAAACGGCGCTTGCGACAACTCCTGCAAACACCACCATTCAGGCGGCAAAGGACGCTGCTCAAGCCGCCTACGACGCCGCCACCGTCGTACAAAGTGCAGCCGAGAGCGACTACAACGCCTACCTCAGTGACACCGATCTCTTGGCTGCACGCTCTGCGCAGCAAAAGGCCTTGGTCGCATACGGCGCGGCCCTTCAGGCCAAAAGCAATCAAACCCAGTTAATCTCGACCGCGACCAGCCAACTGGCGCTGGCGCAAACGTCACTCGAAGCGCAAATTGACGCCTTGACGGCAGCGAATGCAGCGCTGGAGCCTCAAGAAGCTGCGCTTTCAGAAAAGCTAGCCAATCTGAACGCCGCTGCCGGCGCCAAGACGGCTTTTGAGGCGGCTTTAAAGGAGCGTGCCATCGCTTGGGATGCTGCGCAGGACCCGGCAGCCTCTCTCACTGCTTATCAAACCGCATCAGACGCATACAGTGCGGCCAGCCTTGACCAAGCAGACAAACAAGCTGCATACGAACTGGCGCTGTCCGAGATCGGCACTGCCCGTGCGGCGCAACAGCGCGCCAGCGCGGATTACGAAGCCGCTCTTGTCGACAAAAACGCCCAGACCAGCTTGAAGGCGCAGGCGCTCGCAGCCTATGAGGCAGCGGTGGCAGATCAAGCAACCAAGGAAGCCGCGGCGGTCGACGCATTGGCCGCGATTCCAGACAGAAGCACAACAAACACCGACTTAGACACCGCGCGTGATGTCTATCAAGCGGCCTTGGATGAAGTGCGGATCAAGCAAGATGCTGTTGGCGAAGCACAGGACGCCTACGACATTGCCGCCGCAGAGTCCATCGACTTGGCCACGGCACGCCAAGCTCAGACGAGTGCCAAGACAGCGTTTAGCGAGGCGCAAGCCGATGCCATCATCAAATCCGCTGCCGCCTTGGCCGCTCAGGCCGAGCTGGACGCAGCCCAGGCAAACCGTGATGCAAAAGCCGCACTTCAGGAAGCAGCGCTAACAGATCGCGACACCGCTACAACCGCCTTGAGCGAACTTCAAACGGCAGCGGATGACGCCCAAAGCGCGCTCGATAACTATGGCGCAAGTGCGGAATTTGCCGCAGCTGCCCAAGCGCAGTCAGACGCGCAGGCGGCTTATGACGAGGCCCTGGCGATCAATGTTGCCAAGACCGCTGCGCAACAAGCGGCACTGAGCGCGCGAGACGCGGCCCAGGTTGCTGTGGACAGCGCCACCGCCGCGGTGAACAACCGGCCAGGTTTCACCGCAGCGACGGGAAGTTCTGATGTGTCTGTCGCTGTGAGCGCGACCGATACTGTGGCAACGCTTGCCGCCAAAATCAACGCCGCCAATGCGGGAGTTATCGCCATGGTGTTCAAGGACGGCGTCAACGACCGGCTGCAGCTCACCTCCAAGGCGACCGGTGTGAACGCCGGGTTTCGCGTGCAGGTGGCCGATACGGACGGAAACAATACCGACGATGCCGGGCTTTCGCGCTTCGGTTTTGACCCGCAAACCGTGTCGTATGGATTTGCCTCCTCAGGTGCGCCGCCGCAGTTTGGGCAGGACGCAAGCGCGCGCATCAACGGGTTGACAGTGACTTCCTCTACCAACACGCTGACGGACAATATTCCGGGTGTCACCATCAGCCTGCTGGACACCACCACCACAGGCTACGGTACTGTCAGTGAAAGTAAGTCCACGATCACCATGTCGGTGAGTGAGGATGTGACCGTTGCAGTCAAAAACGTGAATGACTTTGTGACCGCCTACAACGCCTTGACCACCAATCTGGCCGATCTCACCAAGTACGATCCCAACACAAAGAAGGGCTCCATATTTCAAGGGGACTCGACCGTGGTGGGTATCCAAAGCATGTTGCGCTCACTGGCATCGTCGATAAGTACCGGATCACAGTACCAGCGTCTGGGGGATGTTGGTCTTGAAAGACTGCTGAACGGCACCTTGTCGGTCAAGATGCCCAGGCTCAGCGCAGCGATCAATAACGGGCTAGAGATTCAAAAGTTTTTTACTCAAGATAACAACAACGCCCAAACCAACGGATTTGCGCTGAAGTTTGCCGCCTTTGCCAAGGGTGCCAACGCCATCGGCGGCGCCGTGACAAACAAAAATAGCGCTCTTAAGAAAGCGCTGGACACTAATTCTGCAGAACAACAAAAGGTAAACGACCGAGCGGCGGCCACCGAGGCGCGGCTCAAGAAGCAATACAGCGCCTTAGATACCAAGATGGCCAGCCTGACCGCGCTCAACAGCTACGTGTCGCAGCAGGTAACCACCTGGAACAAGTCGACCAGGTAATTTCTAATAGCGAAATAGCGGTTTTGCGCATGCTGAGTCTGCGTGAGTAGCTACTAAAAACATAGCAGATGGAAAGGCAGCCTAGTTTGGAGACTGAAAAACTTGATTTGTCGTAGCGACTGCCGATAACTAGAGCATCTCCTCAAGGAATTGCGCCATGTTTACCTCCGTCAGCTCCCGCTCAGCCTCTGCCTACAAGCGTGTGGGCGTAGAGACCAGTGTTGACAACGCCGACCCGCACAAGCTGGTGGCGCTGCTGTTTGACGCCTTGCACACGGCTTTGGGCGGGGCGCGTTTTGCAATGCAAAACGGCGACATTGCTGCCAAGTGCAAGCACATCAGCCACGCCGTCCGTATTTTTGAAGAAGGGCTGATTGCCCCTCTGAACCTGCAAGAAGGCGGCGACATTGCCGCCAACCTGCACGACCTGTACACCTACTGCGTGCAACGGCTCACCATGGCCAATATTCGCAACGACGCGAGCATCATCGAAGAAGTGCAACGTGTGATTGAGCCGGTGTCCAGCGGCTGGAAGCAGATAAACGGGAAAGGCCCCGCCTACCTGCAGCCGGTTTGAGTCGTGAGAGCCCCAAATGTCACAAGTGCTGATTGATTTTTACAAAGCCATCGAGGACAGCAGCGCCAAAATGTTGGAGGCCGCCAAGGCCGAAGACTGGGACGGCGTGGTTCGCTACGAGGGCGCTTGCGCGGTTCTGATTGAGCAGCTGCGCCAGCGGGCCAAGAGCGAAGAGCTGGATGAGGCCGCGCGTGCCGAAAAAACGCGCATCATGCGCCGCATCTTGAACAACGACGCCCAAATCCGCTATCTGGCGGAGCCGTGGTTGGCCCATTTCGAACGCAAGTTCGACAACCAGCCCTACCTGCACTAAGCCGCCCCGACTGACCAGCCGCGGCCGCTAAAGGGCTGCGACCAATTCCTGAAAACGCTGCTCGAGGTTGCGGGCGAAGCGGGCCGTGTCAAACAACACGCCGGATTGCTTGACCTCGCTCAGGTGTTGCCTAAGGCGCTGGCATTCAGCCGGGGCGCCAGCCAGCGCAACCGCCTTTTCTTCATAGTCAGCCAGTTTGTAGGTGATGAGTTCGGGAAGCCCGGCCGCCGTGACTAATGCGCCTGCCATGCGGGCAGCAAACGCCCGGCCGCACAGCGTGAGTATCGGCAACCCGACCCACAGGGCGTCGTTGGCGGTGGTGCCGGCATTGAAGGGGAAGGTGTCGAGGAATAAATCCGCGCAGGCGTAACGCGCCAGATATTGCTCGGGCAAAACCCTGCCCGCAAACAGGATGCGGGTGCCGTCCACCCCGCGTGCCGCAGCCTCTTTGCGAATGTTTTCCTCGGCCCACGGGTTATCCGACAAGAGCCATAGCACGCTGCCGGGCGTGCGTTGCAGGATCCGCATCCACACGTCAAACACTTCGGGCGTGTACTTGTAGTTGTTATTGAGCGAGCAGAACACGAATGCGTCATCCGGAAGCCCGCATTCCGCACGAGTTGGCTTAGGTCCCACACCACGCTTTCGGTCACTCACCTGGTAGATGTCGGGCATGTAGAGGGGCATTTCGGAGTAGGACGCGGCGATTTCCTCCGGAATCAAGAACCGGTCTGCAATCACATAGTCGATACCGGGAAGACCGGTAGTGGCGGGCAAGCCGAGGTAGGTGACCTGAATGGGGGCCGGGCGCATGGCCAGTATGTTGGGCCGCGCCCCGGAGGTTTGGCCTTGCAGGTCAATCAGCACATCAATTTCGTGGGAGCGTATGAGGCGGGCGGCGTCTTCATCGCCCAAGTGGTTGATGCGGTGGAATTGGTCCATCGCGCTGATGACGCGCTGGCGCAGGCCGGAGCCGTCTTCCGGGCTCCAGCAATAGCCGTAGATTTCAAAATCGGTGTGGTTGTGCAGCTCAAACAACTCGGCCATCAGCATCGACACGGGGTGAAGGCTGAAGTCGGACGAGGCATAGCCGACCCGAATGCGCTTATGCCCATAACCCCTTGGGTCGCACAGGGCGGGCGCATTTGCGAAGACTTTCTTGGCGGCGTAACGCCGCGCGGCGTGAAGTTGCACCGCGGGGTCATCGGTGATGCTGATCATGGCCAGCGCCGAAGTGGCGTCACGCATCTCGTCCGCGGTGACGCCATGCAGCTCGGTGTATACCGGCCAAATGCATTGCTTTTGGCGCAGGTGTACCCAATGGTGGATGACGTCAGGTTGCTTGGGATTGATGCTGAGGCTGCGTGAGAGGTAGGCGCTTGCCTCTCCAAACCTTTTATGCATTTCCAGGAGCCTGCCAAGGTGGTTGAGCGCCATGACGACCAGCTCGGTATTGGCGGGTGCGCCAGCGTCAATGTTGTCGGCAACCCAGCGCCACTCGGCCAAGGCTTGCTCCGGCTTGCCTTGTCGCTCATAGAGCATGCCCAGGTTCAGGCGCGGCTGGGCAAAAGCAGGGTGAATTTCGATGGAGCGTCGGTAAGCCGCCTCGGCGGCCGCATCGTCCCCGGCGGCAGCCAGCGACAAAGCGTAATTGAAATAGCCGGCATAGGCAAAAGGCGATGGGTTGCGAGCCAGCCAGGTCTGGTACAGCACTGCGGAGAGGGGCTGGTGTCCTGTAGCATCCAGGGCGTTTGCCATTGACAAAAGCTGGCTAAAGTCCATGTCGCCGCGCCAAGCTTGGGTGATGGATTCGCCAAATTGCGCCTGAACTGTCATGTCATAAACCTCTTGGGGGCTGGGTCACGTGTGCGGAGCCCGATAGTGCCGATGCAATATTGGAATCGCCGGATGGTGACGTAAGGCGCCAAATGAACACACGCTTTACCCCTTAATTCCGGCGCTAGTGGCAGGGGTGCTGCGGCCAAACTTCGGACAAGCGCAAGGGCCCGACGCGCTGTGTATGGCCCGTTTCTACGACTTGTGTTTCAACACCTCCCGCTGTGATCTCGACCTTACGAATCCGCCTTATTCGAATCCCACTCGTGCTGTGCCTTGCAGCGCTGTTGGCCGCTTGCGGCCAGTCAAAGGAGTTTGTGCGGCCTGCGGCGCCGGTTCCTAAGCAGTGGCCTACAACGGCTGGCGGCCCGGCGCAGCAGGAAGCGCCTAAGGTCCATTGGAAGACGTTTTTCCCCGATCCGCGATTGCAGGCGCTCATTACCATCGCGCTACAAAACAACCGCGACATTCGCATTGCGGCGGCACGCGTTTCTGAGGCTCGCTCTCAGTACGCGTTGGCCCGCGCCGAACGCATGCCCATAGTCAACTTGCTGGGCAGTGCCGCGTTTGCCGGCACACCCAACGATCTAGTGAATGCAGGCACGCCCGCATCATTCGAACGCTACGACACCAGTATTTCCACGATGTCTTACGAGGTGGACTTTTGGGGGCGACTGGCCAACCTGTCGGAGGCGGCAAGAAACAGCTTCTTGGCTACGCAGGAGGCCGAGCGGGCGGTGCAGGCTTCTCTGGTGGCCGAAGTGGCAAGCACTTATTTCTCGCTGGTTCAATTTGAAGAGTCGGCCCAACTGGCAAGCAACACGGTGGCCACGCGGGAGGTGACGCTCAACGTAGTGGGAAAAGGGCGCGATGCGGGTGGCTCGTACGACTTCGAGGTGGAGCAGGCCTCCAGCGCGCTAGAAGCGGCGCGGGCAGGTCTCGATTCTCTGGAACATCAGATAAATACTGCGCAAAACCGGCTGAACTATCTTTTGGGCGAAGTGCCGCAAGCTTTACCTACAGGATTGAGGCTCAATGAACAGGGCCTGGACATCGCAATAGCGCCGGGCTTGCCGTCCGAAGTTTTGCTGTCGCGCCCGGATGTGATTGCTGCGGAGCAGCGCCTGCGCGCCGCCCAAGCGAACATCGAAGCAGCTCGGGCCGCCTTTCTGCCCAAGGTTATGTTGACAGCGGGGCTCGGCGTAGCCAGCCAGGGCCTGGGCACCCTGTTTAGCGGTGCGGCTTGGAACTTTGCGCCCAGCTTGGCTATGCCCTTGTTTGACGGCGGGCGGCTAGCGGCCAGTAGAGACATTGCCGAGGTGCGCAAGGTGATTGCTGTGGCCGAATACGAAAAAACCATTCAGCTTGCGTTTCGCGAAGTGTCCGACCTGTTGTCTGCCCGTGCTTCGCTCGCCAAGCAAATGCGATCGGCCGAAATCAACGAAAAAGCCCAGGCCAAGCGGCTCGAGATTGCGGTGGCCCGTAACAAAGTGGGCCTGACGACATACCTGGACGTTCTGGACGGCCAGCGCGAGTGGGTTGCGGCTCAACAGGGCAGATCTCAGCTTCGCCGAGCGCAACTCGAGGCATCTGCGCAGCTCTACAAAGCATTGGGCGGGGGGGCGTGACCATGAGCGCAGCCAAGGCCGCCAAAGACAAGCGCGTATTCACCGACACGCTCAAGTCCGCCCGGCTGGGGCTGGCGGATGCGCAATACGAGGTCGGGCTCATGTATGC